>NZ_JAESIF010000074.1:0-27915 GCF_016757295.1 Streptomyces sp. M2CJ-2 | reverse complement strand
GTGACGGACGGTGCTACGACCCTGCCGTCCCCGTCACCTCTGCGGCTTGACAACCTCATTAGGAGGTCAGGTCAGGGGCCTACATGGTGGGGCGGGTGGGACTCGAACCCACGGCCGACGGATTATGAGTCGCTAGGTATTGCTCCGGGTCACTCTGGCTCACTCCAGTCACTCCGATAATCCCAGGTGGCGAGTGGCTGAGACTCTGGCTCACTCCGAGGATTCCGGCCCCCGTGGGGACCCCCGCTCACGCACCGCTCACGCAATCCCCTCGGGCTGCGTGAGGTCTGACCTGCGCTGATTCCATTGTCTCGCACTCCCCCGCACGCCACAACGGTCAGGCATGGATGCGGCCCCGACCGGCATCGGCGTACCGGTCGGGGCCGCGGCTCCCGCCCATTCCAGAGCACGGGGGAGCGTCGGGGCGGGCGGGGGTCAGTGGGTGCAGCGGCGGATGCGGACGTTGCAGTCGGAGACCCACGTGCCGTCACCCTTGGTGCGGGCGGTCTCCCTCTGGCGGGCCCAGCGCTGGCAGTCGGTGCAGCCGAGTGCGGGCGCCGGGTCGGGGAGCGGCAGGCCCAGGAGCGGCGCGGCCTCCATCGTGTCCTTCGGCGTGGTCACAGCCCGCCCTCCTTGATGAGGCGCTGTGCGGCGACGGCGACCGGGCAGGTGGGGTCCGTCTGGCAGCGTGCGCAGGCGGGGGCGTGGTCGAGGAGCAGCCGGTAGGCGGCCCGGCCGGCGCAGGGAGCGCAGCCGCGGGGCCAGATGCGGGTGCCGTCGGCCGCCGGGCGCTCGCCTGCGTCGCGCGCCGTCTCGGTGGTGAGAGGGATACGGCACCAGGCGCAGGCGGCGCCGCGGCGCTGGGCGTCAGACAGGGTGGAGGCCTCGGGCAGTGGCAGCAGCAGGGCTCTGTCTGTCCGTAAGGCGATGGGGTGCGTAGTCTCCGACATGGCGATGCTCCTCGCAGCGTCGTCCACGCCCCCGAGCCCGGCCAGGCTGCGGGGGTCTTCACTGTGCCGAAGCTACGCCACTTGTCAGGTGTTGTCAGGTGACGTCACACGACGAGAAGCATCGTCGTATGCCTCCTACGGTCGATATATGACCGTGGATCTCGACGGGCCCGAGCCTCTGTACGAGCAGATCGCCGCGGTCCTCGCTGCCCGCATCGCCGACGGCACCTACCTGCCGCGCCGGCGCATCCCGTCGGAGGCTGGGATCGTTGACGAGTTCGGGGTATCCCGGCCGACCGCGCGGGCGGCGGTGCAACTGCTCGTCGAACGCGGCTTGATCCACACAGTGCGCGGCAAGGGCTCCTTCGTCGTCGACTCACCCCAGACATGACGAAATGGCCCCCACCGCCCGAAGGCGGTGGGGGCCGTGCAGGGGCCTGTTGTGTGCCGGTCACGCCAGCCGGTACACGGCCTCGCCCGGATCCGGCCTCTGGATGAGACCGTCGTCGGCCAGGGCACGGAGATTGGTGCGGGCCGCCTTCTCTGCAGCCTCTTGATCCTTCGCCTCATGTTCGGCCACACGCAGCGCCAGTACGGCACGCTGCGTGTCCCACGAGCCACCCAGAGCCTGAATCACCGCGGCAAGCGCCTGCTTCTGCGTCAGCGGCGTATCGGTCATCGCATCCTCCCCATCCGGAATCCGCCACAGCATGGCAGACGAAAACGCCCCCACCACCCGAAGGCGGTGGGGACCGTGGTGCCAGAGACGGTCAGGCGGCGGCCTGGAGGGGGCATCTACTGCTTCTCGCTGAGCAGACGGACCAGCTCTGCGAGATCCTCCGGAGCGAGGTTCTTCCGGAGTGTCCGTGCAACGGTTTCCGGCCGATCGACGGGGACACTCACGGTTTTGGGCCGGAATCCCGCCTGGATCATGGCGGCGTGTGCTGAGAGCCGTCCGGCGAGGACATCGGCGTGCAGCTCGGGCTTGTCTTTGCGGAGCTTGCGGAGGGCCGCAGCCTTTGTGGTGCCCACCGGGCGGGGAACTTCGTTTCTATTAGAAACGAGGTCTGTGCGCTCGCCCTGCCTCCCCACGATGGCCTGGTCCAGGAGATCCAGCGCTTCCGGGTCGGGCAGCACAATCCGCCGTACTAGGTCTACCGAGGCGCCGAGCCCAGCTGTCGGTGGCGTGGTGATGAAGTCAGCGAACCTATCGTGCTGGATCACCTCACCGCGCGGCGTGACGTACTCCCGCCACGCCTCCTCGCGCAGGACACGCTTCACCAGAGCCGGCACGTCCTCGAGGGCGTTGCCGCCGCGGCGCAGCGACGAGCCGAGCGCCTCGACGAGGACCGCATTCGCACTCGCCGTACTCATGCCAGGCTCCGCAGCTTCTTCTCCAGCAGCTCTACCCGCCTGTTCAGCGACTCGAGTGTCGCCGTTGCTGCCGTGTCCTGACACACCCTGTTCAGGTCTCCATGAATGTGCGCGTAGGGCGTGCCCGTAGCGCGGCTGAGCTGGCCAACGAGGCGCTTGATGACGCGGCGGGTGTCGGTCTTCTGTTCGGTGAGCGGAGCCTCGTCCGCGGGCACAGTCGAAGCGGGGATCTTGGCGGTGGTGAGGAGTTTTCCGCCCGTCGCCCTGCGGATGATGGTCGCCACCTGGGCCGGCGTCACGCTGGCCGGCATCCCGGCGTCCTGCGCGTAGTTCTTCGCGCGGAGCAGTTCGTCCTCGGTGAACGACTCCCCGCCGAAGACCGTGGAGTGGTGCAGCGCCTCCGACGAGTCGATGGGCTGGACCAGGTCCAGTTCGAGCATCCCCGAGGCGTTGCCGTCGCGGGGCTGCCGCGCCTTCTTCATCTGCTCGGACAGGACCGCGTCGACGGTGCGTTCGATGTCCTGTGCGTACTTCAGCAGCGGCTGGATGGAGGGGATGAACAGCGTGGCCGTGGTCTCGTCTTCAGCCGAGCGCATACGCACGAAGCGGCCGACGACCTGGCGGAAGAACATCTCCGTCTTGGTCCGTGAGGCGTAGACACCCACGGCGAGACGCTTGATGTCCACGCCTTCGGAGACCATCTGCACGGCAACGATCCACCTCGAGGACGCCTTGGAGAACGCCGTGATGTGCTGCGAGGCGTCCGGGTCGTCCGAGATGGCCACGGTGGTCTTCTCGCCGGTTATCTTGTCGAGGATCGCGGCATACCTCCGGGCCTTGTACTGGTCGGCGGCGATGACCAGGCCGCCGGCGTCCGGTACCTCCTCGCGAAGGATCGTCAGCTCCTCGTTGGCACGGCGCAGCACGGAACCGATCCACTTGCCGTCCGGGTCGAACGCCGACCGCATCGCGTTGGCCAGAGTGGTTTCGTCGGTCTCCGCAAGGTCGGTGGAGACGATCGCTCCGGCGTCCCTCCATCGGACGTTGCCGTCCAGCGCGGGGAAGGCGATGGGGCGCACGACGGTGCGGTCCGCGAGCGCGGTGCCGTAGTCGTAGTTGTAGCTCGGAACACACTTGCGCTGTTCGTCGTAGGTGACGAACGGGATCGCTCGCCCATCGGAGCGGAACGGGGTCCCGGACAGCAGCAGGCGGCGGGCCGCGCCCCCGAATGCTTCCTTGAGCGCGGGCCCCCAGGACAGGTGCTCGTCCTCGCCGGCGTGGTGGACCTCGTCCAGGACGACGAGGGTGCGCTTGCTGGCCGTCATGCGCTTCCACAGGAGAGGCTGTGCCGCGATCGTTGCGTACGTGACAACGACCCCGTCGAAGTCGCGGGCCAGCGTGGTGTTGCTGTTCGCGAACTTGTAGTCGAGCTGCACACCGAAGCCGCTCGCGGCCTGCGCCCACTGCTCCCGCAGGTGAGCTGTCGGAACAACCACGATGATCTTCTGAATGTCGGCACGCTGGATGAGTTTCTGGGCTGCCACGATGGCGAAGGTCGTCTTACCGGCACCTGGTGTCGCTACAGCAAGGAAGTCGTCGTTGTTCTTCAGGAAACGGGTGAGGGCTTCGTCCTGCCAGACACGCAGATCCATGGAGGCGGTGGAACCTTTCTTGAGGTTGCAGGTGGGGCAGAGGGCTTGTCCGTTGGTGACATCGGTGGGCCCGCCAGCCGAGTACGGCTCGATGTGGTCTCCGTGCCAGCCGGGTTCGAGTGGGGTCCCGCAGCGCTGGCAGTTGCCGTCGGCTGCAAGGTAGAGGGCGACGCGTTCAGCCGAGTTGAAGCGGCGGCGCTCGCTGGCCGTCACCGAGGAGATCCGGTGAAGAACGACGCGTGGCCGTGGCTTACGGGATCGGGCGCGATAGAGTCTTTCCGCACCATGGAGCTGTTACCTCCTGCTGGTGCCACGCCCCCGGCGGCCCTATACCGCGCGGGGGCATAGCTATGTCTGGGCATCACCCATGTGGGTGACGCGTACTCATATTACGGTTCGGCACTGACACTTAGGCGTAAAGCGTCTCGGGCATGACGAAAGTGGCCCCGCCCTCCCGAAGGAGAGCGGGGCCGTAGTTATCTGACGAAGAGGGCTATCGCGCCCGTGGCCGCCCCGGCGACACCGGCGAGAACGCCGAGGGTCGGCAGGGGCCAGCGGGCCCGTTCGAGGGTGCGGATCCTCAGCTCGTGGTCGTGCATGTCCGAGCGGATGTCCTTGGTCTCGTCGAGGACACTGTCGAGCTTGACCTCGATGCGGCCAACCGCTTTGGCCAGATCCCTCACCTCCTGGTACGTCTGCGCCGGGCTGATGTACACGCCCGGGTCGGGGGACGTCATCAGGAGTCCTCGAGGGCCTGCCGGTTGGGCACGGCCCAGGTGAAGCCGAGCGCGGCCAGGACCGCGAGGCCGGCCGCCCAACCCTCGGCAGCGGTGACGACGTCGTCGGTGACCGCGACGGACAGGGAGCCGGTGCCCGCGGCCGCCGCGGCGACGATCGCCTTCCACATCTTTGAGATCCGCATGGGGCTACCTCACTTCTTGGGGAGCTTGAGCTTCTGGCCGGGCACGATCGCGTCGGCGTCGGCGAGCTTGTTGAGGCTGGCGATCTCCCGCCAGCGGGCGCCGTTGCCGAGCTTGGCGGCGGCGATGGACCACAGGGTGTCGCCCTTCCGCACGGTGTAGGTGCTGGTGCTGCCGCGTGACCAGCTGGCGGGATGCTGGAGCCGCTCGGCGACGCGCCGGCGGATACCGTTCATGGAGACGCCGCGCGGGTCGATCTTCCCGGGCTGCCACTCGGCGTGGCCGATGACGGAGGTGTCGCCGTCCTTGCCCCAGCCGTGCGCCCGCACCAGCGCGGCGGACGCGCGGACGATCGCCTCGACCTGGACGTCCGGCCAGGGGTCGTCGCCGTCGCCGAGGTTCTCGCACTCGAAGCCGTAGAAGTGCCGGTTGCCGTCGGTGTTGGCCTCGTTGTCGCTGGGCAGGGTCCGTTCGGCGATGACCGCCCGGAGGACGTCGTCGTCGCCCAGGCCCGCGTGGTTGGCGCGGCCGTAGCCGACGAGGTGGACCCGGCCGTCCTTGGTGATGACGCCGTGGCACAGCGGGCCGGGCAGGCCCGCGTAGCCGATGCGGCAGATGTCGACCGTGCGAGCCGAGCCCCAGGTGACGGTGTGGTGGATCATCACGCCGTGCACCGGACCCCAGGGGCCCTTGTGGTTGCGGTTGTGGTCGCGCCAGTCGCCGACCTCGACGACGGTCAGGCCCTCGGTGCGCAGCGCCTTGAGGAACGCGGACGCAGACAGGGGTGTGGCCATGAGACCTCCAGAGATTACGCGGGCTCGAACAGGACGTAGGCGACGGTCGACGTGTCGGCCGCGCTGTCCGAGGTGATGGTGAAGCCGATACCCGGGTCAGAGGCGGCGGAAAGGTGCCCGAGGGTGCCGCCCGCGGCCTGCCGGAACACGGCCACGCGAGTCGTCGCCGTGACGCTCGTGTTGGCGACGGTCACCGTCCCGGCCGCCAGGGTGGCGACACCCATGCGGGCGTTGGCGCCTTCAGCGATCGCGATGCCGCCGCCGGCCGACCCGAGGTTCAGGGCCTTCGCCTGCCCGTCCCAGATGTTCCACTGCCCGCCCGACTGCCCGGACGCGAGCGCAGCGTAGCCGCCCACGTTCAGGTTCCCGGCCACGTCGGTGGGCGGGGCGAATGCGTCGACGGGGGCTGCGGTGGTGCCGGTGCGTTCGGCGATGTTCAGGCCGCGGCGCAGCACTCCGTTGCCGCCGCCGTCGGACCAGCCAGCTTCGTTGGCGTGCAGGAACCCGGAGGCGACGGACACGTAGGTGCAGTCGGTGAACCGGGCCCCGTACTGCGGGCTGTTCTGCTGTGTGCCGTCGTCGTCGGTGCCCGGGTAGCAGGTGACCATGCCGACCAGGACCGGCACAGTGGCGCCGTCGCAGGCGAGACCTGCGTACCCGCCGCCACCCGCGCCGTCGTTGCGGCCGTCGCGACGGGTGTGCAGGTTCTCGATCTGGATCGGCGGGTTGCCGGCCGCGTCGATCAGGACGCCGTTGAAACCGTTCCTGTCGGTGCTGCAGTCGCCGATCAGCATGCCCCCGGAGCCGGTGCCGGTTGCCCAGTCGCCGGTGATGTGGACGCCGTTGTTGCCGTTCCACTCAGCACGGCAGCCGATCATCTGGCTGTTGGCGGCGTTGTTGATCTCGAAGCCGTTGGCCCCGTTACCGATGGCCTGGCAGTCGACGAGGGTGATGTCCGTCATCACCTGCACGGCGAACCCGTGCCAGCCACAGTTGTCGACCATCACCCGGTGACAGCGCCACGAGTAGGGGAAGAACCCCGCGTTGAACTGGGTGTTGATGCCCGCACCGGTGACCTTGCGGATCGTGACGTCGCGCAGCCCGACGTTCTGGATGTTGCCCTTGGCGAGGATTCCGTCCAGGCCCGGGGCGGTGACCGCCGATCCGTCGATCATCACGCTCAGGATGCGGTGCTCGGCCGAGATGGTGGAGTAGCCGCCCTCGGCCTGGTCCAGGAACTTGACGACCGCGTCCCCCACGAACGATGCCAGGGGCTTGATGTAGCACGGCGGGTCGACCAGTCCGACCACCGCCATGAAGTTGGCGTGCGTGCCCATGAGGGTCACGGCCGGGGGGATCGTCAGCGGGGCGCTGGTGCGGTAGGCGCCGGCGGGCAGGTAGACGATGCCGCCCATCGGGCACGCGGCGAGCGCGGCCTGGATCGCCGCAGTGTCGTCGTTGACGTTGTCGCCCGCCGCTCCGTAGTCCCTGACGTTCAGCCAGTCGCGCACCGAACCGGCCGCCGCCTCGCCGCTGTCGCCCGCGTTGCGCGCCTCCATCCAAGCCCGTGACTCGCCGCCCGCGTCCGCCCACATCCCGGTGACCGAGTCCGGTCCCTGGAAGCCGGGGATGAACCCGTGCTCGTCGGCGGTGATCTGGGTGACCGCGGCGCCGGATGCGTCCAGCAGGTCGGTGTACTGGGTGCCCACGTCGGGGTCGTCCCAGAACGTGATGATCGCCCCCGGGGCGACTCCCCACAGTCCGTCGGTGGGCTGGACCACGTAGTCCGCCATGCCGCGCCCGTACTCGTGCCGCGCCATGTCACACCACCCAACTGATGCCGGACATGGGCAGCACGTTCTGCCCCTTGGCGATGGCCGGTTTGTTGGTCAGCCATATCTGGCCAGCCCGGCTGGTGTTTCCCGAGTAGATGATGAACCTCGCGATCTCGACTCCAGTGACGTAGGCCAGGCCGTACTGGTCCCGGGTCGGGTGCCGGTACCTGGCGGGGATCAGCACCGGCAGGCGGGACTCGGTGGTGGCGCCCAGCGTGCCCGCCTCCCGCGTCCAGCTGCCCAGCCGCAGATGCACCGACCCGTTCCGTTCTTGCAGGATGTGCTGCGCGTTGCTGCTCCACGCCGACAGCGGCGAGCCCACATTGATCTCACCGGAATCGGAGTAGATGGTGCGGTCGGTGTTGCCGTCGTACAGCAGCAGCTGCTGGGTGTCCGTCTCCCACTTGACGTCTGCCAGCTGAGGGTTCGGGTCCGTGAGCGCGGTGGACCTGGTGGGCCGGATGCGGGACCCGACGTACCGCTCCCCGCGGGTCACGGTCACGCTGTTGGCCCCGTTGAGAACGCTGACGTTCGCGAGGAGAACCTCGAAGCTGTTGAAGCCTTCGCCGGTCGTCAGGGTGGGCGGGCCGTCCCCAGGGGTGCCCTGCAGGACCACGGCGCGCACCGTCCACGAGGTCCTGGAGAGCCGCAGCACGATCCGGTCGATGCGGGTCTTGCCGCTGCTGTTGGGGGCGATGGCGAGGGTGACGCCGGTGCTGCCGGACGTCCAACCGTGCCCGCGCACGCTGGCGTTCACGTCGGCACGGACCTGCACGGTCAGGCCCACCCCGGCCGTCACGACCGCGGGCTCGGCCGGGTTGCCGTAGACGCCGTTGTCGCTGAACCTCGCCGCCAGCAGCTCGTGTTGGACGTCGGTGACCACCCTGTTGGTGGCCGGGTCCGGCCATGAACTCTGCGCCATCGTTACCTCGCTTCCAGTCGTCCGAGGCGGCGGGCCAGGTCCCGCACGGTGCGCACCGTTGCCGTCGTGGTGGTCTTGTCGCTGTTGCCGATCACGCTGGTGACCAGCTCGCCTTCGTCAGGGCTGGCGGTGAGGCGGATCGTCTGCACGACGTCTGCGATCTCCAGGCCGGTCGGCAGGACGACCGTGACCCTGTCGCCGAGGTCGTAGTCGCGGCCGGCCTGTAGGTCCTCCGTGTCCACCGTCTCGGTGGACAGTGAGGCCTGTGGGTTGTCGGTGCCGAGGGCGAGCGTCCCGGCCTGGGTGAGTTCGCCGTCGGTGTCGTCCTTGCCGGACTCCTCGATGAGCCGCTCCACCCGGTACCAGTCCGCGGCCGCGCCGGAGGTGACCTCCACGTACACGCGCTCGTTGGACGGGTCCCCCGAGGGCGCCTGCTGTTTTGGGTCGTTGCCGCCCTGCACCAGCTCGCTGGTCGCGAGCGGTGCGCCCAGGGTGAAGGCGACGCGGCGCAGGTTGCCCAGGCCGTGGGAGAAGCGGGCCGTGCCAGTGCGGTTGGCCGGCTGATACACGCCGAACCGGATCTCGTTGCCGACCTGGCGGGTGCGGAAACCGAGCCGGTTCCACGCGGCGGCGGTACGGCAGGCGTCCAGGAGCGGCTCGAACCGGGTGGTGAGGGAGCGGAGGGTGCCGACCCCGGCGACCGTGTCGAGGACCAGCTGCTCGATGCGGCGGGCCGCCAGCGCGGACGGCCCGCAGTTCTCCTCGATGAGGGACCGGATGATGAGCTCGGCGTTGACAGCCCTGCGGATCCACCGCGCATCCGACGTCGTGGTCTGCGCCCCGAAGGCCACCGCAGGGTTGGGGTAGGTGAGGTACCCGGCGATCCTGGCCAGGTCGTCGCTGAAGCGCACGGTGACCGTGCCGGGATCAGCATCGGACTCGAGGTCCCAGGTGTAATCCTGCGGTTCCTCCAGCGGGCCCGCGCACCAGATCGCTCCGTCCCGGATGACGACCAGGCGGTTGCCGGGCTGCAGCAGCTCCATGTGCTCCGGCCAGGCTGGGAGCGTGACCTGGCCCGCGGCTGGCTTGTTGAAGTTGAGGTCGCACTTAAGGTCGGTCCAGTCGGAGAGCGGGTCACCGAGCCAGTTCAGGTTCCGGTCGGTGACCAGCAGTTGGATCGTCATGCGGTCTCGTACCTCGGGTAGTACGTGAGGTCCACGGCTGACCCCTCCTCGGCGCCGTTCAGTTGGAAGGTCACCGGCGTTCTGCCCGGGGGGAGGGACCACAGCACGGCCGCCGGCCAGTTCAGGCCGGTCATCAGGTTCTCGTCGGTGGCGGATCGGGCGCGCGGCGGGTCGGTGGAGATGGTGACGGTCTCCCCGGCGAGGAGTGCACCGTGCACGGTGTCGGTCATGTCGAGGGTGAAGCGGGCGCCGGTGTCGTTGCGGGTGAACGTGATCGACGTCGCTGGGCCGGTGATGCGCCAGGTCGGCCAGACGTCGACGGAGCCCGGGTTGGTCACCGTGGTGGCGCCCAGCACCTGGGAGCTGGAGACGGACGGGTAGGGCACCAGGTAGTCGACCTGCGTGCCGGTCTCCCGGTGCACGGTCTGCGGCACGACGTCCACCCAGTACGGGTCCTCGCAGAACAGGGTGAGGACCGCACTGTCCCAGGTGATGCCGGTCGCGACCTGGCCACGGCCGTCCCAGCCCTCGGCGTAGACGACCTCGATGCGGCGGGCGGTGCCGTCCGGGCGGGCCACCTCGAGCATCCCCGGCGAGACAGGCCGGCCGCCCGGGCCCGGCCGCAGCGTCCGGGTGAACGCGTGGCCCACCGCCCGCCAGTTCTCCGTGAAGGCCATGTGGTCGGCGCCCTTGACCAGCAGCGGCCACACGATGGTGCGGGCCTGCGGCTGGACATGCCGCACCCGCGCGCCGCCGCGCGGGTGCGGGTCTGACGTCAGCACATACGGTGCCGCCCCCAGACCCGACACCCCCTCGGCGAGCGTGTACCAGTCCGCGCTCAGGTCGGTCATCGGCCACCGCCCGCCGGCCGGGTCGATGTACGTGATCGACGCGTAGCCGATCTCCGGTATCTCGATCGGCGGCGGGACGTCCGGCACCTCTGGAGCGATGACCGGGGCTGTGATCAGGGGCATTTAGCCTGGCCTCCCCACACGCTGCCGAGCTTCTTCCTGCCGCTGGATCAGCCGCAGGTCGTTGATGTCGATGACGGACTTCCGAGGGTTGACGATGTACGTCACTTGCGACCCTGAGCCCGTACCGGCGGTGGCCGCAGGTGCGGGGGCAGGCATGCCGGGCCGGACCGCGCGGCCCGCCGGAAGACGCCCTTCGTTCAGCGCGTCCATGAAGGCCACGCCGTACCTGGCCACGCTCGCGGCCTTCACGATGTACTCGCCGGTGGACGCCCAGATCGGAATGGAGTCCGACATGCTGGTGCCTGGCCCCAGCAGCAGGCCACCTCCAGGGAAGCCAGGAATGACCGGGCCGCCAGTGGCGTACTTGGAGTAGCCACCCTCACCCTGCTGCGGCCGCCCGGACGTGTTGGCCGCGGCGATCTCCCGCCGCACCGTGGTGACGTGGTGCGTCGTGTACGTGTGCGCCGTCTTCCCGTCGAGGCTGTCCAGCGCGCGCCGCACGGCGGCGATGTTGCTGATGGCGCCGCCGTTCTTCGTGAAGACTTCGGTCCTGCCGTCCGGCAGCTGGCGGGTCTTCAGCCCGACGGCCTCGAGCGCTTTGATCGCCGCGGCGTTGAGCGTCTCCACCGTGACGCTCTTCGCCCCAGGGGTCTTGCGGATCTCGTCCTGCACGGCGCGCAGGCCGGTCATGGCGTCCTGCCGCTCGAGCTTCACCGCGGTCTTGATCTCACCGGGCGTGCCGAGCAATGTGTTCACGTACTCGCGGGCCTGGGCGTCCGTCATGCCCGTGCTCTCGGCCAGCCGCAGCATCTCGCCCCGCAGCTGGTCGGACTTCTTCGTCATCGAGCTGAGGGAGTCGCCAGCCGCCAGGCCGGCCGCCATCATCTCGTCGTGAGCCTTCGCGGCCGCCGACATGGCCTGGCCGTTCTTCCGGCCAGCCTCGGAGCTGATGTCGAGCGTCGCCCCGTTCTCCTTGAACGCTTCGGTGAGCGCGTCGATGGACGCCTCGAACTGGATCTCTGAGTCGTAGGCAGACCGGTTGGCGTCGTTGAGCGCCATGATGCTCTGCCGCAAACCCTCGGCGCTCTGGGCCTGCGCGTCGAGCTGCTGCTGCACCTTGATGGCCTGGTCGCCGAAGACGCCCATACTCTGGGCGGCGATCTTCTGCTCGAACGCCTGCGCGGCCAGCGCCTCCTTGTACTTGTCGAGCTCGCCCGTGAACTTCGCGACCTGCTCGGCGTTCATGCCCTTGGTCATGGCCTTGACTGCGGCCGCTGCCTGCTCGGCCTTGCCGCCGCTGACCAGGTCGGCGAGCCCCTGGTCGATCGACTCCATGCTCGCGGTGAACTCCTCCATGGAGTCACTGGCGTCCAGCATCCCGTTCGTGATGTCGGCGCCCCAGTTGTCGATGCTGTCGGCCACGCTGGGGTCGATGACCTTCTGGATCTGCTCGCGCAGCTTCCCGAAGTCCTTGCCGAACTGCTCGGCCACGTACCCGGTGGCCTTGCCGGTCCGGCCGAGCTCTCCCAACGACGTGGTCAGCTTGTCCACGTCCGGCGCGGTGCTACGCCCTGACTGCGACAGCTCCGCCAGAGCGATCACCAGCAGGCCGATGCCGGTACCGGCGATGGCGAGTTTCGCGGTACGGCCCAGCGTGGCGATCGCCGCGCTGGTCGCAGCGAGCGGCCCGGGCGCACCAGCCGCCGCCGCGCGCATCGCACCGATCTGCACAGCGAGCGCGGCCGCGGCCGCCGGCGCCGCGCCGCCGGCGGCCGCGGCGAGCTTGACCGCCTTGATGGCGATGGCCAGCTGCAGCAGCAGGGCGATCGCGTCCGGCGGCACCGCAGACACGATCCCGGACAGGGCGTTGATGACGTCGAGCATGCCGACACCGACACCGCTGCCCGCTTCGAGCACGGTGATCAGGGCTTCGCCGACGTTCTCCAGCGTGTCCCAGACGAGGGGCCCGTTCTCCTTGGCGTAGTCGAAGAACGCGGCCAGGCCGCCGCCGTCGTACTCGCCGCGGCTGAGCTTGTCCAGGAACACGGTCAGCTGGTCCACGCCGCGGCGCATGGTCCGCTCGGTGAAGTCGGTGAACCGGTTGTTCAGCCGGTCGAAACCCGGTGTGTTGATCGCCCCGCCCGCCAGGGTGATCAGTCGGTCGAACTGCGTGGATGCGCCCTTGACCAGGCCCGTCGTCTCGGGCAGCAGGCGGTTGGTGACGGCGACGCCCTTAACGAACGGGCCCATGACGTCACCGGCCAGCGAGTCGGACCAGTCCTCGAAGCCGTCCGCGAGCAGGCCGACGGCGACGGCCGCCTCGCGGGTGGCGGGCGGCATCGTCGCGAGCTGCCGCTGGTACTCCTGCTGCGCCTTGGCTGCTTCCTGGCTGCCCCGCCCGGAGGCGGCCACGGCCTGCTCGTACTTCTCCTGCGCGTCCCGGGCCTCGCCGATCTTGCCGATCTGCGGGCCGAGCGCCAGGGCGTAGACGCCGGCCGCCACGGCGACCGCACCGAACTGGCCGGCGAGCGCGGCCGCCGACCCGGCCAGTCCTGCGGTTGCGGGGATCGCCGCCGGCGCCAGGCTGATGAGGTTGGCCTTGATCGCGTCGCCGAGCTTGTCCGCTTCGCCGGACAGCGCGGTGAAGCGGCGCCGGACGATGTCCGTCCGGTCGCCGAGCCTCCGCTGGGCCTCGTCCACCGACACGAACCGGCCCTGCAGGTCGCGGAGCTGGCCGTCGCTGTCGGCGGTGATGCCGGCCATCCGCAGCCGCAGCCTGTCCGCGCTGTCGGCGGTCCCGTTCAGGACCCTGGACAGTTCATCGCGACCCGCCAAAGTGAAGGTGAGACGCTCAGCCATGACGGCTCACCCCCTCGTCATCGTGTGGCGGCGTAGTGCTGGATCCAGGCCACCGCCGACTCCAGCTCATCGGCGGACAGCCGACCGATCTCCCACGGTCGGATGTGCAGCAGGTGGGCGAGCAGCCACCGGTACTCGGTGATCAGCCCTCGGATGCCCTCTGGCGGCGCGTCAAGTGGCCTTTTCCCAGAGCGTCGAGCGCTCGGTCGACGTCGTCCGGGTCCTCGGCTAGGTTGCGCAGGTCGGGCAGCATCGCGTCGATCAGGGAGTCCTCGTTCTTCTCGAGGGCCTGCCGCATCGCGTTGGCGAACACGTCGTCGAGCTCGCTACGTTCGATGCGCGCCTTCAGCCTGCGCTTCCAGTTGGGTACGTCGAACGTCGAGAACTCGAGGTCCTTGTTCTCCCGCCGGCGGAACGCCCACAGCACGGCCCGCAGGGCGGTGACGTCCTGCGCCCGCAGCAGGTTCTCGATGCCGCGCCACGGGATGTCCCCGCCCACGGCCTCCTCGACAGCGGCCGCCTCGAGCGCCGACAGGTCCTCCGTCGACCAGCGCTCCGTGCCGCCGTCATCCCCGACATACGTGATGATCATCTGTGCCCTTCTCTCACTGGAGGTCCCGGCGCACATCGCGCAGAACCCGCTCCACTTCGGCCTGCATCCGGGGAGTACCGGCCTGCACCCTGCGCGACCACCAACCCGCCTCGGACCGCTGGTTCGCCCAGCGCCTGCGGTTGCCGAACACCGGG
Source organism: Streptomyces sp. M2CJ-2 (assembly GCF_016757295.1). NCBI lineage: Bacteria > Bacillati > Actinomycetota > Actinomycetes > Kitasatosporales > Streptomycetaceae > Streptomyces > Streptomyces sp. M2CJ-2. Next base: position 13,704 of record NZ_JAESIF010000074.1, on the reverse strand, counting down.
TGCCGCAGCCGACCGGTCTGGTTGATCTGGTTCAGCACGTTCCGGGCCTTCGGTTCGATCCGGCTCCGATCGATCCAGATACGCGCGCCCGGATTGCTTGATGTCCTCACGGACAGCCGGACGCTGTCAGCGAGCATCTGCCGGAACGGGCGGGTCGTCGGCGACGGGCCCCCGTGCGGCATGCGGCCGTCCCGCTTTCGCTTCCGTCCTTCGGACTGCAGGGGCAGCGTTTGCACCGCCTTCTGCAGGTCCTTGTGCAGCGGCTCGGCGGCCCGCCGGATGCGGCGGGCGAAGTTGGCCCGCAGCCGCGGGCCGCCCGCCGACCGCATCCGCCGACTGAGCGTCAGCAGTTGGCCAGTGCCCAGGATCCGAACCGACCCGGCCATTGCTCAGCCGCCCGCCGCAGCCGGGATCGTCACGTTCTCGCTGGGCTCGCTGGTGATCGCGAACTGGCACATGATCTGCGCCGCGGTGTCGAGCTCGCGCACCTTGGCCTGCGAGGTGACCGTCACCGGGTAGACGTCCATGGTCTGGCCGTCGACGTCGCCCTCGTCCATCCACACGATGTTGCCCACAGCCTCGCGGACCAGCAGCGTGCGGACGTCGTCGCCGTCCTTGCTCGCCCAGAACGTGAGCGAGGAATCAGACGCGGTGATCTCGCCGCCCACCACCGGCGTGAAACGGGAGCCGAGGGCCGGAGTCGGCACGGTCGCCGATGTGGTCTGCCAGCCAGCCATCGCGCCGGTCTCACCCTCCAGCGCCGTACCCGCGTCCAGCTCCGCCCGCGTCGGGCTGTTCAGGTTCGCGATCGTCGGCACCCACAGCACCTTCGTGACGCCACGCCGGTAGTACCGGGTCGACGCCTGGATCGAAGTCGCCATCAGCTCTCATTCCCTTCGGTCTGCCGGCTCTTCGCCGTGCCCTTGGTCCCGATCGCCCGGCCGTCGTCGACGACGACCTGCCAGCCCGACCGCTCGTACTGCGTCACCGAGATCTCCGCGACCTCGATCTCCTGCTCGACACCCTCGTGCCGCATCCGCACCATGGCGCGGCTCCCCTCTCCTACGTGAAGGCGCGGCCAGCCATCGTCAGCAGCAGCACCGCCTGTACGCCCTGGCTCGTCTGGTCCTGCGTCAACTGGCTGGCCTCGATCGCGGCCTCGACCTGGCCGCGCCCGAGCCCGATGCTCGGGTCCGCGCGCAGCCACGCCTCCACCCGGCCGCCGATCTCATACGCCCGCGCCCGGGCGGCCCGCACGTCGGTGTCACCCCGTGAAGCAATTGCCGCCACGGTGATCTGGAACTGTTCCTCGCGGCCGGTGCCGAAGTCGGTCCAGCCGCCCACGGTGTTCGCGGCCTGGAAATCGCCGTTGGGGTCGCCGTCAAATCCGATGACCAGCCAGTCCGGTGCGCTCGTCTCGGTGACCTCTGGCCCGTCCGACACCTGCACCTCGGCCAGGGCCGTGTCGGCCGCGCCGAGCGCCACCAGCGCGTCGATGACCTCGGGTACACGCGAGCCCATCTATGCCACCCCTGGAGGAAGTCGGTACGGCTCCAGCAGTTGCAGCACCCGGTTGGGCACCGCATAGCCGAAGCCGGGGATCGGCTCGGAGACGGAGAAGTCGTCGCCGCCGGCCAGGACCGGGCCGCGGCCCGCGTTCTGTGTCCGCCACAGGTGCTGTACCAGCATCCGCGCCGCCAGATTGATCGTCGCCGGGATGCTGGCCCGGCCGGCCTGGTAGGTGACCCGTAGCGGGCCTCGCAGCCATCCGCCGTTGGCGCGCTGCACGACGCCCGTGTCGCTGTCCAGGACCAGCGTGCTGACGTCGTAGGTGGTGCCGTTTGTCAGGAGCGGCACCACCGAGGTGAGCGACAGGACGGGCAGACGGCGCAGGACCAGGACGCGGCCGCCGTCACGCGGCACGTCATGGGTCTCCACAATCTGCTGCGGTTCCACCGGGCCGACGAACCGCTCGATGACCGGGCCGACTGCCTCGATGTACGCCTCGAGCTCGAGGTCGTTGACGTCGCTGGTGACGTTCAGCTGGGCTTTCGCCTCATCCAGCGTCAGCAGAGCCACGGGTCACCCCGCGGTCTTCTTCGGCGCTGGCTTCGGCGCAGCCTTCTTCGCCACCGGCTTCGCGGGCTCCGGCTCTGGTACGGACGCCGCCGGGACGTCGACGTGCTCGAACAGCACCTCGCGGCCCTTGAGGAACGGATCATCGTCGTCGAACAGCTCGCCCTTCGCCACCCGACGCCCGGGCGTGAAGATGACCTTCTTCGCACGCTGCATGACTGCCTCCTTCCAGGCAGACGGGGAGGCCCGGGCCAGAGCGGCGCGGGCCTCCCACCTGTCAGGGGTCAGACCGCCTTGATGTTCAGCAGGCGGAAGGCGTCCGGGTTGACGACGTCGGAACCGACGCGCCAGTAGCAGAACCATCCGGCCTCGCCGGTCGGTCGCCCGTTGGCGCCCTTCACGAGCGGCTCGTACACCATCGTCATGCCGACCCGGTCGACGATGTAGAACTGCCGGAAGTCGCCGACCAGGAGCGGCTTCGAGTCGCCCGCGGTGAGCGCGGACGACATGGACGACGACTCGTAGATCGGCGCACCGAGCAGCTGCTCCGGCTGGCCCATCCCCAGGTTGGCCCAGAAGCTGGAGCCGCCGGAGTCATCGAACTGCCTGGTGGCGTTGATGGTCGCCTTCGACGCCACCCACGACGGGTTCGCCGTGTTCCGGTGCCGGGGCGGCAGCGCTGCGTCCAGCGCGTACACGTCGTCGACCGTGTACGACAGCGCGGCCGCCGACGCCACGACCGAGCCGGGCACGGCACCGACAGCGGTGACGACACCCTTCGGCTTGCCGGCGCCGTCGCCAGTGGCAAAGGCAGCGGCCTCCAGGTTGTCCTTGGCGTCCGACAGGAGCGGGCCGACCTCGGCGGCGAATCCGGAGTCGGCGAGGACCTCGAACGACCCCTGCACCCAGGCCGCGGCCTTCTCCGGCTTGATGGACGGCTGCCCGAACGCCGGCGAGTTGTCGGTGACCTCGTCGGCCTCGTCCAGCCACCCGGCGGTCACACCAGCCGAGGAGACACCGTTCCACGTGTCGGTGGTGATGGTGCGCACCGAGGAGATCTGACGGAACGGGTTCGCGGAGCCCGCGTTCGTCAGGATGATCGTCGGGTCCAGGGTGAACGGCACCAGGAACCCGCCGGCCGCGTCGGTGAGGGTCATCGCGCGGCGGTGCGCCTCGGCCAGCTTGTATGCGTCCAGCTCGTCGCCGTCGAGGAGTGCCGGGTTGCCCGAGTTGGCGAGGAGGCTCTCGAAGGCGCGCGCGTATTCGGGGGAGCCGGTGAGCAGGATGTGCTGGGCGATGCGGCCGCGCCGGTCGCCGCGGATCAGGCGCTCGGCCCGCTCCTGCTGGTCGGCCGACAGCTCCTCGCCCGCGTCGTCGATCGCGGTCAGCGCACGCGAGCGCAGGTCGGCGACCGCCGTCCGGTCGTGCAGGTTCGCGCCCCGCACGCCCTCCAGACCCTCGTAGGGGTTCACACGGGACTTGAACAGTACGTCCGGGCCCGAGGACCGCTCCTGGCCGCCCTCCACCAGCGAGGCGGCACGGACGGCCTCCACCCGCTTCTCGTGCTCCACCTGCTCGGTGTACGCCTCCTGCGTGGTGTCGAACTCGCCCAGGAGCTCGGTGGCCCGCTCGGCCTGCTCTTCGGTCGGCTCCTCCACCTCGTCCAGCTCCAGGAGCTCGGAGCGGATCGCCTCCAGCTGCTCCTTGAGCTTGTCGCTCTTCTTCTTTCGCTTCGTGGTCACAGGGCCCTCCTGGCCTTGATCTCAGCGCGGACCTTCGCCCACGCGATCTTCTGCCGAACGGAGTGCCCTGCGGGCGGGTCCTCGGCGGCGGGGCCCGCGTCTGCGGGGTCACCAGCGGCCGGCGGGCCCTCCGGATCGCCCTCGGCGGGCGAGTCCAGCGGGGTGCCGGTCCGAAGCATCAGGGCGAGCCGCTCGCGCTCCTCGTCGGGCATCTGGCCCAGGAGCTGTACGAGCTGCTCGGCACGGACACCTATCACGGCGGCGTCCGGGTAGGCGGGGAACGGAGTCGGCCCGTACTCCTTCAGGGCGATCTCCTGCCGCTTGACGGTCTTCAGCTTCCCGGAGCTGTCCGGGCGCCACCCCGCGCGCGGCGTCTTGCCGGGGTCGGAGCGCGTGAACCGGCCCGTGAAGCTCTGGCCGGTGATCGCACCCTCGCGGATGTTCTCCAGGACCTCGTCGGCCAGCTCCGTCTTGTTGTAGCGGGTCACCGTGAGCAGGCCGCGGGTGTCGGCCCGGACCTCCACCGGTGTGCCGATCGGCATCGACCCCCGCTCGGACGGGGTGCCCCACAGGGTGCGGCCGTGGTTGTAGAAGACCCCCACCCGCCACGTTGACCGGGACCCGGCCGGGGCGAGTTGCTGCAGGGTGCGTTCGAACGCCCGGCGGTCGATGACCTCGAGGTAGTGCCCGTCCTGGTCGGTGATCTCCGTCGGCGTGTCGAACACGGCCGCGTAGGCCTCCACGGTCCGCCCGTCCCCACCGGCACGGACACGGATGTCCTCCAGCGGGAAGGACCGCATGAACGCGTCCATCAGGACACCTCCGTAGTCGAGTCGTTGGGGGCGGCAGGCAGACCACCACCGGGCTTCTGCAGCTGCACGCTGTACAGGCCCGAGTGCCGCAGCAGGCTGTAGTCCTCGGCCTGGACCGCGGCGACGACGCTGTCCGGTTCGTAGCCGGCGTCGACGAGGGCGCGGATCGTGCGGGACTGAATGCCCTGGATCTCGGCCGCGTCCCGGCGGTCCTCCCGCAGGAACGCGATGTCGCGGTCGTCGTACCAGAGTTCCGCGCTGGCCGGCACGTCGATGATCTCGGCGAGCGACCCGGCAGCGTTCCGCCACAGTGGCCGCATCGTTCCGTCAGCGAACCGTCTCCTCGAGGAGGCGTAGTTGCCCGCGTTCAGCGACGACCCGGCCAGGCCCTCGGAGAAGCCGACGATGACGGAGGGCACACCGGCCGCGGCCGCCATCCGCGTCTCCCCAGCGCCCTGCGTCGCCTTGAAGTCGAGCTGGTGCAGATCCTTACCTGCCACGGTGACGTCCGCGCCACCGCCCAGGTACAGCGTCTTGTAGGCGTGGTCGACGCCCTGGTGGGAGGCGTCCATGGCGGCCTTGAACTTGGCGAAGTTCTCGGCGGTCACCGACGGGTCCAGCGACACCACCAGCTGCGGGGTGGCCCCGTTCTCGAAGAACTTCAGCTTGTGCCGGGTCGTCGCCTGGTCTGCCGTGATCTCCCGCAGCACCGGCGTCAGCCAGGACATGCCGCGGAACGAGAACTCGGGGTCGGGGATCGGAGCGAAGTGCGCCACCTGCTCCGGCAGAAGCCACTGCGGATCCGCTGTGGGCGGTGTGTATGCGTAGCCGACCAGTTCCGAGTCGATCGCGTCGCCGGGCGCGGACGGCTCTTCCTGTGAGCCGGTCACGATCGTTACCCAGTCCGGCCGCAGCCGCCGCAGCCTGCCGTCGTCCAGACGCGTCACGAACGCGTTCCCGTTGAGGTCCGCGTCCTGAATCATCCGCGACAGCAGATCCCCTGTGCTACCGCCCGGCCACGGCTGCTCGAGGGGCTCCAGCGCGGCCGTACCGAACAGATCCCCCGGTCGGCCGTTACGGATCTGCCGGAACTGGAACCGGGCTTCGGAGAACACCATCTGCCGGACCATCATCAAAGCGAAGATCGGACCGTTCGCCTTGTAGATCCGCTGGACCGCGGCCTCGAAGTCGTAAGGACCGGGGCGTTCCCGGCCGTCCGACACCCGCGCTGACCCGTAGTAGACGTTGTCGCCGACCGACCAGGACTCATCCAGCCGGGAGGACACCGCAGGGCGCCGTGCGCGCTGCCACAGGCTCGTCACCGCGTCCTCCCGTCGTCGTCCTCGTCGGTCTCCACCAGCAGCAGACACGACCCAGCCAGCAGGACACCCGCCGACATGAGGCCGGCACCCACCCCGAACTCGAGCCCAACACCGACGGCGAGGACCCCGCAGCCCGACCAATAGCCCAGCCGGGCCCGGGCCGCCCGCGTCCACCTCGTCACCCGTAGGCGACCCACGGCTCCACCTCCGGTTCCGGCTCCGCCACATCGCTGGTCAGGCCCCAGCGGGCCAACGTGACCGCCACCAGCGGGCTGATGTCCACGTCGACACCGCGCCGCGCCCACGCCCACGCGTCCCCCAGGTCGCGCTTGCGGGCGCCTGCGAGGGCGACGGCGAGCGGCGCCTGGTCCAGGTGCACGAGACGGCCCTCGGTGACCGCGTCGTAGAACTGGCCGACGGCCGCCGCGACCTCGCGGGCCTTCGGCTTGACGACCTCACACTCGAGGGCGGCCTCCAGATCGGGGATGAGGGACGCGGCCGCCGAGCCGCCGTCCACGACCCAGCAGCGCGGCCCCCACCGCTCATGCAGCTCCTTCGCCCGCTCCACCAGCCAGCCCACCCCGGGCCGGTTGTCGACGACCTCCACGTGCACCGCCTCACCGGACAGGCCGGCCACACCGATGCTCGCGTGACTGCGCTCCGGCGTGACATCGATCGCGAACGCCACCGGGTCCGCGGGACGCGACGCCGGGTCCACCAGGGCCCGCCAGGCGTCCTCACCGATGACCTGCCAGGCATCCGCCCCGTCCGACGGGTACACGCCCACCCCGAGCCGCTCCCGCGCGAACACCTCCGGCCCCATGGACAGGCGCTCCCGCTCGGTGTGCTCCAGCGTCAGCCGGTAGCCGAGCGCCGGATTCGCCCGCGCCGCCGACACCGGCGACTCCGGATCGTCGTGCTCCGTGCAGCCGGTCGGGCACTCCCGCGCATGCGGGCTGATGCTCCACTCCAGGTACGCCAACGACGGATCCGGCACCCCCGACTCGATCGCCGCCAGAGCACGCCGCCGCAACCGCCCCAGCTGCATGGACGGCCCGCCGATACCGGCAGAGCCCAGGTACCACAGCTGCGGGTCCTTCACGGCCGCCATAGTCGGCATCAGCGCGCCCATGGCGTCGTCGCCGAGGATCATCGCCTCGTCCAAAATGTTGCAGTTGCCGGTGAAGCCACGGCCGGAGCCGCCCGACCGGGCGAGGAAGCGCAGCCGCTGCCCACTCAGCAGCTCGATCGCTTCCTCGCCGGTCGTCCGCCGCACCCGCGCGACGCGTTTCCGCAGCTCATCGCAGTTCATGATGAGCGCCTCGATCCGCCGGAACGCCTCGATGGACGTCTTGAACTCGTGCGCGGAGTGCAGGATCAGCCGCTCACCGCCGAGGAACAGCCCCCACAGCTCCCGGGCCTCGATGATGCCGCCCTTGCCGTTCTGCCTCGGCACGTTCACGCACGTCTCGAACGCCGACCAGGAGCCGTCCTCCCGCTCGCCCAGGCCGACGTGCAGCACGAACTGCTGCCAGTCGTCCAGCACCAGCCCCGCGACGGCCGCCAGCTCCACCGCCTCCTGCCCCGCGCTCGACACGAACGGCGGGACAGTGACGACGCGGGGACGCTGGGCGCCCCGGGCATCGGGGACAGCGGGCTCAAGCTCCCCGCCGCTGCGCACGCTTGGCAGCAAGGTCATCGAGCGCACCCCCCTCGCTCTTCACCGGGGCCAGCGCCCGCAGCTCCTTCATCACCGCCCGCAGCTCCCGCGCCGCCGCGGCCTTCGCCGACGGGTTGTCGACCGCCTCGTCCACGGACCGGGCCAGCGACTCGGCGAGCTCGGACAGGCCGGGCGCGCGCTCGCCGACGGCGAGCTGGACGATCTCGGCGGCGATCGCCTCGGCGACGAAGCCCATGACGCCCCCCATGATCTAGTCGCTATTCCGCTGGCCTTGACATCAGCGGATTAGGAGCAAAGCGAGCAACCAAACTGCAAATTCTGACACAAGGGGCGCAGGGTGCATGTGGGTCGCATCGCTTATTCCGTTGGCCTCTGCTTCAGCGGGATAGCGGCTCGATCGGGTCGCGCGCAAAACAGACCACGAAGGGCGTTTGGGTCGCCCGCTCTCCGGATCCCCGTGGGCCAACGGCCCCCCCTCCCCCTGGCGGCCAAGCTCGGGATCGAAGCCGCTCAGGCCGTGGTCGCGGTGGTCATCGGCTGGTCGTGTGGTGGTGTCGGCCGGGCCGGCGCCTGGGCAGGGACGGGGCGCCGGCCTGGGTGGTGGTCACCACTCCCGTGACGCCTGCCTGCTCACCGCCTGCGGTCCGAGCCGCTTGCGTTGCCGGTACCAGCGGGACACGACGGCGTCCATGCCTGGTGCCCGCATGTCCCTTACGCGCTGCCGGACGATCTGCTCGCCGGGGTCGACGGTGACGATCCGGGCGTCGAGCCTGCGGTAGCGGGCCAGGGCCTTGGCGCTAGGCATGGTGTGGATGAGGTAGACGTCGACCTGGTCGCGGTGCTTGACGGCTTCGTCGAGGGCTGCGAACCGGGCCCGGTGCGCCACCTTCAGCAGGACCTCGTCGTGCTGCCAGGACGGGGCGTCGGGGCCTGCGAGTGCGAGGGCGATGCGGTCGAGGTCGATGACGATGTCGGTGGGCTTGGCGCGGGCGGCGATCCAGCTGGACTTGCCCGCGGCCGGCGGGCCGCAGATGACGTACAGCATGGGCCGTCACCCGTGTCGCTCGACCTGCGCACCGTGGAGCGGGTCGCCGGGCGACCGGTCTTCGGTCAGCGCGGCGAGCGACGCAGCGATGGTGCACACGTTGATCTCGTTGGGGTGGTGAACGCAGACGAAGCCACCAGGGAACTCGGCTCCGGCCCACGCCCGTCCGTCAGCGAGGCGCAGGGTGAAGGGGGCGGCTTGCGCAGGCATGGTCACCACCTCCTGGAGGCCGGGCCGGTGCTGCGGGGTGCGACGCGGTTGCCCTTGCGGCTGTTGCACCGACGGTGCGCGCTGCGGGCGTTGGCGGGGTCGAGGAGGTCACCGCCGCGGGAGAGCGGGCGGATGTGGTCGACGGTGAAGGACCAAGGCGAGCGTGGGTCGAGGGTGAGGTCGATGTCGTGGCCGCACAGCCAGCACGGGTCACCGCGGCGGCGGATCTCGGCGGTGAGGCGGCGGTAGGGGCGCCCGTCCCAACGCTTGGCCACGGGCGCCACCTCCGGTTACTACTGTTCTGCCTCGGCGGCCAGTTGGGCGGCGAGGGCGTTGAACGCGTTGACGTACTGGTTGGCGGCGCGCAGCGTGGCCGTCTCGGGTGTCACGTTGTACGTCTGAGCTGCCCCGTTGCCGAACGTGACGTTGATGACTGCGGCGCCCTTGTTCTTGCGTCCGGTGGCGGCGGCTGAGACACCGAGGGTGGCGGCGCCGGCGACGAGCCGGGTTGCGGTCCATGCCTTGTGTGCGCCTGCGTCGACGAACTCGGCATGGCCGCCGAGGATGGGTCCGAGCGTTGTCTCGCCGAACTTGGAGCTGGGCCACGAGCGCAGCATGCATGCGGTGTTGAGCGTCTTCTCGGCCGGGTGTGTGCGCCGCCATTCGGCGAGGGCTTCCTTCTCGGCCTTCCTATTGGCGTTCCACTCTTCACGCAGCCTGCGCTTCTCGGCTCGCTTTGCTTCCCGCTGGGCGGCCTTCTCCGGGTCTCTCTTGAACATGTTGTCCCCCCTGGACAGTTGAGCTCAGGGGGCATCATCCGCCATGGGTAGCGGTCGTGAAAGTCGTGTGGCCGTCCTGTGACGTTGGCCCGCTGCCCGGTCGCTGCGCGCACGCAACATCACGAGCACTTGGCCCCGGCTACGTGACCCCCTCCTCGGGAGCCTCGCCGGGCAGCGGGAGTCAGGTCCGCGCAGGGCGTGCGCCAGCAGCAACCCGCACGTGAGCGATCGGGTGGGGCCCTGCGCGGACGTCTGGGGACGCGAACGGCCCCCGCCGTGGTGGTGGGGGCCGTTTCGCGTTCAGTGTCCGGGCACGCCGGACGTGAGGCCCATGATCGGGCATGGTGCGCGCAGAATGCAACTACGGGCGTCAGCCGGTGGACGGGCAGGCGTCCCAGCGCCACGTCCCGCCCTCGCGCGCCCACGACTGCGACTCCCGATCGAACTGCGGGATATTGCCCGCACCGTAGGAGACGCGCGCGAGGTCACCAGACAGCTGGTCGACCTTGAGGTCGGTCACCTTCTGCGCGCCGTACTGCTGGTGCGCGCCCTCGGCCATGCCCACCCACGACGCCTTCGTCATCTGCTTCTTGCAGCGGGCGGACAGGGTGTCGTAGCCGCTCTCATCGCCGCTGAAGAGGGCGCGGGTGTAGTTGCGCACGGCTTCCTCGAGGGCGGCTTCGTCGATGTCCTGCTTCGGCTCCTCGGCGGCCGGGGTGCTCGCCGAGCTGCTGGCGGCAGGGGTCGGCTTGTTGCTCGCCTCGCCGTTGTCGGACGAGGAGCAGCCGGTGAGCGCGACGGCCAGGAGCAGCGCGCCGACGGCGATGGTGCGGTTGTTCACGGTCTCCCCCCATGGGCATGTTGATGGTGTGGGGGAATCGTTTCATGCGGAAGGCCCCGCCAGGACGGTGGGCCTGGCGGGGCCATCATCCGTCATGCGGGGGGCCAGTGAAGACCTGGTGATGATGCTGTGACACGGCGAAGCCCCGACCGGATCCCTGTGCGGTCGGGGCTTCGCCGTGCGTCTGTGGTGCCTCATGTAGGCACTTCAGCGTTCGGGTGGTTCAGCAGCTTTCGCCGATCTTGACGGTGTCGAAGTTGACAGTGGTGTCCGTCGGGTGCTCGCCGGGGGCCGGTGTTTGAGAGCAGACGGTCCAGTTGCGGTCGAGGACCTGCATGCGGCCCTGCCCGGTGGCGTCGGATGAGGTGAGCATGTAGAAGCCGGCGGCTTGGGCGGCGTCCTGGGCTGCCTGGAGTTCTTGGCCGGTGAAGTCGGGCAGAGTGGCGGCCTCCGCCTCGGGCTCGTCGGCGCTGGCGTCGCTGTCGGGCGCGCCCGTGTCCTGCAACTCCTGGCTGCTGGTGTCCTCGACGGCGGTGTCCGGCTTGCTGGAGCCGGTGTCTTCGGTGCCCTCGCATGCGGTGAGCGTGAGGGCGAGTAAGGCGAGGATGCCGACGGTGGTGGTGCGGGTGCGCATGGTCCCCCCATGGAGTGCTGATGCTGAGCGTCCATCATGCAGCATGCGGGGGAATGGTGAAGGCGTGGTGACGGTGCTGTGGCATGTGGTGACGGTGCTGTGACATGGCGAAGCCCCGACCGGGGAGATCGGGGCGCAGTCGCCGGGCGACGCCGGGTTGATCAGTTCGGAGACGACAGGTCGACCCATATCTTGCGGAGCTTGCGGCCCGAGGTCTCCACGTACACCGTGCTTTTGGTGGTTGCGCTGTCCTTGCTGGCCTTGTCGACGAACTGCTTGAGGTCGTCGATGGTCAGGTCCCGGTTCTTCCCGTCGAGGATGTGCTGATGCTCTGGCATGGAGGACAGCATGCGGTGAGGTCGCGCGATCTGTCACTAGTGCGTGCGTCTGTGGTGCCGGTTGTGGGCACAGTTGTTCACCGAGATCGTTACACGCTGTCTGACCTGCGGTCAAGCAACGTCCTTGCCGGCCCGCTTGGCAGCGAGAGCCTGGACGTCTTCGACGGCGTACCAGGGTTGCCGTGGGCTGCCTCCAGCGCGGTGCAGCTGGCCGCGGTGGACGAGCAGCCGGACGCCGCCGAGGCTGATGCTGAGGACGCGCGCGGTCTGGTGGGCGGTGAGGTAGCCAGGGCGGATGATCTGCGACTCCATGGTCTCCATGATGCAGCGAGCCCCGCCGCTGTGGGGTGCGCGGCGGGGCCTGGGGGTGGTGGTCAGCGTCGCGCGACGTCAGCGATCAGAAGTCAGTTCGGGACGCTTTGATGGTCTTGCACTCGAGCTTCTTGGCGTCCTTGATCTCGTCCGCGATCACCAGCGCACCAGCGTCCTTGTCGGTGAACTTCTGGCCCGGGGCGAGGTTCTCGGCGGTTGACATGAAGTCGTTGACCTTCTTGCCGTCGGCCAGGACCTCGCCCTCAACGAAGTACGAGTATCGGCGGTCGCCGTTGTTGGCGTAGTCGACGTGGATGGCCATCTCCTTGATGCCGAGGTCGCCGGTGACCACGTCGCACTTAGTGACCTTGAAGTCCTTCATGACCTCGGACTCCTTGGCGCCGCCGGTCTTGGACTTACCGTCGCCGGCGGTGGCGGAGTCATACGACTTGTCCAGCTCCTCACTGGCCTTGTCGACGGCGGAGAAGAACAGGGCGTTCATGGCGAAGAACATTATGATCGCTACGGCCGACGTGACGAGGCCGGTGATGCCGGCGCCCTTGCCCTTGCGGACCTTGCCCGCCTTGGACAGGCCGATGGCGCCGAAGATGATGCCAAGGAGCGCGAGCGGCCAGACGACAACGTTGAGGACGGGGATGAAGCTGACTACGACGGCGATGATGCCGAGGACGAGTGCGGTGGTGGCCAGGCCGTTGCTGCCGGGCTGCTGGGGCTCGCCGTAGCCGGGCTGCTGGGGCTGGGGCGGGTACTGCTGGCTCATGGTCCCCCCTGGGACTTGCGTTGTGACTTGTGAGTGTGTGACTTGTGGAGCTGCTGCGTGGTTGCATCGATCTGGTGTTATTCACCTGATCGTTACGAACTGCCGGGGGCTGCGAGGCCGGGCCCCGCTGCCTGTCAGTGAGTGAGCTTGCGGTGGGCGTCAGAGAGGCCGTTTCCGGGGGCACTTGAAGGTCCCTGGGAGCGGCCTCACTGCCTCACTTGATCGCCGTTTGCGCTGATCAACGCCAGTGGGGCGGGGCAGTGACGCTCCGAGTGGAAAGTCACTGCCCACTGCCGGGTCACTGAGCCTCTGCGAGCTCCTCCGCCCGCCGTTCGAGGGCCCTCTCGACGCTCTCCAGCTTCACCACGGGGTAGCCGTCGAGGGTGCCGGGCTCCTCGCCGTACTCAGCCAGCAGCGCCTTGAGACGGGCACCGGTCCAGTGCTCGTAGACGGCATGGTTGCGGCTCTTCAGCCGGTGCAGCACCTCGGTGGTGCGCACCCGCTTCTCCCGGCCCACGACGGCCGCCAGGTCGCCGAGGTGGTCTACAGGCTTTGCGATCTCCAGCTTATGAACGGTGGCGACGTCCTGGCGGCGGGCCTTGGCCCGGTCGGTGAGCACGATGGCGTCCTCGCCGCTGATGAAGTGCGTGCGGACGGTCACGGAGGACTGCCCCGCTTCGAGGGGAATGCCCTCGCCTGCGACGACCAGGGTTCCCCGATCGAGGCCGCGGCGGAGCTTGTGCGGGGCTGCGCCGGCGTCCACGGGGGCCTCGCCGAGCGCCATCTTCGCCTGCGACTCGGTGCCGAGGGCGAGGGAGCCGCGGATGTGGTTGCCCTCGCGGGACCGCTTGGGCAGGTTCTCGTCTGTCGGGTCCTGGGTGCCTTCCCAGATGGTGACGTTCACGGCGCGGCCCTGGTCGTGGATCTTCTTGACGGCCTGGAAGTAGCGGGACGTGGCCTTGCTTCCGCCGTAGGGCCGCTTGTCGGGGCCCTTGGCGCCGCAGCCGTAGGCGACCTGCGCTTCGTCGACGATCAGGACGATGGGCCGGAACCGCAGGTCGGTGCGGGCCATCTCGCGGGTGACGCCGTCGGTGGCGCCGGACTCTTCCAGCAGGCCGATGCGCTTCTGCA
>NZ_JAESIF010000073.1:0-28064 GCF_016757295.1 Streptomyces sp. M2CJ-2 | reverse complement strand
GCTGCGCGGCGCCATCATCTGGCTGCGCAGCCTTGCCCCCGCCACATGATCACGATCCCGAACAGGCCCTAGGGGGATGTCAGACCTCCGACCACGTCAAGAAGCGTGTGGTGACCAGCGGCAACGCGCGGCTGGCCAGGCGGCTCGCGCAGGAGATACCGCAGGAGATGGTGCAGGGAGTGCCGCAAGAGAGGGTGCCCCCAGGCCAGTCCCGGCGCGGCCACCAGCGGCATCGCTTCCCCGTGATGGAGCCGTGCATGGCCGCCCCAGCCTCCGTCAGCGCCGGGGACGACGGGCGCCTCGAACGGCGGCGCGGGCTTGCGGGCTGGCGGCACGGTCCGGGGCCGAGGCAAGGGCCGCCAGGGCGCGCCGCAGGTCCTCGATGCGGGGCGGCGCGTTCGTCCAGGCGTGTCTGGAGGTGCCGGGCCCCGGCCTCGGCTAGCTGACGGGCGGTGCGTTCGTCGGCGAGCGCCAGGGCGTGCTCGTGGCGCAGCCGGTCCAGCTCGGCTCGCAGCGCGTCCGTGTCGACCGTGTCCTGCTGTGCCTCGGTCGGCGCCAGGTCACCGACTTCCTTCTCATCGGGTGGGGCGGGGCGTTGAGCCGGAAGTCGGCGGCGAGCAGGTCTTCCACGGGGATGAGCCAGCCGCGGTCGTCGTCGAGCACGGCCCCGGGCAGTTCGCCGGCTTCCCGGCGACGCCGGATCATCGTACGGCTCACGCCGCACGCGGCGGCGGCTTCGCGCTGGGTCAGCAGGGGCGAGAGGTGCTCACGCTCCGTATCGTCCCTGGCCGCCGTCTCTGTTTGAAATCGCCCTGAGTGCGCCGGCGTGGTGGGGCTGGGCCGGCAGGGCGTCGTTGTCCGGATTCATGATGGGGTGCCCGAGCAAGTATGGGAAAGCGGGGTGTTCGGGGTGGGATGCTGCAGGGGGACCCCGGCCCGATGCCAGCGGGCCGGGGGCTTCATGGTGTGCCGGGGTGGCGGTTCGGTCAGCGTCCGCCGTGTTCGTTGTTCCCGCCGTGTCCGCGGAAGTGGTGGATGACTCGGAAGCTGCCGACCACTCCGTTCTTGACGAAGACGCCGCCCTCGACGTGGCGGGGGTGCACGCCGTCGCTGGAGCTGTGCGGTCCGACGGTAGCGATGGGGGCGCCGTTGTCGCAGGTGGCTCCGCGGAAGACCTCGACGGTCCTCCGGCTGTCGTTGCGGATGTTCAGGCTGCGGGAGCCCAGGCCGCTCACGACGGTGATGCAGTCGCCCGGGACGGCCGAGTAGGAACGCTCGTTGATGTGGATCCGGCCTTCGAAGCCCCGGTCTTCGTTGTCCTTGCCCTCGTTGTCCTTGCCTTCGTTGTCCTTGCCCTCGCTGTCCTTACCGGAGTCGCCGCCCTCGTTGCCCTTGCCCTCGTTGCCCTTGCCCTCGCTGTCCTTACCGGAGTCGCCGCCCTCGTTGCCCTTGCCCTCGCTGTCCTTGCCCTCGCTGTCCTTACCGGAGTCGCCGCCCTCGTTGCCCTTGCCCTCGCTGTCCTTGCCCTCGCTGTCCTTCCTTGCCCTCGCTGTCCTTACCGGAGTCGCCGCCCTCGTTGCCCTTGCCCTCGCTGTCCTTGCCCTCGCTGTCCTTACCGGAGTCGCCGCCCTCGTTGCCCTTGCCCTCGTTGCCCTTGCCTTCGCTGTCCTTGCCCTCGTTGCCCTTGCCTTCGCTGTCCTTGCCCTCGTTGCCCTTGCCTTCGCTGTCCTTGCCTTCGCTGTCCTTGCCCTCGCTGTCCTTGCCGGAGTCGCCGCCTGTGGGGGCCGCGGCGGGGGCGGCTGCCTGCTGGACCGCGGGGGCGGCCTGGGCCGGCTCGTAGGCGGACGCCGAGGCGTAGGTGATACCGGTGGCGGCCAGGGCCGCGGCAGCCGCGACGGCCGCGGTAACGACGTTGGGGCGGGTCTTCATCACGCGCTTCTCCTGTCTCGGGAGATCGGCTGGCCAGCCGACTCGTGATGAACGTACTGACAGATTCCCATATCTGTCATATCGAGACATAAGGGAAAATCGGCAAATTGACTCCAATCGGGCTATAGGGGGGTGCTTGTGTGCCGCGCCATGGCGCGCTGACAGACAGACAGATGATTTTTCCTGTAATGGCCTTGATGCCCCGATACGCCGTCCGGGGGCTTTTTTGGCGCCTGCTCACCCGCGGCCGCGGCATGTCGTTCGTTGACATACCGGGTGAAACCGGTATTCCCGTGGTGCTGCCGGGCGGTGAGTGGGGCGCGCGGGCGGGCCTGTGACGTGACGTGGTGTCGTCCGCGGGGTTCGGCAGTCCCGACTTGCCGATGGGGTGAGCTGGCGAGCCGAAGTGATGGGCAGGATTTGGCTCTGTCCGTTGTCCGCCGTCGGGGCCGCACCGCGTGCCCTGGTTGGTCACCGGTTGGTCGGGTCAGCCGGTGAAGGCTTCGATGAGGGTCCAGATGGCCAGTGCGGCCATGCAGGCGCCGCCGATGCGCTGCACGGTCTTCAGGGGTACGCGTTTGGCGATGAACTTGCCGACGAGGAGGGCGAGGGCGGAGACGGACATCAGGGCGGCGGCGGAGCCGATGGCGGTGGGGAGCCAGCCGTTGGTGGCGGCGAGGTTGGCGGTGGTGATCTGGGTGAGGTCGCCCCATTCGCTGATGAAGACGGCCATGAAGGCGGTGGTGTAGACGGGCCAGAAGCCGGTGACGGTCTTGGTGCCGGCTTCGTCGTCCTCGTCGTCGCTTCCGCTGCGCAGGAGAACGAAGGCGCCGAAGGCGAACAGGGCGGCTGAGACGAGTTTGACGGCCAAGTTAGGCAGCAGGCTGAGGAGGCTGCCGGCGCCGACGGCGATGGCGACGTGGACGATGAATGCGGTGGAGGTGCCGAACCACACGTACAGGGGCCGCATGCGGGTGCCCATGGCCAGTGAGGCGAACATCGTCTTGTCGGGGAGTTCGGCGAGGAAGATCAGCCCGAAGGCGGTGATGATCGCCAGGGGGTCGAAGGTCATCGGAGTGCTTTCTGCTGGGGCCAGGCCGCGAGCTCGTACGGCTCCCAGGCGGGCGACGGGGAACCTTCTCGGCCCGGCACGACGGAGCCGCCCGCACGGTCGGTGCAGGCGTGGGTCATGCGTTGGCCGAAGGTCTCGTCCGCCATGGCAGTTGCCGAGGCCCGGTGCCCTGTCCAGCGTGTCGACCAGCGGTATTGCGGGACTACTCCCCTTCGCTGCCCCAATCCTAAAGGATCAGCAATGGGAAGGTAAGGCGGGTACTGGTGTCGCCTGTCACCCGCTGCCCGTGCGGCCCTGGGGGGGGCAGACCGCCCTCGCCGTGCCAGGCTGCTGCCACGGCGGCATGGGCGGCTGTGCAGACCCAGCACAGCCTGGTACGGGCACGAAGCCGTTCGACGGCGGCTGCGTACGCGGGTCACGCGGGGCGGTGTCGTTTGTGAGGCGTTGCGGTCAGGGTGAGCAGGCAGCGGCCTGGTGCGTGGCGGCAGGAGTTGGTAGCAGTTCGCTGACCACGAGCTGGACGGTTTCCTGGGTGTGGCCGGGCAGGGTGTGTTCGAAGGCGGCTTGTGCTTCGGTGAGGAACCCCCGGGCGACGGCACAGGCTTCGGCGACGCGGGCCGGGTCGCCGTCGTAGGCGGCGGAGACCGTGAGCGGCTCGTCTGCCGGCCGGGCCGGGAAACTTCCTGGGTGGAGAAAGTCCGGGTGGGAACGGGTGTGCTCGCCTGTCATGTGTCGGTCCTGTCTATGGGTCAGCCGTCGAGGGCGGGCACGTCGGGACCGATGGTCAAGGTGACCGCGGCGGGGGCTGATTGTTCGGACAGCGTGGGCGTCACGCCGGGCAGGTGGCCGGCGAGCGCCTGGGCCTGCTCCGACTGGCCGTGGGCGTAGGTGAGGGTGGTCTTGCTGACGCGCGCGGGGGCATCGCCGGTGGCGGTGATCTGGAAGCCGAGGGCGCGCAGCGGCGCTGTCACGTTGGTTGACCGGGTGGGATGATCTTCGGGTTGATCAGGCTGGGAGGAGTCCTCGGTGGACAGTGCGCCGTCGTACAAGGGGCACCGGTACCCGGTGGAGGTGATCTCCCACTGCGTGTGGCTGTACTTCCGCTTCCCGTTGTCATTCCGTGAGATGGAGGAGCTGATGCTGCAGCGCGGCGTCATCGTGTCCCACGAGACGATCCGCCGGTGGTGTCTGAAGTTCGGGCAGTCCTACGCCGGCGCGCTGCGCCGCCGGCGTGCGAGGCCGGGCGATAAGTGGCACCTGGACGAGGTCTTCCTCACGATCAACGGAGAACGGAAGTACCTGTGGCGGGCCGTCGACGCCGACGGCACCGTCCTGGACATCCTCGTACAGTCCCGCCGGGACAAGGCCGCGGCCCGGCGCTTCTTCCGCCGCCTGCTGCAGACGACCCGCACGGTGCCCCGGGTGGTCGTCACCGACAAGCTGCGCCCCTACGGGGCGGCCCACCGCGAGGTCAGGCCCTCCGTCGAGCACCGCTGTCACAAGGGCCTCAACAACCGGGCGGAGAACAGTCATCAGCCCACCCGGCAGCGCGAGCGCGCCATGAAGGGCTTCCGTAGCGTCGGCGGGGCGCAGCGGTTCCTGGCCGCGTTCAGCGGCATCTCACCGCACTTCCGGCCTTTCCGCCACCTGATGACCGCCGCCCACTACCGCGCCGAGATGGCCGTCCGCTTCGCCATCTGGGACCAGATCACCGGCGCCGCCGGCCGGCCCACCACGGCCTGACCCGAAACTGCCGCCCGGCCCCACCACACCCGGCACACCGTCAGGCACTCACACACTCAACAACGTGACAGTGTCCCTCCCCGGCACGATCAACTCCAAGATCATCCCAGGCCGGTCAGCCAACGTGACAACGCCATCCGCACTCCTGACACGTGAGCAAGTCGTCACTTTACGTGCTCGCTTGGTCGAACTGGTGGTCGGGGTCCTGATAGCCTGCTGCGATCTTGGAAATGGGACCCCGTCGGTGTGCGCCGGCGGTCCGGCTACCGCACGGTCGCTGCCCCTGACCGGGCGGTATCTCGTCGCGAGCGAGAGGAACCCTGGTGCCCCCGGCCTGGCAGGGTTCGGTCCTAGCAATCCACTTGGAGGGTGTTCGGCGTGCTGTTGGCGGCTCGGTACCGGCTCGAGGAGCTTCTCGGCCGAGGGGGGATGGGCGAGGTCTGGCGCGCGCGAGACGAGGTCCTTGGCCGTCCGGTCGCGGTCAAGCTGCTCCTGGCCGGCGGCATCGACCCGTCGGCCGCGGCCCGCTTTCGGCAGGAGGCGCAGACGACCGCTCGGCTGAGCCACCCCAATATCGTCGCCATTTACGACTTCGGCCAGGCCGACGACCGTCTGTACCTGGTCATGGAAATGGTCCAGGGGCACAGCCTGGCCGACCGGCTGGCCTCGGCGGGTGCGCTCACACCGCGCGAGGTGGCCGCCATCGGCAGCCAGATCGCCTCAGGCCTGGCCGCCGCACACCGGCAGAACGTCATCCACCGCGACATCAAGCCCGCCAACCTTCTGATTGCCCCCGATGGCACGGTCAGGGTGGTGGACTTCGGTATCGCCCGCCTCGCCGACGACACGGCGGCCGGGCTCACCAGCGCGGGCATGATCGTGGGCTCCGTCTCCTACCTCGCTCCGGAACGAGCCCTCGGAAAGGACGCCGGTCCGGCCTCCGACATGTACGCGCTCGGCTGCGTCCTGTACGAGCTCTTGGTGGGGCACCCGCCCTTCCGCGCGGACACCCCGACCGCACTGCTCTACCAGCACGTCCAGGAGCTGCCCTCACCTCCGCGCAGTATGGGCGTGGAGCTTCCGGCGGAGCTCGAACAACTCGTCCTGGCGCTGCTCGCCAAGGAACCGGAAGCGCGCCCCGGCGCCGAACAGGTCGCGGACTGGCTGTCCGCTCCGGGAAGGCGGAGCGCGACCGCGACGGCGCAGCCCACACCACCGCCGTCCTCACGACCGGCCGCCGCGGTGGGACGCACGGCCGTGCTGCCGGCTCCTGCCACACGACGATCCCGCAGGCATGATTCCCGGTCGCGCACGGTCGCCATCTCGGGACTCGCAGCGGCCGCCCTCGCGACCGCGGGATACCTCCTCTTCCAGCCGGACTCCGCACAGGTGGCCGCTGCCGACTCCCCTGCCGCGACCCAGGGAGCAACGCCGTCCGCCACCGACCCCGCTTCCTCATCGCCCGCTGCTTCAGGTGCTTCTCCTCCGCCGAGCCCGTCCGCTGCCGTCGACACACCCGCAGCATTGTCGAACGACCCCGGTGTGCTGCTCGGCCAGGTGTCCCAGGAACTGAACACGGCCGCCGGCGAAGGTCGGCTCGACCCGCACCTCGCCGACGATCTGGAACACAAGGTCTCCCAAGCCCAGGACAAGCTGGCTGAGGGCAGAGAGGAGGGGAAGGACAAGACCAAGGACGTACGCAAACGGGTCCGCGACATCCGGCACAAACTCGCCGACGCCGAGAAGCACCAGGAGTTCACCAGTACCCCCGAGTTCGACCGGCTCCTCGATCACCTCGCATCCGTGGTCGGGGAAACCAACTAGCTTGACCCTGTCGGGGATCTTGCAGGCGTCGAGCTCAGCCGCTGACGGCCCGCCAGGACCTCAGCCGAGGAAACTGGTGCCGGCCAAGGAAGTTCTGGAAGGCGGTCGGGAACCGGGACGGGGGCGCTTCACCGGCCGACGGCAGACTGCTGAGGCGCTCGATGGGCGCTGTCACGTTGTGGGGTGTGTGAGTGTCTGATGGCGCGTCGGGGCGTGGTGGGCTTGCGCTTCGGGCCTGGGGTCAGGCTGTGGTGGGCCGGCCGGCAGCGCCGGTGATCTGGTCCCAGATGGCGAAGCGGACGGCCATCTCGGCGCGGTAGTGGGCGGCGGTCATCAGGTGGCGGAAAGGCCGGAAGTGCGGGGAGATGCCGCTGAACGCGGCCAGGAACCGCTGCGCCCCGCCGACGCTACGGAAGCCCTTCATGGCGCGCTCGCGCTGCCGGGTGGGCTGATGACTGTTCTCCGCCCGGTTGTTGAGGCCCTTGTGACAGCGGTGCTCGACGGAGGGCCTGACCTCGCGGTGGGCCGCCCCGTAGGGGCGCAGCTTGTCCGTGACGACCACCCGCGGCACCGAGCAGGTCTTCTTGAGCAGTTTGCGGAAGAAGCGCCGGGCCGCGGCCTTGTCCCGGCGGTTCTGGACCAGGATGTCGAGCACGATGCCGTCGGCGTCGACGGCCCGCCACAGATACTTCCGCTCCCCGTTGATCGTGAGGAAGACCTCGTCCAGGTGCCATGTGTCCCCGGGCCGCGGCCGACGGCGGCGCAGTCCGTTGGCGTAGGCCTGGCCGAACTTGGTGCACCAGCGGCGCACCGCCTCGTGGGAGACGAGCACGCCGCGCCCGGGCATCAGCTCCCCGGCCTCGCGGAAGCTGAGCGGGAAGCGGAAGTACAGCCACACGCAGTGGGAGATCACCTCCACCGGGTACCGGTGCCCCTTGTACGACGGCGACGCGGACGACACGAACGGCCCCCTCCCCGGCACGACCAACTCCAAGATCATCCCAGGCCGGTCAGCCAACGTGACAACGCCCGTGCAGCTGCTGTTCGTTGGCCCCGGTGTCCTGCGCATCGGAGAGGTGGGCCGCGGACTGCGGGGCAGGGCGAGGGTGAGGTGGCGTAGGCGGGCGTCGTCGGTGGTGCCGGGCTCGGCGGTGAAGCCGAACCGGGCGCGGGTCTCGATGACGATGCCTCCGGTGGTGGCGCCTGCCACCGGGCGCGCACGGCGTCCTGAAGGCGCTGCGCGAGGTCGGCGCGGGGCCGGGGGATCCGGTCCTTCACCTACCGTTCCACGGTGCGCTGGCTGACGCCGAGCGCGTCGGCCACGGCACGGGTGCCCTTGAGCTGCCTGACCAGGTAACGCATCTGCGCGCCGGCCGCCTTCGGTAGAGGGCGGGTGAACGCCTGCTGCATGGCCCGCTCGAGGCCGTCTCCGACGGTGCCCACTGGGTCTCCGTTCATGATCGGCTGTGTAGGTTGCTGTGCGGTGTTCACGGCCGGGCCGGGTAGTTCCCGGCGCCGGGCTGAACGGGCCTCACAGCGGCGTCCAGGGCGGTTAGAGGGCGTTTAGGGTCTCGCCGCCGATGGCATGTCGATCTTCTGTGACCTGCTGGTTCTCTGTTGTCTCACCGCGATGTCACCCAAGATCAGTCTCAGATCGATGCCATTTCCTCGGCGGAACGATGAGTCTGCGGCTGAGCCACCGAGCACGAGGGCTATATGCGAGCTCAGATCGCGCACCGATGAGTTTCCCGCGCCGCGCCGGTCTGTACGCGCGAGAGCGACTCACGGAAGGCTGGCGCCATGCGGAAACTGATCTACGGCATGAACCTGACCCTGGACGGCTACATCGCCGCGCCCGGCGACGACATCGGCTGGAGCGTACCGAGCGACGAGTTGTTCCAGTTTTGGTCCGACCAGTTGCAGGCGACCGACCTGTCGCTGTACGGGTGCAAGCTGTGGCAGACGATGAGCTCCTACTGGCCGACCGGCGACCAGCAGCCCAACGCCACCCCGGCGGAGATCGAGTTCGCGCGCCGCTGGCGGGACATGTCGAAGGTGGTGTTCTCCTCGACGATCGACAAGGTCGACTGGAACACCCGCCTGGTCACCGGCGACGCGGTCGCCGAGATCACCCGGCTCAAGGCCGAGGACGGCGGCCCGATGGACATCGGCGGCGCGACGCTCGCCGGGGCGGCCATGCGGGCCGGGCTGATTGACGAGTACGTGCTGGCCACCGCGCCGGTCCTGGTGGGCGGCGGCACGCCGTTCTTCACCGCGCTGGACAGCTGGGTGAACCTGAACCTGGTGGAGACGCGGACGCTTCCCTGCGGCGTGATCCTGACCAGGTACGAGACGAGGCACTGAGCGCCCGTCACGCGACTCGACCGCCTGCCGGGTCCACGCGAACGTGAACGCCACCACTGGGGTGGACAGCCGGCAGTGCGGCCTCACATCCACCACTACCGGACCCTGCTCAGCGATCAAGATGTAATCCGGGATGTGCTTGCGGGCCTGCCCCTCCACCACGGACACCGAAGCTCGCAGCCACGGAGCGTCACGGAGTCCACGTAGGTTTCCGAAGCTCGATCGCCGGTTACCGGAAAGTCATATTCGGCGCGGTACGGCCCCGTCCTGCCAGCGGTAGAGGTCGCGCAGCAGGGAAATCTCGGCGCCGTGATGGATCAGCTCCCTGTTGACGTGCAGGACGATGCCCTCCATGGGAAACCGCTCGGGACCCACCATGGGCGGATTCTCCAGGTCAGCGTCCGAGAGCTCGCGGACCCCCGCGCTCCATCTCCCATACATCTCATCGAGCTGTCTTAGCGCCTCGTCAGCGGTCCCCGCGTAGGCGAATGTCTGGGAGTCGACGTCCTGGCCGCCGAAGTGCCATCCGACCCGATAGCCCAGGCAGGAGACGATGATGTGCGCCAGCCGCCAGGCAATCGTGGTCACCGGTGCCGGCGCCGGCACCGGGTCAGGGGACGCGGAGTCCATCGTCCATTCCCCCGAACCTGCCGACATCGGTGCGGCCGACGTGCCACGTGGGCGGATGCTCCAGCAGCCGCGCACCGGCTCCCAGAAGTACTCCTCATCGGCAAGACCGTGCAGCCGCGGCCGCAGGTTCTTGTGCCAGTGCCGGTCCAGCTGGTCCGCGAGTCGCTCGCTTCTTGTCATTTCCGCACGCTACATACAACGGAGACCTGGCTGCGCCCCTCGCGGACGCCGTGGCCGGCCGTGGGCCACGAGAGCGTACCGCACCGAGAGATGACGCTGGGGGCTGATGTGCCCTTCGGGCCGCGCCGCCGCGAGCGGCTGTTTGACATGAACAACCCGGCTGGCTGGGACGGCAGGCCCCGCAGTTCGGGGGTGTGCCGGTCCAGGCGGTCCCAGTCGTCTTGCGTGAGGCCGCGGAACCTGTCAAAGCGATCAAGGCAGGTAGATCGTTCTAACGTTGTGCCGGGATCAGTGGGTCGTCTGGTGCCGGCTTGTTGATCCAGGCCGCTGCGGGGAGTTTCGGGGGCTCGGGCGGCTTGCGGACGAAGCGTTCGGGGTGCTTCGCGTAGACCGCCCGGAGGACGTCGGCACGCATCTCGCGGAGCTGCCCGACGAGGCCGAAGTGCACGTCGTAGGGGGTGTGCAGGCCGATCCCGGAGTGCCGGTGCTCCTCGTTGTACCAGGTGAAGAAGCGGGTGCACCACGCCCGGGCGTCCTCGAGGGAGCCGAAACGCTCGGGGAAGTCGTGCCGGTATTTCAGGGTCTTGTACTGGCTCTCGCTGTACGGGTTGTCGTTCGACGTCTTCGGCCGTGAATGCGACGTGGTGACGCCGAGAGCGGCCATCATCTGGGCGACGTTCTGCGCGACCATCGGGGACCCGCGGTCCGAGTGGATCGTCAACCGGCCTGGTCGGATGCCGTACTTGGCGATCGTCTCGGACAGGAACCGCTCGGCGAGGTCCTTGTTCTCCCGGTCGGCGATCATCCAGCCGACCGTGTAGCGGCTGAAGATGTCGATGACCGTGTAGAGGCAGTAGGAGACGCCCCTGACCGGGCCCTTCAGCTTGGTGATGTCCCAGCTCCAGACCCGGTCCGGGCCCTCGGCGACCAGCTCGGGCACCGTCCGGGGCGCATGGGCGGCCTGGCGGCGGCGTTCACGGACCTCGCCGCGCCGTCGCAGGAGCCGGTACATCGTCGACTCCGAGCACAGGTAGGCACCCCGGTCCAGGAGGACCGCGTAGATCTCGGCGGGCGCCATGTCGGCGAACTCCGGGCAGTGGAGCACGTCGAGGACCCGTATCTCCTCTTCGGGCGCGAGAGCCCGGGGGTGCCGGCGTCGTTCCCGCCGTGGCCGCTCCGGGGCCGGGCCGCGGCGGTGGTGGCGGTAGTAGGTGGCCCGGCTCACGCCGAGCGCGGCGCATGCCCGGACGCGTCCGACCAGCCCGGTGAGCTCCTCGAGGGCCTGGTCGCGGGCGGCGTCGAACACGGCCGCGGACCGGGCCTCGGTCACTTGGTGTTCTCGCCGTCCTGGTTCGGGGCGCTGTCCGTGGCGAACTGGTCGAGCAGCGCGGAGAGTTTTCCCTGCACCTCGATCACGGTGCGGGCCTTGGCGAGGTCGGCCTGAAGGCGGGCCTTCCCCGCCTTCAGCTTCGCGATCTCCCGGTCCCGCAGGTCCGCCTTCGGCCGTCCGGCCGGCGCGGCAAGCGCCCTCTGGGCGCCCTCGTCCCGCTGCTGCCGCCACGCCGTGCTCAACGACGAGTACAGGCCCTCCCTGCGCAGCAGGGCCCCCTTGCCCCTCTCGTCGAGCGTCTCGTACTCGGCGAGGATCCTCGCCTTGCACTCCGCGGTGTACCAGCGCGGACCGGTCGACCGGGCTTCCACCTGCGGATCAGGGGTCCCGTGGTCGTTGGTGCCGGCCACCCGGGCACTGCTCCTTCTCCGCCCCCGGCTCAATGAATCATCCAGCATGTCCGACTCGACCTACTTTGACATGGAGGGTCCGTTCCTCCACCGCTTGCCGGTCCGCAGGTTGATGCCAACCGCTCGGCATGCTTCCCGACTGCTCAGCCCCTGGTCCATGAGCCGGAAGTATTCCTCCCGCTCACGGACCAGAGGCTTGCGGCCCTGAGACCGCCCCCGGTTCTCCCTGATCTCGAAGTCCATCGCCTCCCCTGAGCTGGGGTGTTGCGACGACCACTAGAACGGAAGGTTTTCGTGGGGTGGGGCCGTTCTTCAAGGAGTGTGAGCACCCGCGGTCGCGGTGGTCGAAGCGCCCCCACCCGTACAAGATCCAGTGTCGGTCTGCGGCCGGGAAGCAGGTGAAGGAGTCCGGGTTCGCGACCCAGGACAAGGCGATCGCGCGTTTGACGGAGGTCTACAACGCGAAGAAGGCGGCGCCACGGAGGCAGGCGAGGGCAGCGCGCATCGCGAGGTAGGGGGGTGCGGTTCGAGGAGTACGCCGCCCGATGGAGGGCCGGGCAGCGGGATCTGGGGCCGGCCTCGGTGGTGCACCTGGAGTCGCTGCCGGCCATCCATCTGCTGCCGCTGCCGGGCAGCCGGCGGATGAGCACCTTCGACCACAAGGTCATCGAAGCCTTCCTCCTGAGCATGGAGCGCAACGGCGTGGGCCTGGCCGCGCAGGCGAACGCGTTCGACAAGCTGAAGGCGATCCTGCTGGACGCACACCGGCTGAGGCTGTTCGAAGACAACCCGGTGGTCGGCGTTCAGCCGCCCCAGCACGACCCCAAGCGGGTGGCGCTCCCCACCGTGGCCGTAGGTCTTCTTCCAGGTCGGGGTGGCGTCCTGCTTGTGGGAGTGGGCGATGACCAGGGCTCCGCCCAGGTCGACGGTCATCTGCCCATAGGTGTCCGGTGCCCGGCCGTCGGCCATCTTCCAAACGTGTCTGCAGACTTCGGGCGGGCGTTGCGGATGGTGGTCGGTGCTTTCTCGCCCACGGTGGCGAGAGCCTCCTTCGATGCCCGGAGGACCCGGTCGGCATGCCGCCGTCTCCCCCGACACCTCACCACTGCCGGGAAGCAAAGGTGCAGCGCTTGTGAGGCAGTTCACTGGTACAGGACTGGACTGGCTCGCACCGCAGAATTAGCTTTCTTGACAGCATGCGTCCCTTATGGGCCTTTTCCGCAGCGCGGCGGACCGGGTCTGAAGCAGGACGTTCACCAGTGACCTTGCGGGTAGCCGCCCGGACCAGACTTCAGGGCGCGTGAGGAAGATACGACGTACTTCCGCGCCGGCACTACCACTGGGCGATTGAACCCGGAAGGTGGACAAAGTGAGTGAAGACGCCGTGTGGGTCAGAAGCGTGACGGGCATCCAACTGCATCACGTGACCGATCTTCAGGACGCTCGGCGGTTCCTGGGCAACGCCGTCATGGCGCTGGGCGCAGCCCATGTGAGAACGGGCGACGCCAGGTTCTCCGGTCTCGCCGACCAGCTCAAAGCAATGGTCGCCCAAACGCACGACCTGGAGGGCGAGGCACAGGAGAGCATGCACCGGCTGCACGCCACGGATCCCGAGCGGTTCGTGCGCTGCCGGGAGGGCGAGGAGCCCTGGCCGGACGAGCTTCAGGCGGGCTTCGTCCCGCGCCACACCTGCCAGGACAAGTGCCTCTACCACGACCATGAGGTGCTGGACGCCATCCTGCAGTGCACCTGTGGTCGGCCCCCGTGCCGCGCTTGCGCCATCGTGGGGGCGCCCTGACACGGAGAACACGGAGAGCGGAGCGTTCCATCCCGGGCCGCCCGTGCACGGGCGGTGACAGCCCCGCCAACTCCTACCGTGTGCGTCAGACGGTGTACGAGCGGGCCCCGGTCCCGGCAAGCCTGCCGCCCTCCACGATGAGGTACTCCTGACGGATCGGGCGATTGTCGAACCAGCACTCCAGGATTTCCCGGACGCCTGCCGCGTACCTGGCCTGCGCGGAGAGCGTCGAACCGGACACGTGTGGTGTCATGCCCTCGTGCGGCATGCCGCGCCACGGGTGGTCCTCTTCCGGCGGCTCGGGGTACCAGACGTCCCCGGCGTAACCTGCCAGATGGCCTCGTTCCAGAGCACGTACCACGGCGTCCCGGTCGACGATCAGCGCGCGGGCTGTGTTGACGATGTACGACCCTCGCTTCATGGTCGCGAGCATCTCGTCGTCGAAGAGGTTCACCGTCTGCGCGTGCAGCGGCGCGTGGATGGAGAGCACGTCGACGGCGGCCGCCAGGGAGCGGGCATCCGCATGCCAGATCAGCCCCAGTTCCTGCTCGAGGTTCGATGGCACCCTGTGCACGTCGTTGTAGTGCAGCTTCACATCGAACGGCTTCAGCCGGCGGAGCACTGCCATGCCGATCCGCCCGGCACCGAAAACGCCGACGTCCATGCCCTCCAGGTCGTAGCTCCGCGAGACGCTGTCGGCCACGTTCCACCCTCGGCGGGCGGTGACCCACTCGTGGGCGGGCAGATAGTTGTGGACGAGAGCGAGGATCTGCATGACCGCGTGCTCCGACACGCTGATGCTGTTGCTGTAGGTGACCTCCGCCACGGTGACGTCGTGCTCGATGGCGCTCGGCAGGTCCACGTGGTCAGAACCGATCCCGGCTGTGATCGACAGCTTCAAGTGCGGTGCGCGCCGGATCCGGTCAGGGGTGAGATAGGCGGGCCAGAACGGCTGCGAGATCACCACCTCGGCGTCGGAAAGTTCCCGTTCCAGCACGGAGTCGGGCCCCTCCTTGTCGGAGGTGACGACCAATGTGTGGCCCCGTCCCTCCAGGAACGGACGCAGACCGAGTTCGCCGGAGACGCAGCCGACCAGCTCACCCGGCTTGAAGTCGATGCTCCGGGGGGTGGGCGCCGTCTGCCCTCCGGGATAGCCGCTGATGACGGGGATCTCATCTCGGGCGTACCTGGGCGGGTAGCCGTCAACGGGATCCGGATAGAGCACCGTGAGGATCTTTGCCATGGCCGTACTCCTAAGAAGGCCGGCGCACAGGCGTGGTCCGGTAACCGCGCATTCGCTCCGGCCGGCCTTGCTGTCCAGTGCCGAGTGACCGTGCCGCCGCACAATAAACGGGCCCAAACACACTGATCACCGCGCTCGCAAAGCCCCGGCCGAGCAGCCTGCGGCGCGGGGGGCACGTCCTTTCCACCCGGTGGGGCCCGCCGCGTCATACCCGCCCATTCGGCACGGCGGCGCAGGGCGACCCCAGGGGCATCTCCAACTCGCCTTGACACGCCGTCGTCACAGGCGTTGCCTGGAATAAGAGGAAATGCTTCTCCGGTGTTCATTGGCTCGACCAGAACCGCGCCACGGCCTAAGGCCGAAAGCGCAGCGAGGTGGAGACGAATTATGACGACGTATGAGTATTCCTGCAACCGCTGCGGATCGTTCGACGTCAAGCTGCCGATCGGCACAGCGCCGATCACGCACGCCTGCCCGCAGTGCTCGAACACTGCTCGGCGTGTGTACTCATCCCCCGCGACCGCGTTCACCTCGCCTGCCGTAGCGGGCCTGCGCAAGCAGGAGGAAAAGTCTTGGGAAAGTCCCACGGTGGTCACGCGGGTGCCTTCCGAGCAGGCTGCGCCGAGGCCGGCTCATCCGGCCCTCGCCCGGCTCCCCCGGCCCTGAGGGGAAGTCTCGGACCGGCAGAATCAGTCCAACACCCCCTCGGAGAAGGGGCGCGGGACGGTCTCTGCCGCCTCACCAGAGGCACGGGTTACACACAACAGCATCTCGGTCGCATGACCGCCCGGCGGGCCCATCGCTCGCGGAGCGAAATCTCGGGAGGTGTCCCTTGGCCAACGTCGGACTTCTCTTTGTAGGCGCGGTGCTCTTCCTGAACGGATTGATGCTGCTGGGAAAGGTCGACAGCCGGGCAGCCGCCGTATTCAATCTGTTCGTGGGCGGGCTTCAGGTCCTCACACCCACATATCTCATCATCGCCGCGAATCGGGACCCCCACCAGATCGCACTCGCATCGGGCATCTTCCTCTTCGGTTTCACATACCTGTATGTAGGAATCGGACTACTCATGGGGCTCGACACCACAGGGGTGGGCTATTACTCACTATTCGTGGCCATTGTGGCTCTGGGGTATTCCTTCGTCAACTTCCGACTGTTCGACGATCAGCCGTTCGGAGTGATATGGCTCTACTGGGCGTTCCTCTGGTTCCTTTTCTTCCTGCTCCTGGGACTGAAAATGGAGACCTTGACGTCTTATGTCGGCTGGGTGACCGCAATCGAAGGCTGGGTAACCGGCGTCATACCGGCATTCCTGCTGCTGGCCGGTTATTGGGTCACCGAGAACTTCTTTGAAATGGCGATCGCGCTGGGCGCGTTCGGCGTCCTGACCTTCGCCGCGCTGTGGGTCGTACTTCGCCGGAGGCGGCCCAGCAGGCCCGCGGAGGAGTACGGCGCCCCGGGCTACCCGGCTGACAGCCCCGGCTAGCGCCTGCCAATGATCGCCGCCGACTCGTCGATGGGAGCGCCGGGAGGTGGTTGAAACGCAGGAAGTGGAGACGTCAGAAGCGTCGTGGGGGGGGTGGTCAGAGCACCCCGGGCCACGCTCCCCGCACCCGCTCACCCGTACAGAACAGATCATGGAGTTCACATGCCTGACGTAATCTTCAGCGTCGACCAGTCCAAGTCGATGCGCGACCAGGATGTCCCCGGACACAATAGGTGGCACCCGGATGTACCGGCCGTCGCCACGGTGCGACCGGGCGACGAGTTCCGCCTCGAGTGCCGTGACTGGACCGACGCGCAGATCGGCAACAACGACTCGGCCAACGATGTGCGTGACATCGACCTGAGCCGCTGCCACATGCTGAGCGGGCCGATCAGCATAGAGGGCGCGGAGCCCGGCGACCTGCTCATCGTCGACATCCTCGACCTCGGGCCGGTCCCCCAGCAGAAGGGCGACGCGCCGGGGCAGGGCTGGGGCTACACGGGAGTCTTCGCCAAGAACAACGGCGGCGGCTTCCTCACCGACTACTATCCGGACTCCGTCAAGTCGGTCTGGGACTTCCACGGCCAGATGGCGACCTCCCGGCACCTTCCCGGCGTCCGCTTCACCGGTATCACCCACCCGGGGCTCTTCGGCACCGCGCCGTCCGCCGACCTGCTGCAGCGGTGGAACCGGCGCGAGCAGGCCCTGATCGACACCGACCCGGACCGGGTGCCGCCGCTGGGCCTGCCGCCGCTCGCCGACAATGCACTCGCGGGCACGGCCACGGGAGACGCCGCCGACCGCATCATGCGGGAAGGCGCCCGTACCGTTCCCGGTCGGGAGAACGGCGGAAACCAGGACATCAAGAACTTCACCCGGGGGTCGAGGGTCTTCTGCCCCGTCTTCGTCCCCGGCGCCAAGCTGTCCGCCGGTGATCTGCACTTCAGCCAGGGCGACGGAGAGATCACCTTCTGCGGTGCGATCGAGATGGGCGGGTTCATCGACTTCCACGTCGACCTGATCAAGGGCGGCATGGAGAAGTACGGCGTGACCACCAACCCCATCTTCATGCCGGGCAACGTCGAGCCGCGGTACTCAGAGTTCCTCTCCTTCGTCGGGGTCTCCGTCGACCACGACACCGACACGAACTACTACATGGACGCGACGGTCGCCTACCGCCGGGCCTGCCTCAACGCCGTCGAGTACCTCAAGAAACTCGGCTACAGCGGCGAGCAGGCATACCTGATCCTGGGGTCCGCGCCCGTCGAGGGACGCATCAGCGGCATCGTCGACATCCCCAACTCCTGCTGCTCGCTCTACCTCCCCACCGCGATCTTCGACTTCGACATCCGCCCGACTCGGGAGGGCCCGACGGCCAAAGAGCGCGGACGGTGCGCGGTGAGCACCTGAAGCCGACGCTCCCCTGACCGGGGATCCGGCACACCGGGTCCTGAATACGAACGGCACAAGCCACCCGGAGGCCGGGCCCGGCCCGGCCCGGCAAGGGGGACCGAATCGTGGTGACCTCCACTCCGTACAGGGCGGGCGTGGCCAAACCCTGGGAGTGATCCGCTATCCGGGCCAGCAGGGTGACGTCGCCGATCTCCTTGGCGGTCATCCTCACGAAGGCGGGATCATCGTCTTCGCGCAGCGGTTCGCAGTTGATGCGCGCATCCGCGTGGAGGTGATGCCCTGGAACTTGCGCTGCTCCTGGCGGATAGGGCCGTCGAAGTCGCTACCCTCCATGTATTTGGCGCGCCGCAGGTAGGGGCTGTAAAACGTTCGGTGTGACTCCCGATCATGGAAGATGCGTCGACGACCAGCAACAACATGACCGAGGCCGAGTCCGTCGAACCGTCTGAAGCGGCGCCGGCAAAGCCTGTGGACGACCAGCTGATCGACGAGCTGGTCGTCCACCGCCTTCGACGGCTGCAGCTCAGGAATCTCGACGGACTGGGCCTCGGACACGTTCTCACTGGTCATCGGTGCATCTTCCTTGATCGGGAGTCACACCGAACGTTTTACAATCCCGTACCATCAGCAGACGAAAAACCCACTGGTGGCGCTCGGACAGCACTTCTCTCACTGGATCAGTGAAAGCAGCGTTCACCAGCAGGCATCCACGGCCCCCGAATCTTGTCGACTCTCCACAAGACGACAGGGCAAGTGCCGAGTTCACGCACTGGCACCGGCCCAGCCGCCCGCCGGGTCAGCATTCGTCCGGCCGCCACCGAGTCGGCAAAGGCCACCGCGCGCGAGGGGGCTGCGAAAAGAGTGCCTCAATCGCAGCTGACGAGGCATCAGTAAAGTCAGCATCAGGTCAGCAAGAGTCCTGCCACAGCTGCTCACAGACGACCACACCGTGAAATCGCCTGCCATCCCGGCCCCGGTCCGCACTCCGCTCAGCTGTCCTCCCGCGAGCCGGCGGACAGCGGGAGGCAGCGCCCGACCGCCACCCGCCCACCAGCCACCAGGGATCAGGCATTCCCGCAGGTCAGCGCACCCTTCCCCGTGGTTTCAGCGGGACCTGCGGGAGCTCCGGAGCAGGCAGCGGAGCGCCGTCGTAGCCCTTCACCTCGCCGAAGCGGGTGCCTTCCATCCAGTCCCGGCGGGCCTGTTCGATCTCTTCCTGGGTCCGGCCGATCCAGTTCCAGAACATGACCAGTTCCTCCTCGAACGGCTCGCCGCCCAGGAGCATCAGCGCCGCGTCGGACTCGGCGCGCAGGGGGAGTTCGTCGCGGCCGCAGCCGAGGTAGAGCATCGAGCCCGGGAGCACCGGTACGCCGTCCACGTGGACCTCGCCGGACATGGCGAGGACCGCGTACTCGAAGTCACGCTCCAGGGGCAGCCGGACGTCCGCGCCGTTCGACAGGGCCAGGTCGGCGCCGACGATCGGGGTGTACGCCGTGCCCGGGGAAGTGGCGCCGTCCAGGTCGCCGAGGATGAGCGTGGCCTCGAGACCCTGTGCCGTGACGACCGGGAGGTCGGTGTGGTGCTCGAAGTGCGGGTCGGTGTGGCGGTGGCCGTCCGGGAGGGCGACCCACAACTGGGCGCCGTGCAGGAAGCGGGCGTGCGAGCGGGGGCTCTCCTCGGAGTGGCTGATCGCCCTGCCGGACGTCATCAGGCCCAGTTCGCGCGGGCGGATCGTCTGGAGGCTGCCCGTGGAGTCACGGTGCAGGACCTCGCCCTCGTGCAGCCAACTCACCGTCTGCAGACCCATGTGCGGGTGCGGCGGCACCTGCATGCCGGGCTCGTCGGCGATGTCGTCCGGGCCGTAGTGGTCGACGAAGCACCACGCACCGACCATGCGCCGCCCCAGGTTGGGCAGCAGCCGCCGGACCTCGGTGGACTCGCCGAGCTTGACCTGCCGGGGACTGAGGAGCTCACGCACCGGCTCCGCCACCACGAAGCCGCGGCCACCGCACAGGGACGGAACGGCTTCCCGCTCAAGATTGCTCATGGGCACAACTTAGCTTCGAGGGGTGCGGTGAGTCACTCCGTCCGCTCCCGCTCCACACCCCGAGCCAGTAGTGGAATATTCAACCAACCAGCTCCGTTGTCGGCGTCGAAGGAGGCCACGAGTGGACACCATGTACTACTACGACCACGGAACCCCGGCCGAGCGCTGGGAGCGCGCCGGGCTGTTCTTCGACGCCAAGGACTACGCCGCCGCGGCACGCGTCCTGAGCGGGCTGGTCGAGGAGGTGCCGGAGCAGACCGGGCCGCGGCTGCTGCTGGCGCGCTCCTACTACCACTCGGCCCAACTGCGCCGCGCCGAGGCCGAGTTGCGGATCATCGTGGAGCGCGACCCGGTGGAGCACTACGCCCGGCTGATGCTCGGCCGCACCCTCGAACGGCAGGGGCGGAACGAGGAGGCGGAGTCCCACCTGCGGATCGCCGCCGCACTGGCGGGCGATTTCGACGGTGGGTTCGACCGCGATTTCGACCACGCGTAGAGGACGGCTGGACGGCAGTCGCGCGGGCCGGTGCCCGGTTTTCCCCGGAGGGAGACCGGCACCGGCCCGCGCGGTTCCCACCGCCTCCCGGTTACGGCGTCCGTGCCGTTCCGGTACGTTCGCCTCCCCCGTACGTCCGGCGCCCCCGCCGGTGCGCGATCTCCCCGAGGAGGATGTCGACGGCGAGGAAGGCGGCCAGCGGGATTAGTGGAGGACGCGCGGGTTCGTGGCGAGTGCCGATAGAGGGTGAAGGTGCAAGTCGGCAGCTCAGGGCGCGAGTTACCCCTCGCTTCAGTTTCTCCAGGAATTTGCGAGTAACTTTGAAACTCTGCGCATGACTCCAGTAATCTCGCTTGCTGTGTCAGATTCCGAAAGTCGCATCCTGACCCTTGTGCCGCCGACCGAGCCGACCGGCGGGGATCTGGGGCCGATCGAGCAAGGACTCGCCGACGTCGTCACGCTGCAGCGGCGCCGTCAGGCCCGGATGTCGGCTCAGGACGAAGAGAGCTTCTTCATCGACACACTTAGCGAGTACCAGTGGGCCCGTGACGCCGCCGGCCTGGCCCCGCGGTCGATCGATCTACTGGTCAAGCCGGTCATCGAGCTGTGCGACTTCTACGGCACGGTGCCATGGCAGCTGACTCCGCGCGAGGTCGACAAGTACTTCGCCGGACCAGGCAAACGAGCCCGATCAACGATGCGGCAGAAGATCAACCACATCGACGCGTACTTCGCGTTCCTCGAACAGCGCTACGCCCACGAGATCATGATGCGGTTCGGGGCATCCGTCGAGTCGCCGATCGATCCGTTCAACCGGCCGCGGCACCGTGGTGACTTCGGGCTGCGGATCCCGCCGTCCCAGATGGCGATGGCAGAGTTCTTCGCTCGCTGGCGGGAACGGTTGCCGTTTGCCCGGAAGTACGCGGTCGCCTGCCGGGATTACGTCATGACGAAGATCGCCTATATCTCCGGTGTCCGGGCCGCGGAACTGTGCGGGGTGACGATCGGGGACGTCCACTGGGAGAACGGCCAGTGGGGCCGGTTCGTCGTCCACGGCAAGGGTGCCCGAGGATCCGGGCCGCGGCCACGCGAGGCCTACCTGTTCCAGGAGGGCCGAGAACTGCTGTGGTGGTACATCGAGGAGATCCGCGGGGAGTTCGGCGACGACGCCGAGCATCCACGGGCACCGCTGTGGCCGTCGGAGCGCAAACCGAAGGCGGTGGCTGCGCTCAACTTCCCGATCGCTCCCGCGCTCGGTGCCCCGGCCTTCCGCCGGCTGCTGCACAACGCGGCGGCGGACTACCTGACCGGACCGGTCACCGACCTTTTCCCCCATCTGCTGCGCCACGCGTGCGCGACGCACAACTACGAGCGCGGGATGTCGTTGTGGGAGGTCCAGCGCGTCTTGGGCCACGAATGGGCAACCACCACGGTCCGGTATATGGCGACGGCCCACGCCGATCCGGAGCATGCGAATCTTGCTGCGAGCTCGCGGGCAGCCCAGCGACTGGTGATGGACAAGGGGAACCTTCGGTGAAGTGGAATTTGCGGATGGTAGCCGCACAGCGTGACCTGTGGCGCCCCACCGAATTGTTGGAAGCGTTCAAGACGGTGGGTTTCACGCCGTCGTTGAGCAAGGTCGCCGCGATGTGGAGCAGCACCCCGGTCACGGTCCGGCTGGACGATCTGGACAAGATCTGCGCGGTCCTCAACTGCACCGTCGGCGACCTGCTGCAGGCCGAGCCGCTGGCCGCCGGGACCGACGCGTCGCAGACCCAGGCCAAGGCGGTGGGGGCCGAGGAGAACCAGACCGGGCCGGTGCGGCCGAGCCCGCACAAGCGGACCGGTGGCCCTCGCTCGCTGCCGCCGAACTGACGCATGCCGGCTGCGTCCGAGTCTAAGCAGTGCATGGAGTGCTTCGGGTGGGGTCTTCTTGGGCCGCACCGCAGATGCATGGGCTGCGATGAGTGGCGGCGGCTGCACCCTGAGCGGGGTCGGTGCCTGCGCTGCCGCCACAAGGGGCACCTGAACTCCGACACCCTGTGTCGATCCTGTCTCCAGGCGATCAGGATGGAGCTGGATGTCGACTGGGTCACCGACCCCGAGACGACGGGCCCGCGGAACCTCCAACTGCTGCTGATCTACTACGGCATCGCGCCGACCCATGCCCAGCCGCTGAAGAAGTACGGCCGCCGCACCGTCGGCGGCCGCGAACGGCTGACCTGGGTGGAGAAGGAACGCACGAGGCTGGCCCCGACTCGCGACGACCCCGCCGTCCTGCCGCCCGCCATCCGCGGCCAACTGGCCCTGTTCCCCTGGCGGCGGCAGCTGTCCATCGACGTCTGCCGGCGGATCCTGCAACGCCCGCTCCGCGGCTGGGACGACATCGTCGAGCACACGGCCACCTTCGCCGCCGAGACCGGCATCAGCAAGCCCATGCAACGCAAGCTGCACGAGATGCTGCGACTCGCCCTCGCAGTCCGGGACGCCAAGGGCGACGACCTGGTCGACGAGATGGTGCTGGAAGACATCCCCAACTACATCCGGTCGGTCCGGGCGATCCTCGCACGGGCCGGGATGCTGCGGCCCTGGGTGGAACCGCCCCGGCCACCCCGGACTCGGCGCCGCCGCCGGCCGCCTGCTCCCTCAACGCGACCGTACGAGCCGACACCGCGGTCCTGCACGTCGTGCGACTGCTGGTTCGCGGCTCCCCAGCGGCACCGGTGCATGCCCTGCGCGGACCTCGCTCGCAGAACGGGGGCCAGGCCGACGGGTACCTGTACGCGCTGTCACCGCCCTGAGCTGCCCGTGATCGAGGGTCGATGCCAGGGATGCCGCCTCCACGTCGCTGTCCATGGCCCGGATGCCGAGCGCGAGCCGTGGACGCAGCTGTGGTTCGGCGAACCCTTCCCGACCAGAATTCTGGCTCTCCGCCGACAGGGCGGACCGCCCGGGGGCGGAGACGACCGGCCGGTCTCGCCGCATCTGACCGTGCCCGGCCAGCAGGTCCTGTTCGACATGAGACGCAACTGGAGCGCGCTCGCCAGCAGGCCCGTGGCTGAACTACCGGCCCTCACCCATGCCGCCGAGCGGCTGCTCGCCGAGCTCGACCACGTGATCCGCGACCGGCAGTGGGAGGCGAGCCCGGCAACCTCCACGAAGCGGACCCTGACCATCCTGCTGTCCTGGCTGGGCGCCGAGGCACCCCTCCGGGAGGCTGACCTCCAGGACCTCGCACAGACCAGAGCCTCCCTCACCGCACGACGGGCCACACACTTCCTCGAAGCCCGCGGGCTGCTGATACCGGACGCGGAACTGCGCCGCGATACCCACGAACGGCGGCTGGAGCAGGAGCTAGCCGAATTGCCCGAGACAATCGCCGATGAGCTCGACATCTGGATCAAAGCCGTACACGGCAAAGGCAGATGGGAGCACGACGGCCGCAGCTTCCGCAGCATCTTCCGCTACTACAAAATTCTCCAGCCCCTCCTCGACCAGTGGATCGCCGAAGGCGTCGAAAGTCTGCGGGAGATCAGCCACGACGACGTCAAAGCGGGGATCGCCAGCCGCAAGGGCACCCCAGCCCGCGCCATCCACATCGTGCTCCGCAACGTCTTCAAGGCGCTCCGGCAGGAGCGCGTAATCTTCCGCGACCCCACCAGGGGCCTGGTCTTCTCCGGCATCGAGACCGTGCCGCCCTCTGTTCCCTCCGACCAACTGGCCGGCCTGCTCGGGCACGCGCGCAACGCCTTCGAACGGTTCGTCATCGTCTTGGTCTGCGTGCACGCGCTCAACGGCACCGACCTGCGCGGACTCCTCCTCGCAGACCTGAACCTGCCCCGGGAACGGCTCGTTGTGCGCCGGCCCGGTCTGCGGCACGTCATCTATCTGGATGAACTCACCTATCGGTGCGCATCGGAATGGACCAGGGAGCGACACCGGCGCTGGCCTGCCACGCCCAACCCTCACCTGCTGATCAACCGGTGGACCGCGGCCGACGCCCAGCCAGCCATCAGCTCGACCACGATCGGCAAGGTCTTCACAGCAACCGGACTGCCGATGCAGACCCTGCGACAGGACCGCATCCTCCACGAGGCCTTCGAGACGGAAGACCCCCTTCACCTGATGCGTCTGTTCGGCATCAACGACACGACCGCCATGCGCTACATCAAGGCGGCGCACCCGGAGCGGACCGCACACTTGCCACGCTGAGTACGCAACTCTTCTCTCCGGGACAGGGAGCGACAACACCTCGCTCCGACGGAGCGACTCCGGGGCAGGCTGCAGGTTCAGCACTCTCATACGCCGGATGCCGTATGGATCGGCGGTCTGACGCATACGGCCCCGCCGACCCCGGCGGGGCCGCCACACGTTGCCTGCTCAGGCCCAGCGCGTCGAGCTGCCGTTGACGTCTGGCTAGGCTGCGGTTTCTGTGATGAGGACGGCGGCGGTGACCGGGCCCGGGGCGTCCCTGGCGGCCGCGTCGGCTACGGCGGCCCGGACGGCGCGGGCGACTTCCAGTGGATGGTGTCCGGGGGCGACCGCGAGTTGGACCTCGATGTGTCGGCCGGATGGCTCGTCATGGTCCTCCACCTTGACCGGGCGGCTTCCCAGCACGGCGGTGAGGCGGGCGACGCCAGGAACACCCGTCGCGACGTCCGCGAGCTCCCCGACGGGCTTCCGCATGGATCCTGTTCCGCTCACCGGGGGTGAGCTTCGTGCTGCTGCAGTTTCCGGCGCCGGCCTCATGGCCCTCGCCGCGGTCGGCGACTTCACGCCTGTCTCCGGGCTTTCACGGAGATCCGTGACGCGCAGGTCAGCTGTCACGGTGGCCAGGCCGAGCCGTTCGGCGGCCGCGTTGAGCAGTGCGCTCCTCAACTGGTCGGCGGTGTGAGGCAGCGGCTGCCCGAGGGGTGCTGTGAAGGCGGCTTCGATCCTGAGCGGGCCCGGCGGCAGCGCGCTGGCCGGCGGGCGGACGGCCGGCTCGGACACGGGCTCGAGCGGTGCCGGCCCGATGCGCAGCGACTCCAGCCGGACACCGGGAATCTCAGCGGCAGCGCGCTCGAGGGCCCGGACGGCTGCTTGCTCGGTGATCCATGTCCCGTCGTCGGGCCCGCCGAGCGGGAGCAGCCGGCCCAGGTCGAGCTGGTGCCGTACTGCCTGCGTCCACGCCTCGGTTTTCACCGGCCTCTCACCCTCCTTCTTCCATGGTCACGGTTCTCTTCCTGCCGCACTGCGCCCGGAGTGTCCGCGAGGGCTCCGGGCAGGGACGCTCGGGCCACTCGTTGGACCACTCCGTCTCACGGTCCGCATCTCGCGGCAAAGCGCACTAAAATGAATATAATCTTACAAATGCTTCTAGGGGGCTCCTTAAGGGAGGATTGCCCTGATGACTGCTGACGTCGGCGCAAAACACATCGGTGCGCCCGGTTCTCGCGGCCGGACGACCATCGCCGATGTGGTGGTGGAGAAGATCGCCGGAATGGCGGCACGGGACGTGCCCGGCGTCTATGCCCTGGGCGGCGGATTCGCCCGCTCGATGGGATCCATGCGGGAGCGGATGCCCGGCGCCGGGAGTGGCAAGTCCGTCACGCGCGGGGTCAGTGTCGAGGTCGGCGAGCTGCAGGCGGCCATCGATCTGGAGATCGTCGTCGACTACGGCGTCTCGATCACGGACGTGGCCGGTGCGGTGCGGGAGAACGTGATCTCCGCAGTGGAGCGGATGGCGGGTCGGGAAGTCGTGGAAGTCAACATCGCGGTCAGCGACGTGAAGCTGCCCGACGAGGAGGACGAAGGGGAAGGACGGCAGCGGATCCAGTAGCCGGGGCGGAGCAGCCCGCTTGAGTGAAGGAGCGCGTGATGAGCAGGGCCGTGGTGGGCTTGATGGCCGGAATGGCGCTGGGTTTCGCCGCGTATTTCGGTGACTTCTGGGCTTTCCTGCTGGTGCTGGTGCTGGGCTTCGTCGGTCTCGTGGCCGGGCGGCTCATGGAAGGTGATCTCGAACCGGGCGACTTCGTCCGCCGCCGGGACCGGCAGGAGCGGATCCGCGATGACCGGCGACGGGCTCGGTGAGACCGGCGGCAGTGACCGGAGAAGCCGATCGGCGCCCGGGCATCCCCCGCGGGGAGCGCGGTGCGATCACCGTCGCCGACCGGGTCGTTGCGAGGATGGCTTCCCAGGTGGCGCGCGAGGCGCTGAGCCGGTTCACCGAGTCGGCCGGCCACGTACCACCCGGCCGCCGGACGCCACGCGTGACCACATCCGTGCGGCGGGCACCGGAGCCGAATACCGCAGGACGAGACGCCGAGTCTGCCGCCGGACGGCAGGCAGTGCTCGGCGAGGCGCGGCTGCGCATCACCGTCGAGCTCGGCTATCCGTCCGACATCGCGGCGCAGTGCGCCGCAGTCCGCCGGGAGGTTACCGAACGGCTCAGGACATGGGCCGGCATGGAGGTGTCCGACCTCGCGGTGCCGGTCGAGAGGCTGCACTCGGCGCATACGCGCCACACGGACCAGGAAAGGGTGAGATGAGCACGAACACCTGGCGGCAGCCGCCCGGCGACAGCGACCTTCCCTCCGATTCCGGACAGGCAACTTTGTCCGCCGATGGCGCCCCGGGGGCGGGCACGGGCGCGACGGCGGTGATCGACGCATCAGACCGGTCGACGCGCCGTTTCTGGTCAACGCGGCGGATTCCCGCGGCCTTGGTGGCCCTGCTGTCCGCCGCGGCCGTTGGACTGCTCCTGTACGACGTCGTCTCGGTGCGGGCAGGACGGTCTGCGATGCCCTGGCGGCGGCGGCTCGCCGAGGAACTGGCCACACGGCCCCTGGACGACATCTGGATGATCGTCGGGGCCGCACTGGCGATGGCCCTCGGCCTGTGGCTCTTCCTGCTGGCGGTGACGCCGGGACTGCGCAGGCTGCTGCCCATGCGGCAGCTCACCGGTATCCCCGGGACAGGGGAGGTCCGCGCCGGGCTCGACCGCCGCGCGGCCGCCCTGGTTCTGCGCGACCGGACCGTGCAGGTGCCCGGTGTCCAGTCGGCACAGGTCGCTGTCGGCCGCCGTAAGGTCAAAGCCCGGGTACGGTCACATTTCCGTGATCTGGAGGAGGTCCGCGCGGACCTGGACGCCACGCTGGGGGAAGCCGTGAGGGCCTTGGGTCTCGCCCGGCAACCCACGCTGACCGTGCACGTCCGGCGTCCGAAGAACGGCTGAGGTGATCCCGATGCTCAAGACGGTGAACCGGGTGCTGCTGGGACTGCTCGGCCTTGGACTGTTCGCCCTGGGCGGCGGCGTGCTGCTGGGCGGGCTGGAGCTGCAGCGCCGCTGGGGTTTCGGCATGCCGGGCTGGTGGCCCTTCCGCGGGCCCAACGATGTGGTGCTGGGCACCGAGGGACGCACCCGGTGGCAGGAAGAAGGCTGGTGGTGGCCGACCGTCATCGCGGTGCTCGCCGTGCTGCTGGCCCTGCTGCTGTGGTGGCTCCTCGCACAGCGCAGACACCGCCTGGGCCAGGTCCTCGTCGACAGCGAGGACGGCGCGGCGACCCGACTCAACGGCCGCACGCTGGAGGACGTGATCGAGGAAGAGGCGCAGGCCCTGGACGGGGTCTCGCGGGCACATGTACGTCTGACGGGCCGAAGTACTGCTCCCACCGCACGCGTGCGGCTGTCGCTGGAGCCTCATGCGGACCCAGAGCGGACTCTGGGGCAACTGAGCCGGGAAACACTCGCACACGCACGGGACTCGGCCGGCCTGGACCGCTTCCCGTCGAAGGTCCGACTCCGAGAAGTCCGCCACCGCGCCGACCGCGTCGTCTAAGGGCCGCGTTCTTGGGTTCTTCTTCCTGCTCAGCCTGTACTTCGGCATGGTGCCGCAGTCGACACGCTTCAGGCGGGCCGGCAGCTGTTCATGGTCACCGCGGCGGCCATCCTGGTGTGCAGGTCCGCCGGGACGGCTCGTGCACCAGCTCCGCACGTCTCGTGGTCACCGGTGGCCTGCTGGTCGTATCCGGTGCGTTGCCGTGAGCAATGCTCATGACTTGTGGATCGGCTCTCGGAGTGGCACGTGAAGGGCGTACCTTCCCGAGGGATCGACTGA
>NZ_JAESIF010000072.1:0-29109 GCF_016757295.1 Streptomyces sp. M2CJ-2 | reverse complement strand
CTCACTACCTGGATCTGCTTCCTCCGGAACCTGTCGTCCCAGTATCAGGCTGTCCAGGCTGAGGGTGGAACTTCACGTCCCGAAACTCGACGCACTCATGGGTCCGTTGGACGAGGCGTACCGGAGCGCCCCGAAGTTCGAGGCTCAGGAGGCGCGGGCACGGGGCTTCGGCATGCGGGCCCTGGAGGAGTTCAAGGACTCGCAGGTCTGGCTGAAGATCGACTCGGCCGGCAAGTACGAACTCAACCTCGCCGCCAACGAGTACATGGCGGACGGCCACACCCTGGACAAGCACGTCGGCAAGACGGACGAGCAGCTGACGCAGCGCCTGCGCGACCAGCCGGCGAACCCGAACCAGGGCCCGACCCAGGCCTGGCCATACGGAAAGCCGTTCCCTCGTGCCTCGTCCTCCTTCCCGAACTACCAGCGGGCAGAGGAGCTGACCGAGTACAACCTCAACCAGAACAAGGCCGCCATCGAGGCGTGGATCAAGGGCCCGCCTCCGCCGACGGACGGCAAGGTCGAGAAGTTCTATGCGACCTTGCCGCCCAGCGAGACCAGTGGCCGCAGCGTGTTCAAGCAGCCGGTGGACCCGAACGACCCGCTGTCCGGGTACAAGGAGGGCGGGATGAACGCCAAGGCGTACGACGTGAACGGCATCGACACGCGCCTCAGGTACGACAGCAGCCGCAATCCGCCGTTCACGGTCATGACGTCGATGCCCCACAAGCCTTAGTCCTGCCGAGAAAGGCCCGCACTACATGTCCGCCGATCAGACGTCCTGGGAAGCCGCGGTACGCCACCTGTACAGGGACGCGACCGCGTACATCGCCACCGGCCCGCGCCGCCACGAAGACTGGACGCTCGACGTCCTCGCGCTGATGGCCCGGGACGTGCCGGACCCCAGGGGTTGGGCCCGCGTCGACGACGCGGAGGAGAATCCCGAGCGTGTGGAGAGCCCCACCTGGCCCTTCGTCGCCCACCCCCCGGAGTACGTCGCGCCCCGCCTTGACGAGATCGACCGGGACAGTGCCGAGAACCTGCTCCTGGCCCTCACCGAGGGCGGCTGCACCTTGGCCAACCTCCAGTACTTCACCGAGTCCCCGGACGAACTGCGGGCGATGGCACGCACGGTTCTCGCACGGTATGGGGATGAGGCCACCTACCACACCAACGTCAGCAAGACGGGCAGCGCGCCCGGCACACTCGACTTCACACGGAAGGCCCTGGGGTACAACCCGATGAGTGTCTTCACGGAGGACTGTGGTCTCGTCGTCGTCTCGGACACAGAGGTCGGCATGTTCTGGAACTTCAACGACCTGTGAACCGGATGCCCGTCCCGTACGAGCACAGCTTTTGACCAGGTCGTTTGAGAGGATGCCCCGTGCTGACCCGTTCCGCCTCCTATCCCGACCGGGAGACCGCCCACTGGGCCACCCAGCAGGTGGTGACCGCCAACGAGCAGGTCATCCACCGCTGGCTCGCCCAGGGCACCCGGGCGCGTCTCACCATCGAGGCCGCCTGGCCCTCCCGCGAGGAGCCCGTGGGCCGGGTCCAGCTGGAGGGTGACCTGCTGGCCGGGCGCGGGCCCGTCGACGTCCGCGCGGCGCGTGTGGTGCTGCGCCGCGAGCCGTCCAGCCCGCACGGCTTCGTCGTCCACACGACCTTCCCGTTCTACCTGTAGGGGCCGCCGCACATGTCCATGAAGCCCCTCGAACACGACCGCCGGTACGGCGAGCTGGACCAGGTGATGCGCGCCTACCTGGGGCAGCCGGCCGACGACACCCCGGAGCGGCGCAGCCGCGCGCTGGACGCATACCTTCGCCACACCTGGCACACCCGTCCCTGGGCCGTCGCGGAGGCGGAGCGCCAGCTGCGCGAGTACAGCCGCAACCCGCCGGGCCGCATCCGGCACCAGCTGGGCGAGTTCTACGCGATCCCGGACACCGGGATGCCCCAGCCGGAGATCGGCGACTGGCTGCTGGTGCTGGCCGACCACCTGAGGAAGAGCATCGAGGAAGGCGACGTCCCGGAACCGTCCTCCCCGCAGACGCACTGGGAGTGGCACGCGCGCTTCCCGGAGACGGCGCAACTGCTCGGCGGATGGTTCTCGCAGGACATCGTCGACGAGTTCCCCGACCACGACGCCGCCGTCGCCGACTACGCCGCCACCACCGACCCCCACCTGGTCGCACGCCTCGTGGGCGAACTCCACGAGCTGCTCGCCCTCCCCCTGGACGAGGGGGACTACGCCTTGGCCGCTGCCGAACTCGGCATGGAGGTCGGCCC
Organism: Streptomyces sp. M2CJ-2; assembly: GCF_016757295.1. Taxonomy (NCBI): domain Bacteria; kingdom Bacillati; phylum Actinomycetota; class Actinomycetes; order Kitasatosporales; family Streptomycetaceae; genus Streptomyces; species Streptomyces sp. M2CJ-2. The sequence goes on along the minus strand of NZ_JAESIF010000072.1, from coordinate 26,820 downwards.
GCCCGAGCCCTTCTCCCACGGCGCCTTGTTCCAGTCGCTGGCGACGACGCTGTCCGGCGTCTGACCCGACCCCCGACCCCCGACCTGCCGTTCGCCGCCCCGGCGCCAATGCCGGAGCAGCCCTGGCGACACCAATGATCAGATACTCAGATACCAGGAGTGGTCATCAGTTCCGATCGATACCCGACATCGAAGACGTGGCAGGACGTCGATCCGACCACGCATCCGTTCGACTCCGACCAGGCGCTGGACGTGGTGCGCCATGTGCTGTCCTCGCCGGACCCCGGGACGGGTCGGCCACGAGGACTGCGGTCGGACGATGCGGTCGCCCGGGGTCTTGCCGAGCACTACGGCTCGTGGGCCCTCCACTGGCACAACGCTGTGGACGAAGCATCCCATTCCGGGATGATCATCAGGGATCTGCCGCCGAGCGGAGACCTGGAGCAGCAGGCGCGGCGGTACACCAGCGCCCTGCTCCAATGGCGTGCTTGGCTCGAGGAACTCGCCGCTTTTTTCGCGCAGTTCGCTCCCGGACCGGATACGGATGCCGAGGAGACGCGACGGCTGCGTGAACGAGCCGTCGCACCGCTCGTGACTCTTGTCGTGGAACGCACCGGAGCCGGCGAGCTATGGCGTGCTGCCTGTGTGGATGCGCTCATGTGGTACCTCGAGTCGACGGGAATGTCCCCCCTGGAGGCCGAGGATCTGGCCGACGAGGTCGTGGACTCCCAGTTCGAGAGCTGGATCGCCCCCGACGCGGAGGCGGTCGGCCGTGCCGGGCAGGCCATCGGAGGGCATGGTGCGTGACGACCTCCGGAGCTGGCTCCGGGTGCGCTCGCAGATCGCGTGGCACGAGGCCTCGGACGAACTGGTCGGTCCGGTCCGGGGCACACGCGACGGTATCGACGCGGTCGCGACGGCGCGCGACGGACACGATGACACGACACGCGGGGTCGGAATGCGGGCAGCCTGGCGGTTGGCCCGGACGGACGCCGAGGCCGACCGGCCGCTCGGCTTCGGCCTCCTCGCCGGATGGCAGAAGCTGGTCCTCGGCTGCCCGGAAATAGCGTTCCGCACCCTTCCGGCCTTTGCCAAGGGGGGACGTGAACGGTACGGAGTGTGCGAGGAGACACCGGCGCGGTTCGAAGAGTGCCTGTCCCAAGCCACCGAACCGGTCACGGACGTCCCCCTTCCCGCCCGGGCCGCCCGTGCCTACCTGGACGTGTGCTTCTTCCACCCGTTCGACGACGGCAACGGGCGGGCGGCCCTGCTCACGATGGGGTTCGTCCTGGCACGCGAGAAGGTCTTCCTGGACGAGGTCGGTCCTGTACGAGTGCCCAGGTATGCCGATGATCCGGTCGGTGCGCCGGCGCTGGCTCGCTTGATCCACATCCTCGCCGGTGCGGCAGCGCGACGAGGTGAGGTACTCGCGCACCCGGGCCTCGGGGATGCAGGACCCTCTGACCACGCCTGATGATTGCCGACGGGCAACCGCACGTGAAATCACCGAAACCGGGCCGCCCGCGCCCGGTGGTCAGGTCCAGCCGGTGAGGTCCCCGATGAAGTCCGCGTAGGAGCGGTTGGTGCCGCGCGGGGAGGGGACCAGCCGGTGCCACAGCGCCCCGCGGGCGACCGCGGGGCCGTCGCTCTCCCGGAAGACCGGCAGGCCGAGCCCTCGCTCGAGTTCCTCCTCGGCGTCCTTGACACGGCCGGTGTCCCTGTCGAGCAGTCGGGCGGGCTCACGAACACCGTGAGCGAACCGAGCGGAACGGTCACGTCGTGCAGACCGCGGAAGTTCTCGACGCGCAGTTCGAGGAGACGGCCAGGCATGGGACGAAACCCATCGGGTCGGTGATCGCGGTGCGGGGGAGTGGGCGAGGCGCGTGATCCGCGTTGCTGTGTTCCCGTCCTATTCGTGCGCGGTCCGAACGGCGGCGGGAGCGCGGGCCGGTGCGAGGCGGCCGGGCATGCCGAGCAGATGAGGCCGGGTCACTGACATCACGCCCGCGGTGCGCGGCCTCAGGTGCGTCGCCGGTCCGGTGAGCCTTGTCCGTCCGGGTGGGGCCGATGGCCGGGCCCGGCAGCGGGTCGTCCACCCCGCTGAACAACACATGCGCCGCCGGGCTGCCTGCCTTCGAGGGGCCGTCGTCGTCCCGCGGTGTCAGAAGTGGTCGACCGTCTGTCCCTCGGGCACCCGGTAGCAGCCGGACGTGACGTTGATCCCCAGACTCGGTGTCACGTCCTCGGAGTACTGGACGATCCAGACGCTGACCTTCTTCGCGTCGTTGTCGGCGATCAGGTTGAGTGCCTTGTTGGGACTGTTGTCGTGGTACAGCTGCTTGGTCACCCAGCCACCCGTGTTCAGTCTCTTCTTCAGGTTCTCCATCGCCACGTCGATGTCGCCGGGCTTCGTCGGCGCGAAGTTCCAAGGGTGGTAGACGGTGAAGTACGTGTCCGGGTCCTTGCCTTCACACTTCTTGACGCCGGGACCGGGTTCGGACGCCTTGCCGGGAACGTCGACGAATCGGTAGAGCTCGCTGGACACCTCCTTCACGGCGGCGACCGCCTCTTCGGTCGTCGCCGTGCCCGCGTCGGGAAGGCCCGAACGGGCCTCCTGGGAATTGTCGGCGGTGCTGCCGGGGGAGTCGTTGCCGTCGTTTTCGGTCATGCCACATCCGCTGAGGAGAAGTCCGGTCAGGACGAGGGCCAGGGGCAGGGTCAGAGGGGAGCTGCCCCGGTGGTGCGGGGTCGGTACGGGGCGTGGTCCGTAGAACATGAAAGTCCAAGATCTTCGTCGAGTGGGGCGATGGAGGAACGGCGCTCGGCACCGTCGTGCCGTCTTACTCGGGAGTGGTCACGTAGCCGTACTTGCCGACCACGACCAGCGCCTGGTTCTTCAACGCCGTCGTGCCCCGGTCCCAGTACTCGCTGTGGCCCGTGGCTCCCGTCGTTCCCGTGGGGCCGGTTCCCTCCGGACCCGTGTTCATCTGGTTCGCGCCGAAGGCCTCCTCGTCACTGGGGATGAGGAAGACGCCGCCGCCGAGTCTCCAGTTGCTGCCGCCGTGGCCCCAGCGGCCGATGTCGGGCACGGGATCGTCCTCGGCCTCCTGGTTCCAGACGTGCCCCTTCGGAACGTCCATCTCGTCGGCGTGGCCGACCTTGACGCCGGGACTTCCGGCGAAGATCACGTCGTCGGCGTTGAGGGTGCCGGTCTCGGCGGCGGCTCCGATGAGGGTGGTGCCGTACGAGTGTCCGATGGCGGTACGGTGCGGTTCCCCGGGGCCGGAGTGGGAAGCGTCGAGGCCGTCCATGAACTGCCGGTACGCGGGTGCGCCGTCGTAGGCGTAGTGCTCGAAGGGGGCGTCCTTGACGATCGACTGGGGCGCGTCGTAGCCGAGCCAGGTGATGGTCGAGACGGAGGCGTCCGGTGACGTCTGGTTGGTCTGACGCCACAGTTCGGTCATCCGGTTGATGTCGCCCCCGACCTTCTCCAGGTTCGAGGTGGTGCCCGGTACGTACACCGCCTGGTGCTGGGCCGTGTCGGGGTTGCCGGTCGCGACGATGACCCTGCCGTTCCCCTCCGGGCTGAAGCCGAGCAGGTAGGCCTCGGGAAGTCCCTCTTTGCCCGTGTCGTCGAAGCGCTGCTGGATGGCGTTCATGCCTTTGAGGGAGGCTGTGAGGCGGCGGTAATCGTCACCGTGCTTCCTGTCCCATGCCATCCATTCATCTGTGTGGACCTTGGCCGGATACGAGCCTGCCGTGATCCACGTCCACTCGTTGGCGGGCGGCTTCGGGATCGAGTTGAGCCTGAGCTGGTATTCGGAGCGCTTCTCTTCGAACACCACGCGGTTCGCCTCGTCCCTGATCTCGGAGGGCAGGCCGTCCAGCCTTCCCACGAGCTCGGGACGGGTGGCGAGGTACGCCTCGCGCTCTTCGGGGGCGAGCTCTTTCCACCAGTCCGCGTTCTGCTGAGGAGTGGCGTCCTTCGGCGGTCCGCCGATGGACGCCAGGTAGTCCTTGCCCGCCTCGCGGACCCCGCCCATGTCCGACTGGGCGTCCTTCAGGTCCTCGAGGGACACGGTCAGATCGTCGTCGGCCTTCAAGGCGCGGATCTTCGGCGCCCACTTCGCGTCCGCCTCCGTCGCCTCCTTGAGGGCGTGGGCGATGCGGTCCGCGATGGCCAGGGCCACGGCGTGGTGGGGGTTGGGATCGGCGTTCGCGGCCTGGCGGGCCATGGCCTGGGCCGTGGGATCGGTGAGGCTGCCGACCGTGCCGCCCTTGGCCGGCGCCTCGGATCCGTCCCGCGGCTGTCCCTCCGGATAGGTGACGCTGCCGTCCGCGTTGACGGTGACCTTCGATGCCTCCGCGGCGTCGAGCGCGGACAGGAGTTTCTTCCGGGCTGCTTCCAGGTCGTGTGCGAATCCGTTGAGCGCTGTGCTGACCAGGCCGCATTCGATCTGTGTGTAGTGGAAGTTGGCTGAAAGCTTTCTCAGCTCTCCGATGGCCGCCTCCAGGGCCTCGCCCTTGAGGGACTTGCGCATGCCCGCGACAACGACACGGTCGATGTGGTCCTTGGCCGTGTCGGCCATGTCACCGGCGGCACGATAGCCGTCGGCAGCCTCTTCGAATTCTGAGGGCTTCAGCTTTTTCAGGGTGGCGAGGTCCATGACGTTCCGTCACCGCCCCGAGTCCTGGCCGCCGACGGCGGGCGTGTCCGCGAACCGGGTGTCGATGGCGTCGAGCGCCGACCGTACGGCCTCGTCCGTCGTCAGCAGGTCGTGTCCTACCTGCTCGAAAACCTTCTTCACCCTGCCACAGCGGTCATCGACGCCCTTGAGGTAGGAGGCCCAGGAGTCGTGGACCTCCTTCTGCGCCCCGGCCGACAGGCATCCGGCCTCGCCCTCCAACCCCTTCTGCCCGTCCTGCAACTTCTTCAGGACCTTGTCGATGTCGTCTCCCAGTCCGCCGATGTCCTCTCCCGCCTTGTTCCATGCCTTCTTGCTGGAAAGGAGCCCTCTGGTGACGTTGCTGGTGGACGGGCCCGGCCCGTCATCCGGCGGAAGCTGGTTGAGCTGCATCTGTGTACCGTGGTGCTGAGCGGCGTCCTGCTTGAGCTGTTCCCACTCGTCCCACCCCATATGTCGCCCTTCCCCGTGGCCCGGGCTTCCCCGTGGCTCGGGCAGCCTACCTGGGAGATCACCGACCCCTGTCGGCTGCTTTCCGCCGGGGCGTCACTGCGGAGGCCAGGGGACGGGAACGCTGTGTGACGTCCGCACGCCCACTCGGTTGACGCGAAGTCGCCGCTGAGCGTGAGAGACGTGACGTGCCACGGACACTGTGGACGCGGGAGCGCTGAGTGACCGGTGATACGCGGAACGCGGCAGGGGGGGGCGGCTTGTTGTGGCCAACTCCACGTTTCTCCGGTACCCGCGGCGAAGCTCCTCACCGCCCCGTCCGAGGGGCATGGCACGGTTCACGCGGGCTCGACGCCGGACGATCCGGCAGGTGCTTGGCGGAGGGCGCCGGGCCGGCTGCTCGACGCGGTGCTCACCACCGCCCACACCGTCTTGCCGGGCCCGGAGCGGCGGTCGGTGACGTCCCGGTCGTCGGCCGGGGCGGTGACGAGGAGGAGGCCGCGGCCGGACTCGGACTCCGCGTCGGGGTCCGCGGGAGGGGTGACGGCGGGTCGGCGTTCCGCGCGGGTGTCGGAGACCTCCACGCGGAACGCCGGCCCGCCGTCCGCCTCGGTGGTCAGCCGGACGTGGAAGTCCCGGCCGGGGACCCGCCCGTGCTGCACGGCGTTGGTGCACAGCTCGGCGGTGACCAGGGCCAGCGTCCCGTTGACGTCGCTGTCGTAGGGGTGGCCCCAGGAGTCCAGGCAGTGCGAGACGAAGAGCCGGGCCAGACGGGCGCCTCGCGGTGTGGAGGTGAAGGACATGGCGAACTCGGTGGGCATCGTGGGACCGGAGGACCGGCGCCGCTGTGAGGAAGGGCTGTGCATGCGGTCAGCGTGGCGGCTGGGATGGGCGCGCCACCAGGAGCGACGCTTGTACGGGAGTGTGCTGTACATGGGACGGCGGGCCGCTGTGCCTGCACGAGCGCGACCTCTGACTCAGGGCCTGGACATGGCGTCGACTGCCCGCACCCGGCAGTCCGAGCACCTTCCGGACCTCTTCGCGACGAACAGACACCGGTAGACCGTCACCTGACGCCGAGGAATGCCGCAGAGGGTCGCCTCACCCGCCAAGGCGTGCTCCAGAGCCGGGTCACCTGTCCCCGGCATGCCGCGAAGCACGTCCAGGCAAGCCCGAACGTGAACTTGAAGGATCGGAGGTGGTGACCAAGACGCGGCATGGCCGCTCCCCTCGCACGTGTTGTCCGTCAGATCGCCAGAGCCATTCCGAGATCGTTTCAGATCTTGGTCAACACCTCGGCACGCGTCCTAGTCCTGCGTCGGATTGCTGTGCAGCTTGCGCCGTTCCCAGAGGTTGGGGTGGCGGATGACCACTCCCGCCATGCCGCCGGAGCCGGTGAGCCGGATCAGCGGAGTTCCCGGAAGCCGGTCGGGAGTGGTCTTGTCCCTCAGGCCGCCGACGCCGGGATCCATGCCGTTGGTGTCTGCGGCCCAGCCCTCGGGGATGACGATCGTGACACCGGCTGTCTCCCCGTACGCCTCCACCGCGACCTCCGTGAGGCGGCACTCGACCCGGGTGAAGTCGACCTTCACACCCCCCAAGCCTCCGTGAGCGATCACGTGTCCGGGAACCTCCCAGCGCCCGGGGCCTCGAGACGCGCCGTACATGCCGCCCTTGAGCACCAGCGGCGGCAGGTCCTCAGCGGAATTCACCCTCGGCAAGTCGGCGGTCAGGACGGCCAACTCGGCGTAGGTCTTGGACTTCAGCGCCTGCTCCAGGCGCGAATCCAGCTCCTCGAGGTCGATTCGACCCTCGGCTGCCGCATCGCGCAGCTGCTCCACCACTGCTTCCCGGTCGTCGTGAGAGGCGCGGAGCTCTCCCGGCGGAGCAGGGCGCGGAGAGGGCTTCGGAGGCTGGGCAGTCATGGCCACAAGGATAAGCAGCCGGAGGACTGAGCGGCATGGCCGGTACCTGTGGGTGAGTCGGGTTCCAGGCCGCTTCGGGCCGCGCGCTCGACGGGGTCATGTCGCTGGAGGGCGGGGCACGCCCACGGACGCCCACACGGTCTTGCCGGGCCCGGAGCGGCGGTCGGTGACGTCCCGGTCGTCGGCCGGGGCGGTGACGAGGAGGAGGCCGCGGCCGGACTCGGCGTCGGGCTGCGGGGGCGTGGCGAGGGCGGGCCGGCGTTCCGCGCGGGTGCCGGAGACCTCCGGGCACAGCCGCCCGCCGTCCGCCCCGGTGGCCTCCGGGGATCACCGGCGCCACCGCCCAGATGGGCGTCCACGGCCTGTCGGTCGCATTGGGAGCCGCGAGGGTCTGTTCCCGCATCCGCATGCTCGACATCCACTTCGGCCTCAACGCCCCCGAACCGCCCGCGACCTTCAGGGCCTGGTGGCGATGACCGCCTCGGTATGGATCACCTCGTCGAACCGGCCGGACGGGGCGAGGGCGAGCAGCGCCGCGCGCAGGTCCTGCTCGAAGGTGTCCTTCTTCTCGCCGAGCCGGGCGGGGCTGGAGTAGGAGAGGCTGAAGACCCAGCCGAGGACCTCGTCCACGGTGCGGGTCAGGGCGTGTTCCCAGCGCACGGTGTCGACCTGGGAGAACGGGCTGCGGGCGAGGACGTCCTGGTGGGGTTCCTCGGGGTGGGAGGAGGCGCCGGAGCCGGCGCGGCGCTCGGGACCGAGGTAGCGGGTGCGGACCTCGTCGACGACCTGCCGCCAGGGGGCGGGCTCGAGGTCGCCGGGGGCGCCGCGGGAGGCGAGGACGATCGCTCCGCCCGGCTCGATGATCCGGTCGAGGTCCCGGGCGACCCGGTCGCGGTCCATCCAGTGGTACGCCGCGCCCATGACGGTGAGCAGCACGGACCCGATGGAGAGCGCCGGGAGCATGGTGGAGTCGCCCTCGCGCCAGGTGATGTTGGTGATGCCGTGCTCGGCGGCCAGGCGGCGGCCCTCTTCGAGCATGCCCTTCTGGGGGTCGACGGCGATGACCTCGCCGACGAGCGGGGCGAGTTCGAGGGCGATGATGCCGGGGCCGGTGCCGAGATCGAGGACGCGCCGGGTGCCGTCCAGGCCGAAGCGCTCGGCGAGCAGGGTGTAGAACTCGGGCGCGTAACGGGGCCGGAAGGCGGCGTAGTACGGCACGGTCGACGCGAACAGCTCTCCGGGCGGATGCGAGGGGTTGGGGGAGGCCACGGGTCCAGTCTCTCGCGGTGGTGCGGTCAGGGCCGGGTGATCGGTCTTCGGGTTCTCGTCGGCTCGTCGGAGCGAAGCGCTCCGCCCCGTGGTGCCGGTGGGGCGGAGCGCAGGCGTGGGACGCGGGTCAGCGGCCGGGCCAGGTGATCGTCGGCTGTTCGGAGGTGAGGGCGATCGCGAACCGCTCCAGCGGCGGAGCCCCGGCGCCGCGCCACCGGGTGATGTGCGCCTCGACGGCGTCCCAGACGCGGGACGGCCCGTTCTACCGGACCGTCCACCGGCCGTCGTGCTCCCACAACACGGCCCAGGCGCCGGTGTCGGCGTCGAGGAACAGGTGCTCCGTGCGGCCGTCGCGGGTGAGGGTGACGTGCTGGGCGCGGGGCGCGGCGAGTTGGGCGACGAACCGGGTGGTCCAGTCGTCGATCACGTCGGTACCGAAGACCGCTTGCCGTTCGTCGCCCTCGTCGAGGTCGGGGAGCATGCCCAGTGGCGGCGGCAGGTGCGGCCTGGCGAGCATGAAGGAGACCTGCCCGCCGAGGAAGCGGCCGGACGCCGTGCCGTCCTCGTGGACCGTGAGCCGGGCCAGTTCGGAGGAGTACAGCCAGCCGCAGAGGGTGACGAGGACGGTCCCGCCGGGGCGGGTCTGCTCGATCAGCGCGCGGGGGACGGTGAGGAGCCCGCAGGTGGCGATCACCCGGTCGTAGGGGGCCCCGGCCCCGTGTCCGGCGAGGCCGTCGCCGACGACCAGGTTCGGGACGAACCCGCAGTGTCCCAGCGCGGCGCGGGCTCGGGTGGACACGTCCGCGTCGACCTCGACGGAGGTCACCGCGTCGTCGCCGAGCCGGTGGCACATCAGGGCGGTGGAGTATCCGGTGCCCGTGCCGATCTCCAGGACACGGTGGCCGGCGTCGACCCGGAGGTCCTCCAGCATGCGTACGACCAGGCCGGGCATGGTGCTGGACGAGGTGGGGGCGCGCATGATCTCCCCGCGGACGTCCCCGGGCACGACGGTCCCGGCGACCTGCGTCACCAGGGAGGCGTCGTCGTAACAGGCCTCCAGCCACCGCGGATCGTCCGGCATGACCGGGGTCCAGGCGGTGGGCGACGAGCCGTCGACCTCTTGGAAGAAGCCGCCGCGCAGGAACACGTGGCGCGGCACCGCGGACACGGCCTCCCGCCAGGGCCCGGTCCGCAGGTGGCCGCCGACGGTCAGCCGCTCGACGAGCCGTGCCCTCAACTCCTCGTCGTTCACGCCGTCCTCCTCTCCAGGAGATCCGCCATCGCCGCCACCATCGGCAGCCCGGTCTCCGGTTCCAGCCACGCCCACTGCCCGGACGGGTTGCACTCCAGTTTTCCGACCGCGGTAGCCGGTTTTGTGGCGTTGACCTGGTGTTTCGCGTGACGTGCATGTTCGCCACGTGGTGGTGATGGTGGTCGCGTCAAGTGGCTGGCGGGCCGAGAGGGTGACTGGGGCTGATCTCCCTCGCTGCTGCGGGCAGGGTGGTCAACGAAAAGTCACTGGCTTCCCGTGCCATCCAGCGGAGAGACTTCCGACGTGTCGCTTCACCAGAATGAGGTCTCGGTCGACGAGACGCTTGTCAGGTCACTGCTGGAGACGCAGCGCCCGGAGTGGGCTGATCTGCCGGTCTCGCCCGCGGGCGCGGGGACGGACAACACCATGTACCGGCTGGGCGACGATCTGCTCGTGAGGATTCCACGAACCGCCGACACGGCGCGGTCCGTGCGGAAGGAGCAGGAATGGCTTCCTCGCCTGGCACCCCACCTTGCGTGTCCTATCCCCGAGCCTGTCCATGCTGGGACGCCCACCAACGCCTTCCCGCTCGTCTGGTCGGTCTACCGCTGGATCGACGGTGACGAAGCCGGCCCGGATACCGTCCGGGACTGGGCCGCCTTCGGAGCCGACCTGGCGGCGATTGTGCGCGAGTTTCATGACATCGACCTGATGGGAGCGACTCGCGCGGATGACCTCAGCTGGTATCGCGGGGGGGGAGCCTGCAGGCATGTGACCAGTGGATCAGCGCGTGTCTTGACGATTGCCGGACCACGGTGGGTCCAGAGCTCGACGTTGAGACTCTGGAAGAGTTATGGCGAGCCGCACTCGCTCTGCCTGAGCCTTCCGGAACCCACGTGTGGCTTCACGGCGACCTCAAGCCCACCAACCTCTTGGTTCGGGAGGGCAGGCTGAGCGCGGTCATTGACTTTGGGTGCCTCTCGGTCGGCTTTCCCGACGCCGAGCACTCCACGGTCTGGGACCTGCCGCCCGAAGCACGACAGGTCTACTGGAACACTCTGGACCTGGATGATCTGACCTGGGCTCGCGCCCGAGCCTGGGCGATCACGGTCGGCGTCAGTGGAATCTCTTACTACTGGCGCACCTACCCGGCCTTCGTCGCCGAATGCCAAGTACGACTTCAGGCGATTCTCGCTGACGCCGCTGCGCGTTGATCTGCATCTATGCCGGTTCTCCGGCACGTGTCCGCGCATAGGCGGAGTCGGCGCTATGGGGACTGGCTGTCGAGGAGTTGGGCTTCGAGCTGGGAGATGCGCCGGTCTTGGAAACGGCTGTTGGAGCGGGCGGCTTGGAGGCGTTCTTCGAGGGTGCGTTTGTCCTGGGTGAGTTGGCGGACTCGCTGTTTGAGGTTGGTGTTCTCGGTGGTGATGCGCTCGATGGACTCGTCGGTCCACTGGGTTTCCAGATCGCGGATCTGGCCCATGAGCTGGGCGATCCGGTTGCGTTGGGTGCGGATCTCTCCATGGGCGGCCTTGAGGGCGTCCTCGGCGTTCAGCGCCCGTTCCCGCCAGGCAGTGTCGTGTGGCGTGTCGAGGCGGGGGCTGGTTCGGTCCTGGGCTGGGGAGCCTTGGCTGACGGCGTCGGAGACGAGGGCGCGGGCGTCGGGGTTCTCGTAGAGAAAGGTGCGGGAGACACCCGCCCGACGAACGACAGCGGCGATGGTGACGGGCGCATTCTGTCGCTTCAACTCGGCAATGCTGTAACGGACTTGGCTTACTTTGGCCTGGGAGCGCCGACGGCGGGCTTCGAGGGCGGCGGCCGTCCGAGGAGGCGGGATCTGCTCGCTCATGCCGGAATCTCCTGCTTGTGGTCGAGGTCGCCGTCGTCGTCTGCGGCGCGGGCCAGGTCGCTGGCGCGGAAGCCGATGCTCCACAAGCGCTGGAAGTAGTCCTGGGGGCGCCGTAGGTCCAGAGCCAGGGCATCGTCGAGGAGACCGAGCCCGGCCAGAGCCTTCTCCAGGCCATCGATGGCGCGGGCGGTGGGAGCGAAGACCTCATGGAGGTAGTTGGCGGTGGCGTCGTCGGGGGCGCGTTCGGCGATGGAGTGCCATTGCTCGCGTTTGCGACGCCAGTAGAGCAGGTCGGCGCCGGACATGACGAACTTGTCGCAGTTCTCGCAGTCGAGGTTGAAGGGGCAGACACCGCCCTCGACAACGGGCTGGAAGGTGCAGAAGCCGCCCTCGGTAGGGGTGCTGCGTCGGGAGAGGTCGATTGCAAGCGCCTGGGCCTGGCGGCTATCGAGCGGGGTCAGCGGGCTGGAGAGGAGCTCGCCGGGGTTGGTGGCGCCGGGGCCGGCAACCCAGACGTGCTGGAGGACGTCTTCGATCTCGGAGACGGCAACCTGTGTGTAGTGCTCGGCCATGCGGTCGGAGACATGACCGAGGTAGCGGCGGATGTGCGTCAGGGAGGCGCCGTGCCGCAACAGCCGGGTGGCGAGGGTGTGCCGGGCCTGGTGCGGGACGATCTTGCCCAGGTCCAGCTCGTCGATCCAGGCCCGGAAGTGGTCCTGGAACCAGTTGTAGGAAAGGGCCCGACGGCCGTCGCGGCTGCGGCGGATGGAGGGAAACAGGACCAGTTCGGCCCGCTCCTGGGCGGTGGCCTGCCGACCGCCGTGCCGGTCGGCGAAGTGAGCGAGGCTCTTGCGCTGTCGTTCAGCGAGCCGGGCGTAGAGCGGTTCGGGGATGCGGATGGCCTGATCGTAGTTGCCGACCTTGGTCTGGTCGTGCCAGAGCATGGGTAGGCCGTTGTAACGGCCCAGGCAATCGAGCTTGAGGTTGAGGATCTCCCCGGCCCGACGGCCGGTGTAGACGATCGCCTCCCACATGTCGCGCAGGCCCTGATCCTCGGGGTCATGGCGCTCGGCGAGCTGGCGCAGGTTCGCCTCGTCCGCCAGCGCCCGGGCCACCTCGTCGGTGTAGGGACTGCGGGCGCGGGTCACCGTCCGCCCACCGGTCGGCACCGCGATGATGCACTCCCGTGCCAGGCCGATCCGGTCGCTGGCCCCGCTCTCCAAGGCGGTCCGCAAGACGGTGCGGGCACCGTTAAGCAGGGCCTGTCGCAGGGCCGGGGTAGTGATCGCCTTCCCCGTACGGTCCCGGGACGGCAGCGTCAGAGCCGGCAGTTTCAGCCGTTCCCGGCGGCGGACATCGGCGACGTACCGCTCGATGTGCTCGGCTTGCAGAAGGGTGGGATCATGCCCGCCCCCAGGCGCGTGGGCCTGGAGAAAGGCGCCGAGTTCCACGCAGCCTCGGCGGGCATCGTCCATGAAGCAGGAAGTGCGGGGGCATTGTGGGGAGCGAAGCACACCGGTGAGGTGGTCCCAGAGCAGGTCACGCAGCCACCGTTGAGGCACGGCGGTCAACGGGTAGTGGCCGGACCGCTTGGGGAAGCGGACGCCGAAGTGCTGGGTCTGGATGTATCCGGCCTCGCGGGTGTCCGCCGGGGTGAGGTAGACCAGCTCCAGCTCGGCCAGAATCCCTTTCGCAACCATCTGGTCGTAGCGGTTGACGCACTGGTCCAAGTCCGCGTCCAGCAGCGAGTCACAGTGCTGGCGATAGCAGAGATCCACCAGGTTCTGGATCCACGGCATTTCCCACGGGTGCCCTTGTTTCCCCTGCCCGTGCGCGTGCAGACCCCACTTCAGCTCGGCTCTCACCAAGGGGCGCAGGCCGCTCAGGTTGAGCTCGCCGACCCGCATCACCGGCGGCTCATCCCGGCACCACTGCCGGAAGGCCGCCTCGTCGTCATAGCCGACCGGGACCGGACGTCCTTCTTCCTCCCAGCGGAGGTACGTCTTCGGCAGCTTCGCACCACCGGGGCGGCCGGCTGCCCGATAGCGGCCCAGGTGGACCGTGCACAGCCCCAGCGGAGAGGCGGCCAGATCGCGGCAGGCACGCAGGTGACAGATGCCGTAGCCCGGGTATGCGGCCTGCCCCACCGCCCACTGATCGATATCGGCATCCTCCCCCTGCCGTCGGCGGTAATCCTTCCAGCGGTTGCGATGCCGGAAGCACAGCTCCAACTCGCCGTTGAAGGCGGGGCGTTCGGGGCAGATGCGGCAGCGTCGTTCCTCCGTCATCCGCGTCGCTTTGAGCGGCTCGGCGGTGTGCACGAAGTCGCTCTTGCGTACCCCGGTGGCTCGTGCGTCACGCCACTGCTGATCGTGAGTGGCGCACAGGTCCTTCTTCTGCCACCGCGGTCGTTCGCAGTCGGGCACAATGCAGTGCCATGGATAGACCGGGTGCTTGGCCGGGATCCGGATCACGTCGTCGCGGAAGACCGCATCGAAGCCGGGACCGCTGATCAGAGCAGTCAGCACCTCCAGCCAGTCCCGGGTCTCACGCCGGTCCGGATCGGGAGCGTGTGCGGCCAGCGAGATCACGCTCATTCGCCCTCCCCCCACACCTTGTGCAGGGCCCGGGCGAAGTCGGGGTCGTGAACGTCGGCGTGTGCATAGATCTCATCGACCGTGCTCGCCGACGCCCAGCCGCCCGCCTCGCGGGTGACCACCAGGTCACCGCCGGAGGCGTCGAGGACCGCGGTGGCGAAGGAGTGCCGGAATCCGTGGGGCTTGACCCGGCCCAGCTCGGCCCGTTCCCCGGCCCGCCGCAGCATCCGCCGGGCCGCGTCCGTCGTCCAGGGCTGCCCACTCCGCTCGCCGTGCAGCTGGACCAGCAGCATGCCGTGCCCGGCCTGCCGCGGGTACTCGCTCGTCATGTACTCGAAGTAGGTGTGGATCATCGCCGGGCTGGCCCGCTTGATCAGACCGCCCACCACCGTGCCGTCCTCGACATCCCACTCTGGCTTGGTCTTGGCCGCCGCACGGTTCGGGTTCGCCGGCCGGTGGCATACATGCACGTGCGGTGCGCGGCACTGCCCGCACCCGGCGTCCTCTCGCAGATGCAGGTCCACCAGGTGCAGCCCGCACAACTCACCGATCCGGAAACCGCCGTCGGCCAGCCAGGTCACCACCAACCGGTCCCGGGCCGAGTTCACCGTCGCCAGTAGTGTCTCCTTCGCCCCCTCCGGGGCCATCTTCGGGTGCCGTCGCCGCACCTGCTTCGGCGCCAGCGGGTTGCTCGGTATCGCCGTCTTCACATGCCCGAGCAGCGCCCGGTTACGGTCCGCACGGCTCGGCAGCCGGGTCCGGTCCAGTTGCCTGCCGAGATCCTCATTCACCCCGAGCGCGGCCTGGTGCAGGTAGAACCCCTTCAGACAGGCCGCCGCCAGCGACAGCGTCGCCTGCCCGTACGGCTTCTTGCCCTCCCGCCACGGCCTCCCGAACGGCCCTGCCACCTTCGCCCCGACCGCACCCATGTACCGCTGCAGATCCACCAGCGACACAGATGCCAGCGGCAGACACTCCCGCTCCAGCCACCGCAGGTGATCCACCAGCAGGTAGGCGTAGGTCCGGTCGGTCCCCGGCTCCCGCGTACGCAAGAACCGATCCGCCTCCGCATGCACCGCCCCCTCGGGCCAGACGATCGTGTACGCGCGCGTACCGTCGCCCCGCTCCATCACCTGCACCCGCAGGTCCCCGATCACCAACTGCCCGCTCACACACGCCCCCTACACCACATACCGAACATCACGTACATGGCCGGTCAACGAGTACGCCACGACTCAGGACACGGGCACCACGAACATCACGAACAGTCAGAAAGCAGGTCGGTAAACTCCAGGAACCACCATCGCCCCTGCCGGTCCACGGCGAAGTCGAAAGCGCCGAACACCAGCCGGAAGTGGTCGAGGTAGGCGCGCAGGGCCTCGGGGACGCCCGGCGGCGGCTGGACCACGCGGTAGTGGAGCCGCGTGTAGTCGGTGCGCCAGTCCAGCAGGTCCGAGTCGATACGGACGCAGAAGCCCCGGTCGCCGATGACGGTCACGCGCACGTCGCCGGTCTTGTCGATCCGCTGCTGGAAGAGGCGGGCGGTGCCGGCCACCGTGTCGTCGATCTCGTCGGCGGTGACCTCGCGCACCTCCACCGTGCAGGAGACGCCGTCGATCCGGTACAGCGGCGTGGACAGCGGCTTGTAGATCACCGGCCCGTGGGTCTCGGCGAAGGCGCGTGCGGCGACCGGGCAGGAGGTGATCGTCGTGGGTGGCAGACGGAATCCGCACGCGGCCGCGGCGGCGAGCCCGGAGGGCTTGAACTCGGCGTCGCCGATGCGGTGCGGGTGGTTGACGTAGAGGCAGCCGGGCAGCGAGGCCATGACCCCGCCGAGCCCGTAGCGGGCCTGGGTGAGGGCGAAGCGCTCGGTCTGGGGGTCGAGGTGGGGGAAGGCGAACCCGGAGGGCCTGCGGTAGTACAGGGAGCGGACGCGGGACAGGTCCGCCGTGCGCGTGGGCGTGGTCAGCGTGCCTTCGATCCCGTGCTCCGTGAGGGTGGCCGCGAACGACAGGGTGCCGGGGAAGTCCCCGGAGCCGAACCGCACCACCGGGACGCTCCGGCGGTGCAGTTCGTCGATCACCAGGTCGGTCGTGGGGTCGTCCAGGTTGGTGACGACCAGAACCGGACTCGTGTCGGTCACTGGTCGGTGTCGTTTCCGCTGTCCTGGTCGCCGCCACCGCTGCCGCCGGGCCTCGACCCGTCGGAGGGGTTGCCGGTGTTGGTGGCGGGTCGGGTGCCGGTGCTGGTCCCGTGGCCGGGCATCTCCACGACCTGTCCGGCGGCGTCGAGGTAGCGGCCGGTCTGGGTGGCCGGGTCCAGCTCGACGTGGGCGTAGGAGGGGGCGAGGGCCGGGTACGGCGCCATGCGGCGCAGCCCCCACGGCGCGGGGGTGGTGGCGTCGGGCAGCGGCGTCCCGGTGGGGAGCCGGTCAAAGTGGGCGAACATCGGTGCCTCCTGGTGGGGGTGGGTAGGTGTGACTTCTTTCGGGCGGCCGTTCACCCGGGGGGCGCGCCGGATGATCCGGTGAGCGCACGGTGGTGGCGGGCGCCGCCTTGGCCGGACCGTGCGGTCGCGGTGTCCGTCACGGCTCACACGGTCTTGCCGGGGCCGTGGGCACCTTGGAGAGCAGCCGGTGCCGCTGGGGGGAAGGATTGTGCATGCCGCCAGCGTGGAGGCCCGGACCGGCGTGTCACCAGCAGCGACGCCTGTACGGAAGGGGGTTGTACACGAGGCCGGGTGGAGCCGGGTACGAAGCCCGGTCACGAACGAGCACAGCCACCTGTACAGCGAGCGGCCGGTGGTCCGGAGGTGGTTCTGGCTCTACTTCTGTGGCGCTGTCGCGCTGAGTGATCCGTCGTTGTCTCGACAATTCAAGAGCGGCGGAGCGCAGGTGGCTCGTATGATCCCTGGCGGGATGGGGCTCGTAGCGCAGTGGTTGTCGCGCCTTCACCGCATGTGGGAGGACGCCGGTTCGAATCCGGCCGGCCCCGTCCCACCCCGGCAGTCTCGGCCACCGACCGTTCTGGTTTCGGTGATCAGGGCGTGAACTGCTCGTCCAGCCACTTCAGCAGGTGCCGCCCGCCGGGGCGCCCGAAGCCGGCGGGCCGAACCAGTGGGAGTAGGAGGCGGTGCAGGTGGCAGCCGCATGCGTGACTCGCGACCGGAGTTCTGAGTAGCCCCCTGGGCCCGGCATCACGCCAGACGGACCTGACGCCCGTCCTCGTCCCTCGCGGTGGGGAGCCAGGTGAAGCCGACCAGGCCCCCGCCGGAGTCCGCGTACGACCGGTTGGTGCCGTTGCAGGGTCTTGCGGCTCGTGTCCCAGGTCACCGCTGTGACCTGGGGCTCTCAAACCTGTCCCACCACGTGTCGGGGCTGAGCAATCCCACGACGGTGGCGGATCCCCGGAGCTGGGCTCGTCACTAGCCTTCGTCGTCGGAGTCGTAGGGCGGGATGGTCCATCGCATCGCCGTCTCTCCCGCCTCGTCGGCTTCGAGTGTGACCGGGTATACCTGGCCGGTATCCCGCTCACCGTGGTGCCTGATCGAGTGGTCGCCCTGGTCCCATTCGATGCCGAGCACCTGGCAACCGCCGACCTCGATCTCACCGACGTGGAGCGGATGGTGCCCTGCGGCTCGCCGGAAGCGGTGGAAGTCGGTGTGCTTGTCGATCGAGACCATGAGGCCCTTGCCGTGGAGGCGGTCTCGCCAGGCGGTGAGTTCGGCCGCGCGTGCGGCTGCCTCGGCAAGCGGGAGGTCGAGCCACCCGTGCGGTCCGTCGACACCGTACTGCGCGATCCGCTCACCGCCGAACTGCGCGTATGCGTCGTCCTCGTATCGGCCCCAGTAGGTGACGTCGGCGAGCCCGTCGGCCGGCTCGTCGTCCATTCCCGTCCACGCGTCCAGCCCCGCGGCGTCGCCGATGACCATGCCGCACCGGTCGACGGGCAGGTCTCCGAGCCGGACCGGCACCGATCGGTCCGCGGTTTCGGGCCATGGGAGTCCAAGGCTGATCTCCAGGGTCGCGATGGTCGGTTCCTCGTCGAACGGTGACGGCGAGGTGCTCGCCCTCACCCTCAACGGCCGGTCGTCGGCAGCCGGGACCGCGACCGCCTCGCACAACCACTCACGAAGATGGCCCCCTCCCGACGACGCCGCCGCCTGGGCACGCTCGGACAGGGGCTGACCCAGTTCCCGCCAGTGGTCGATCCACCCGGCCATGCCGAGCACCAGCGCACCGGACGGCGCATTGACGGATCCCAGGTCGACGAAGGTCTCAGACATGCGCCGATTGTGCCTTCCCAGTACGACAGGACGTGGTGCGAGGTGTCGGCACCCGTCGCCGGAGCCTCTGCGGTGCGACGACGACCTCCTCATCAGGGGCCGCTCGTTCAGAAGGGAGGGTTGTCGGGGCCACGGTCGGCCTGCATGGCCGCGTCACGCCGTCGGCCGGCCGCGTGTTGTTCGGCGAGGGAGGGCATTCCGGCGACGGCTTCGGCGGCGCGGCCATGCCGGATGAGCAGCTCGGCCACTTCCGACGGCCGCAGTGCGGTGTCCGCCCGCAGGAGGGCGAGAGCTTCCTCGAGGCGCCCCGTCTCTTCCAGGATCCACGCCTTGCTGACCGTCAGTCCGTACATGTCCGGCGGCAGCGTCTCGGCGTGGGCGAGGGCCTCCTCGTGCCGGCCGGCCTCGCCCAGCAGCCAGAGCCGGTTCGAGCCGACCCAGGACGGGTGCTCCTCGACGAACTCGGCACTGCGCTCGTCGAGGAGCGCCAGGGCGTCGTCCGGCCGTCCGGCCTCGTGCAGCAGGTGGATGATGCTTTCGAAGAGGCAGGCGTCGTGGTGGTCGAACGTCGGGCGACCCACCTCGACGGCTTCCTCGATCCGGCCCTGACGGCCCAGCAGTCCGATCAGGGGCCAGCGGAACCGGTCCGGATACTCGGCGGCCGCGATGAAACGCCGCAGCACGGTCTCGGCCTCATCTGCCTGCCCGACGTCCTCGAGCGCCCGCGCGTAGTACGCGAGCGTCTCACCCGCGTGCTTACCGGTGCCCAGCACGCGCAGTTCCTCCAGACGCCCGTGGCGCCGCAGGAGCTCGGCGTGGGCGACCAGTGTGTTCTGGACCACGAAGTGCCCGGCTGCGATGTCTGCCCCGAGTATCCGTACGGCCTCGTCGACCCGGCCCGCGCGCTCCAGGACCTGGGCCTGGAGGTCCTGCGCGTTGCAGGGGTGGAAACCCCATCGCTCCTCGCCGCGGACGCTGCGGGCCCGCTGAGCACGCGGCGCGATCAGCTCCAGGACCTGCTCATCACGGCCCTGGCCCTCTGTCAGCTCGACGAGGGTGGACAGGATCCACTCCCTGTCCAGATGCGGCATGAGTACGGTGATCGCCTCGTCCAGCCTCCCCGCCTTGGCCAGCAGTTCCGCGAAGTCGTGGCACACCCGCTCCGAGGCAAGGCCTTCCTCGTCCGGGCGGACGGCGTCCAGTGCCTGCTGCACCCTCCCCGCCTCGAGCAGGACCTCGGCCCTCTCCCAGCGCGCCCGGTTCCACCCAGCCTCGATGAACGGCTCCAGTACGTCCAGGGCCCGCTCGACCTCGCCCGCCCGGGACAGCTCGCGAGCCGCCGCCTGGGCGCAGAACCAGTCCCCCTGCTCCGATGCGGCCTGAACCAACAGCTCCACCTCCCCCCGCTCCACCAGCATGGTGACCAGGCGAGGAGGTATTCCGCCGAGTGTCCGCGACTGCCATTCAAGATCATCGATGTTCACGGGCCTGAGCGTACGGGCGACCACCGACAGTCAGCCTCGGTGAGCCCGGTCCGTAGACGGACCAGTGTCACCGGGAGCCGGTCGGTGAAGACCCGTTCGTGCTTCGGCCCGGTCCTCGCCTCCGGCCGACGGTAGCCCTCACGTCGCTCATGGTGCCCGGACTCACAGCGCGCCACCCGGCGCGGGGCGAGTTCTGCGATCAACTCGCCCGGATGGTGGCGCGACAGCCCGCAGAAGGCAGGAGGGGACACGGCCGCGCGGGCCTGTTGGATCGTCACGCACCAGACAACTCGCGCGGGTGTCTCTGTCCCCGCACTCACCGACCAAGGTCAATCGCAGGTCGGCCCGTTAGGGTCGGGGCATGACGACACCCCTTGCCGGCAGTGCCTTCGACTCGCTCCGCCTCGACGCCGTGCCGGACCGGGAGGCGCTGCGCCGGGTCTACGAACTCCCCGGCGACGCGGCCGTGCGCAAGCAGATGACCGAACTCACCGAACAGACCCGGCGGTTGATCGGATGCTCATCGCTGGTCCTGGTCGCCAGCGCGGACGCCGAGGGCAACTGTGACGTCTCCCCGCGCGGCGGCCCCGCCGGGTTCGTCGCCGTCCTGGACGCACGGACGGTGGCGATACCGGACGCGACCGGCAACAAGCGTCTGGACACCCTGCAGAACGTCATCGCCACCGGGCGGGCCGGGCTGCTGTTCGTCATCCCCGGGCGGACCACCACCCTGCGGGTGAACGGCCGGGCCTGCGTCTCCACCCGCCCGGAGTTGTTGTCGCAGCTGACCGCCGTGGGCAAGCCGCCGGCCAGTGCGCTGGTGCTGGGGATCGAGGAGGTCTACCCGCACTGCCCCAAGTCGCTGCTGCGCAGCGGGGCCTGGAAGCCGGAGCAGTGGCTGCCGGCGGACGCCCAGCCGACCTCGGCCGAGGTGACGCTGGCCCAGCTGCGGATGCCGGAGCTGACGATCGCCGACATTGAGCAGAGGGAGGCGGATTCGCTGAAGTACCGGTACGAGTAACGGGCCGACCAGCGATGGTCGAACCACCGGCCCGCCGAACCCCCCCCGTGTCTGCGACGGACTTCGGCGGCCCCACCGGGACGGGTTCCGTCGGCCCCACCAGGTGTTCGACCGGCGGCCCGACGAGGGCGGGCGCACAAGCGCAGCCGGCGAGAGGAGGCCGTCCCGGGCCAGGATGGTCGATCGGCCGCCCGTTCGAGGGCGGGGCCGCTTCTCACCGTTCGCCCGCGGCCGACGAACCTCGCCCAAGACACCCCCAGGCCGGCACGCCCCGAGATCGAGCAGGGAAGGCGTCCGCAGTGACGTGGACGCTGCCCGAACCGATGCTCTCCCCGGTGGGCACTCCTGCCCTGCTCGCCTTCCTCTGACCAGCCCGCTGATCCAGAGGTGGACACCGCCGTGCGGTGCCGCTTCATCGACGCGAAGAAGGCGGTCGCCTTTTCCGGCAGTGGCTGTTCTTCATTCCCTCGCGGGTGCAGGGTGTCGGCGGGGACGGTGAGGATCGCGGTGGCGGTGGTGTGGGTGAGGGCGCCCCGGTACGGGATGCGGCGGCTGCCGTGGGGCCGCAGGCGAGGACGTGGTCGATGACCGCGGTGCGGCCGTCCGGCGTGACAAGTTCGATGACCACGACACGGCCACCGCACGACCGCCCGCTCAGAGGGCGCCGAAGTCGGGCAGGGTGAGAGAGCCGTCCTCGGCGAGCGGAAAGCCCGGGTTGTGGGCGACCTCCCACGGATGACCGTCCGGGTCGGCAAAGGCCCCCGAGTAGAAGCCGTGGAGGGACTCGACCGCTGTCTTGGTGACCCTGCCGCCGGCCCGCTCGGCCTCGGACAGGAGCGCATCGACTTCGCTCCGGGACCGCACGTTGTGTGCGAGAGTGATCCCTCCGAAACCGGTCGAGGGCCCCTCCTCGAATCCGCTGTCGCGGGCGAGCTTGTCACGCCCCCACAGCACCAGACCGAGACCGCCCGCCTGAAAGAAGACGGTCTCCTCGACTTCCTGGCCCCGCCAGCCCAATGCTTCGTAGAAACGTCGGGCACGGGCCAGATCTGCAACTCCCAGGGTGACCAGACTGATGCGCTGTTCCATGGCCTCAAGCTACCTTCCGGCCTCCTACGACACATGGTCTGCAGCACTCCGGCTGCCCACTTCCCTCGCCTTGTGCACGCATCGATCCCCTGAAAACGATCATCCAGGGGCTGCGTGACGGGGCGATCGGTCTTCGGGGTCTCGTCTCGCCAGAAGCGTGGGCGAAATCAGATGACTTCCGGGCCCGGCCAACCGATCGAGGACGGCAACGGGCGGGCGGCCATGCCGGCGTCGGCCTTCGTCCTGGCACGCGAAGGTGTCCTTACCTTGCGCGGGCGGGCGAACTACTTCCGGCACGGAGTGTCGAAGGCGGTGTTCAGCACGATCGATGACCACGCGTGGCATCGCATCGTCCGCTGGATCTTCCACAAGCACTCCCGGCTCAGCTGGAGGGAACTGCGCCGCCGGTTCTGCCGACCGGGCAGTTGGAAGCTCATCTGCGACGGAGTCGAGTTCACCGGCGCATCCAGCGTCAAGGTGATCCGCTACCGCTACCGCGGCAGCAACATCCCGACCCCGTGGACACCACGACCGACAGCCGCAGCTACCGGCGGCTGACCACCGGTCAAGGCACGTGGAGCGCCCGTTGCGGGGAGACGCGCACGACGGGTGCGGCGGGCGGGTCGGGGAAACGGACTGGCCGCAAGGCCAGTACCGCGCCCCGGCCCGACCCAACCCGATCCTGCTGGCTTATTGTGCGGTGGCCTCGACGGTGTCCTCCGACTTGCGGTTCAGCTTCGACTTGAGGTCGTTGAACCTGTTCTTGACGTGCGGCGTGGCCTTCGCGGCAACGATGCCCACCGCGATGCCCGCCGCGCCTACGGCTGCGACCACCTTGATCACGTTCTCAGCCGGGAAGAGCACGGCATGTGTGACGAGCGCCTTGTCATCTATCCCGCACGAGAACGCTGCTCCCCCCAGGAGTGCTCGACTGCGAGAGACGCGTCTCGGCCGGACGCACAACCCACATCAGGTCCCGGACCGTCCCGGGCAGATCAACAGAGGCCATGGGGCAACTGCAGAGACCAGCACCGACGCCGTGGCGGGAAAACGGCCGATACCCCGTCAGCCGCCCACCAGGACCGACGAATGCTCAGCGCATGCTCTGACACGGATGTACCAAGTGGAGACTCCTGTACGCCGTGCGCAGAAAAGACCGGGCGACTCGAAGGCTTGAGGAAGAATCCCGGTCCGAAGCCGTCGACGCACCGGAGGTTCGAATGAAGTTATCGCTGCCGCACGCGATGAGAGCCTCCCCCTACCGGCCGGTGGTCGCTCACCCGGTACTGCGGCGTCTGCTGCCGGGGTACACGGTCTCCTCCCTGGGCGACGGCATGGCCGTGGTCGCCGTCAGCTGGCTGGCAGTCGAGTTGGCCCCCGCTGCCGACCGCGGTATCTGGGTGGCGCTCGCGGCAGCCGCCTACACCCTGCCCGGCGCGGCCGGTGCGGTCCTGCTCAACCGCCTCCTGCGCGGACTTCGTCCGGCCCGGCTCGCGACCTGGGACGCGCTGCTCCGTGCCGGCGCGCTCGGCGCGATCCCGCTCGCCCACACCACCGGGGCGCTCTCCATCTGGCTGTATGTCGCGCTGCTCGGCGCCTCCTCGGTGCTGCACTCCTGGGGCCAGGCCGGCACCTACACCTTGATCGCCCGCCAACTGCCCGAAAGCCACCACCTTGCGGGCAACGCCGTGCTCTCCACGATCGGCTCGGTGTCCACCGTGACCGGGCCGCTCCTGGCGGCCCCCCTGGTCCTCTGGGGCGGGGCGACATCCGTGCTCGCCGTCGTCGCCGCCACCTTCGCCGTCCTGGCCGCCACCCTCCGCCTGGGCGTGCCGCCCGACACCGACCCAACCGCCCCCGACCCGGCGGACCAGGCCTTTCGGACCAGCGGCTTCGGTGTGATCTGCCACGACCGCGGCCTGGCGGGCCTGCTGCTGCTCAGCGCCGGGTTCTTCTTCCTGTTCGGCCCCGTCTACGTCGCACTGCCCCTGCATGTGGCGAATGACCTGCACGCACCGGTCGGCGTACTGGCCACCTTCTACAGCCTCTTCGGCGCGGGCGCCGTCGCCGGGGCACTGCTCACCGGCTACCTGCGGCGCCTGCCGCTGGGCCCGGCCGCCGCCGGCATCGTCGCGGTCGCCGGCGCGGCCCTGCTGCCGCTGGGGCTGGGCGCACCCACGTCCGCCGCTCTGGCCGGCTTCGCCCTCGTCGGCCTGTTGTGGCCGCCCTACTCCGCGATGTCCACCACCCTGTTCCAGCGCTCGACCCCGCCCGCCCTGCTGCCCCAGGTCCTCGCCGTGGTCTCCGCCGTGCGCACCCTGGCCGTTCCGCTCGGCACATTCCTCGGCGGCCCGGCGGTGGCCGCCCTCGGTCCCACCCGCACCCTCCTGGTCAGCGCTGTCGGCATGCTCGCCCTCGGCCTCGTCGCGGCCGCTGCCCTGCCACGGAGGGGACGGCCGGCGGACCGGGACCGCCCACCCGCGGCCCCGGCTCCGAAGCCACCCACCGCCAGCCACTCATGACCGGCGCGGCCGGCCGCCCCTGCGGCCTGAGCACTACGGAAAGCGACGAACCCAGGACCGCCGAGGGCGAGTACGGATCAGCTGGACAACGGCTCATACCAGTCAGACACCTGTTCGGTCACGCGGCGAGGGAGAGGCCGAGCGCGTATTTCAGGTCCATGCCGTACCGCACCCGATGCGCCGCCGCCCGGTCGGTGAGGTTCTCGGCGAACTGCAACACCGTCACCAGCGCCAGCCGGCCCGGCGACCAGCCCGGCCGCCCTCTGACTCCGAACGCCTCGGCGAACTCGGCGTCCGCGAACAACTCGCCCAGCTCGTCACGGACCCGCATCGCCAACGGGTACGGGCCCCGCGCCGCCACCGCCCGCGCCACCCGCGCGGTCAGCTCAGGCACGGTCGGCCACGGTCTCGGCCGCATCGACATTCCACACCCCACCCGCGACCGGGATCGCCAAGACGGCCGCTGCTGTCCCGACCAACGAGCCGCCGGCCCCGCCGGGCACGGAATAAGCCAGCAGGATCGTCACCGATCCTGCTGGCTTAGAGGTCATCTCATGTGGCTCGGTAGGCCGTCGGCCGTGGCAGGGATCGTTGAGCGGCTGGTGCCGGATGAGTTGTGGGAGCTGTGCCAGCGCGTGGTGCCGGAGGCACCCTCACGCCCTCAGGGCGGCGGCCGACGCCGGCACGGCGACCGCGAGGTGCTGGCCGCGATCGTGTTCGTCGCGACCTCCGGCTGCACGTGGCGGCAGCTGCCCGCCGCCTCGTTCGGGCCGTCCGGCGCCACGGCGCACCGCCGGTTCACCGAGTGGACCAAGGCTCGGGTGTGGGCCAAACTGCACCGCCTGGTCCTGGACGAGCTCGGTTTTCGCGGCGAGCTGGACCGGTCGCGGTGCGCGATCGACTCGGTGCACATGCGGGCCCTGAAAAGGGGGACCTGGCGGGTCCGAATCCTGTCGACCGGGGCACGTACGGCTCGAAGATCCATCTGATCACCGAGCGGACCGGTCTGCCCCTGTCCGCCGGCATCTCCGGCGCCAACGTCCACGACGGCCGGCCCTGATCCCCTGGTCAAGGGCATCCCGCCCATCCGCTCCCGCCGGGGTCCCCGGCGGCGCGGGCCCGGCAAGCTCCACGCCGACAAGGGATACGACTACGCTCACCTGCGGCGATGGCTGTCCCGGCGGGGCATCCGGCACCGCATCGCCCGCAAGGGCGTCGAGACCTCGAGGCGGCTCGGACGGCACCGCTGGACCATCGAACGCACGACGGCCTGGCTCGCCGGCTGCCGCCGCCTCCACCGCCGCTACGAGCGCAAGGCCGAGCACTTCCTGGCCTTCACGAGCATCGCCTGCACCCTCATCTGCTACCGCAGACTCACCAATTGAGATGACTTCTTAGTTCAGAGAAGCCTGCATCCGCTGCCCTGTCCTGCGGCCCGATCCCAAGCAGATGCCCCGCCTGGAGGAGATCCACGCGAACCTGCTCGACCGGCTCCAGGAGGCCAAGGAACAGGGATGGCTCGGCGAGGTCGCCGCGATTGAGGCCAGCCTCGCCGCCGCCGAGCAGAAGCTCGCCGCCATGCGCGACCTCGCGGCCCGGCACACCACCGTCCACCTGGGCATGCCCGATCTCCGTGGCGTCGTCGCGCGCATCGACTCCGAGCAGCGAAACGAAGATGCGAAGCAGCAGCCCTGAGCACTACAACGAGGGGATGACCGTCTTCCTCTGTTCCAAGTGCGGCACTGCGATCACGCCGGAGCTCACCGAGCTTGCCGCCGTCCCTGACGTCTCAGACGACGATCGCGACCGGGACAAGGAGACACGCCGGGCACCGGCCACTGTTCCGCGGGGCCACTACGCGATCGATCCCGAGCCCTGGGGACCTCCCTACGTCGTGCAGGACGATCAGGAGGACCCGAAGCCAGCTCAGTCGCGCGGACCTGTGGTCTGCCGTGAAGAAGGCTTCGTCATCTCGGCCGGCAGCCGGCACACAGTGCTGGTGCACCCTGATGACGCCGCTGGCCTTCAGCCACTGCCCAACTGGGAGAACAACAGTGGGTGCTGCGGGCCGACAGGCGACGAGGGACTCAACCGGGCCTGCCCTTGCGGCGCTCCGGTCGCGACCCTCGCGGCCGACTGTTTCGGGCCCTTCGAACTGCACCTCGACCCCGTCCGGACCTACGCCTTCTCCCAGTAGGACCGCAAAGCGCGCGCGGACGACGTGCACGACACGCCCGACGGAACCCGTCCACCCAACTTCTTCACGACTACTTTCCGTGGTGAATGACGGCTCGCAAGCGGACCTATCGCCGAGCTGGGCTAGGGCCTGTTCGGGGTCGTGATCTCGGTTCCGATGCCCGCATCCGGCGAGGGCGGCCGAGCTGGTAGAACAC
>NZ_JAESIF010000071.1:0-29156 GCF_016757295.1 Streptomyces sp. M2CJ-2 | reverse complement strand
CAGATCCTTGCAGGTCACGGGCGCCTTTCCTCTATCGGGGCGTCAGATCAGCGAATTCCGCTGAGCAGTCGAGGCGAACACCGCGGGAATGATCCATTGCCCGTGCCGCTGGACGACCGCGGTGGCCGTCCGGGAGGTGCCCAGCCAGGCCCCGGCCAGGCACCACAGGGCGATTCCGGCGGCGAACACGGTGAGGACCACGGCCAGGGAGCCGACGCCGAGGGCATGGAACACCGGGGTGTACACCGAGACGTTGTCGGCTCCGACGGCGACCGTCACCCCGGCCACCGACAGCACCCCGTCGGCCACGGCGGTGTTGTCCTTACCGGCTCCTTCTTCCCGTGCAGCGGTGACCAGGCCGCGCATGCCCAGCACGAGCGGCACCAGCCCCAGCAGTCCCAGCCACCGGTCCGGTACGGCCACCAGCATGAGCGCGGCGACCGTCGAGAGCGCGAGCAGGACGGCGAACCCGAGGTACTGGCCGATCCAGATCTGCCGACCCGTGGGCCGACCGGTGGCCCGGCTGGCCAGGAACAGCACCGTCAGCACGAGGATGTCGTCGATGTTGGTGCCCGCGAACATCCCGGCCGCGGTGGCCGCAGCCTCGAAGATCCCATCCACCACGCGGAACCTATCCCAGCTCCCCACGGCCGGTGGCCCGGCACGCCTACCCGGACGGACGCGTCCGCTTTGCGGCTTTTATGGGATTTGGCGACGATCGCTTTCTGGTGCTTGGAGCGTCGTGGCGGTTTTTGGGCGTGTCCGCGTGGAGCGTGTCCCGGCGAGTGCAGTGCTGTTGCTGGACGAGTGAGAGCAGGAGTTGCTGGTGCCACCGTGGAGCGGGCTTCCTCTTTCCTGGCTGGGCGTGGCTTTCCGGCCGCTTCCGGCGGCGTGCACCGCGCCTGTGGGTACGGCCGTGTCGGTTGTGGAACAGGCGGGGGCCGCGCTGGTCGATGCGGCGCAGAGGGGGCGGCGCGCGCTGGGCGGTGTGGTCGTGGGTGTGCCGGCCGGACTTGCTGAAGCGGTGGGCGTGCTGCTGGACGCGGGTGAGGACCGCGGGCACCGGCGGGTGTGGGCCCGGTCGGGCAGGGCGCACATCGAGGTGCGCGGACTGAACGGGCGCGGGGAGCGGCATGAGCGGCTGGCTCGCGAGGTGACCGGTGCGCTGCGGGAGGTTCAGGGTGTGGCCTGGGCGGAGGTGAACGCGGTACTGGGGCAGGTGGTTGTCGGTGCCGAAGGGGATCGCCTCGATGTGGACGGGCTGCTGGAGTTGGTGGAGAGCGTGGAGGAGGCGCACGGCTGTGGTGGGGAGCCGTTCGCAGGCGATCGTCCGCATCCACCGTTCGACACCGTCCCGGCCGTGCTGGCCGGGGCGTCGCTGGTTGCGGACTCCTTCGGGCTGCTGGTGGCCGCGGTTCGCCGGGTGACGCCGCTTCCCGTGTTCTCTCCGGTGCTGCGGGTGCCCGTGGTCGTGGCTGAGACCCAGCCGCGGTTGCGCAGCATGCTGGAGGGTCGCCTGGGTCGGGCGCATGCCGAGACGGTGCTCGGGGTGGGCCACGCGTGCGCGCATGCCGCGACGGCGGGTATCGCACCACTGATCCTGGACGGGGTCCAGCGCGTGTGGCAGTTGGCGGAAATCCGCGCCCGGCAGAGCGCGTGGCACCGGCTGGAGAGGCAGTTGGTCGGTGTGGCGGGGGAAGGACTGCCGGGAAAAGCCCCGGAGCGACAGCCCCGGTCGGTGCCGCTGCCGGCCGGGCCGGTGGAGAAGTGCGGAGAACGGACCTCGCTGGCCTCCCTGCTGGGCGCGGCAGGAGTGTGGGCGTGGGCCCGCAGCCCCGAGGCCGCCGTGCAGACGATCTTGGCTACGGCGCCGAAGGCCGCAGGGATGGGGCGGGAGGCGTTCTGCGCGCAGTTGGGCCGGGACCTGGCCCGGGACGGTGTGGTCCCGATGAACGGGGCGGTCCTGCGGCTGCTGGACAGGGTCTCTGCCGTGGTGATCGACTCGGCGGTCTTGCGCACGGCTCGCCCGAGGCTGCTGTCGGTGACCGCCGCGGACGGCCACGACGAGGCCGCTGTATGGGCCGCCGCGCAGACGTTGCTGGCAGACCTTTCGCTGCGTCGGCTGTGCGGCCCCGGCCCGTGGAGCGACGTTCGGGGCTGGCGGCTGGAGCGCCCCGCCGACGCGCTTCAGGCCCGGCCGGACGCCCCCTCGGGGCTGCCGCTGGACTTGCGCGCCCCGGACGGCCGGTACACGGGCCGGGTCCTGGTGGGCTGCGACCTCGACCCGCTGGCCGATGCCGTCGTGACCGCGGCCCGTTCCGGCAGCCGGCGCCTGCTGCTCACCGAGCACGTCTCCGCTGCCGAACTGCTCCCGTGGGCCGACCGGACCGTGCCGTTGTCCACGCCGCTGGACGAGCAGGTACGGCGCCTGCAGCAGGACGGGCAGGTCGTCTTGCTGATCAGCATGGCCGAGGACCGTGCGCTGGCCGCCGCTGACATCGGCGTCGCCGTACTGCCCGCACCCGGAACCGGCCCTGTCGGGGTCCCGGGGGCGTGGTGGTCGGCGGACCTGGTCTGCAGCGGCGGGACGGTGCAGGTCTGGCGGATCCTGTCCGCGGTGGACAACGCCCGCCAGGTCAGCGGCAAATCGGCTCACCTGTCGATGGGCGGGTCCGCCCTGGGAGCGCTGATCGCGGCTGCGGGTGCCCGCCGGGCGGTGGGCGGCCTGACGACATCCCCGGTGTACGGCGCGGCCTTCCTCGCCCAGTTCGGCGGCATCAGGGGCGCCCGCCGCCTGGCCTGCCGCCCCCTGCCCCCGGCCCGTATCCGCGGCGCCTGGCACGCCCTGGGGGCGCGCGAGACCCTCCGCATCCTGACGGCCCTCGACGAGAGAACGGCCGGACCGCCCGCGGCTGAACCGACCGCCGGACCCGTCCGTCTCCTCGGCGATGCCGGACACGCCGCGGCCGTCGCCATCGGTCTGGCTCCGCTGGCCCGGTGGGCGGGGCAGCTGCTGAGCGCGGTGCGCGAAGAGCTCCAGGACCCTCTCACCCCTGTGTTGGCGCTGGGCGCGACCGCTTCCGCGGCTGTGGGGTCGAGCATCGATGCGGCGCTGGTGGGAGGGGTCATGGCCGGCAACGCTGTCGTGAGCGGTGCACAGAGGCTGCGAGCCGAGCGCGCTCTGGCCGGTCTTGTGCTCACCCAGAACATCCGCGCTCGGCGGGTGGTGTGGACACCCCATCCCCTCGTGGAAGGGCCGGAGGCCACGCCACTGTCGGACCGGGTGCGGTTCTTCGCCGGACTGGACACGGCCGCGGTACACACCGTCCCCGCGCAGGACCTGCGGGTCGGGGACATCATCGCCCTGGGCCCCGCGGACGTCGTCCCCGCGGACGCCCGGCTGCTGGTCAGCGACCGCCTGGAGGTCGACGAGGCGGCCCTGACCGGCGAGCCCGCGCCCGTCGCCAAGGACCCGACGGCCACCCCCGGGGCGGAGCTGGCCGAGCGGTCCTGCATGCTCTACGAGGGCTGCACGGTGCTGACGGGCACCGGCTACGCGGTGGTCGTGGCCACCGGGGCGCAGTCCGAGGCCGGGCGCGCCGCCGAGCTGGCCGGCCACGCAGCCACCCCGCCCGGCATCGAAGGCCATCTGGCCGCCCTGACCAGGACGGCGCTGCCCGCCGTCGGCATCGGCGGCGGCGCGGTCACTCTCCTGGGGCTGATGCGGGGCGTGCCGGTGCGCGAAGCCCTGGCATCCGGGGTGGCCGTCGCGGTCGCCGCCGTTCCCGAGGGACTGCCGCTTGTCGCCACCGTGGCCCAGTCCGCTGCCGCCCGCCGCCTGTCCCGCCACGGGGTCCTGACCCGCTCCGCCCGCGTCCTGGAAGCCCTCGGCCGCACCGACGTGATCTGTTTCGACAAGACCGGCACCCTCACCGAGGGCCGCCTGACCGTCAGCCGCCTGGCCACACTCGACCACGATCTCCTGGTCGACAGCCCCGCCGGGCAACGCCTCCTGCGCATTGCCGCACGGGCCTGTCCCCCACCCGCCGACGGACGGCCTCTCGCACACGCCACCGACCAGGCCGTCGTCGACGCCGCCACCGTCCAGTGCCCTTCGGACCACGCCTGGCAACCCGGCGCCGAGCTCCCCTTCGAAGCCGGCCGCGGCTACTCCGCGTCCCTGGGCACCGACGCGGGACGGCCCTGCCTCGCCGTCAAAGGCGCTCCCGAGACCGTCCTCGCCCGGTGCACCACCACCCTGAGCGCCGCCCAGGACGGCCCCGTCGGCATCGTCCCCCTCGACCCGACCCGGCTGCAGGCCGCGCACCGCCTCGTACGGCGCCTCGCGGGCGACGGACTGAGGGTGCTGGCCGTCGCCCAGGGCACGCCTGCCACCGCGATGCATCCCGCCGATCAGCTGGTCGAACTGGTCGGTGAACTGACCCTGCTGGGCTTCCTGGCGATCGCCGACACTCCCCGGCCCGGGGCGGCCGAGACCGTCAAACGCCTCACCGACGCGGGCGTGCGGGTCATCATGATCACTGGTGATCACCCCGCCACCGCCGCGGCCATCGCCTGCGACCTGGGCATCCCACAAACCGGCACGGTCCTGACCGGCGCCCAACTCGACGCCCTGCCCGAACCGGAACGCATCCAGGCGATCGACCAGACCTCGGTCTTCGCCCGCGTCTCCCCCGAGCACAAGGTCCGCATCGTCCAGGCCCTGCAGCAGACCGGGCACGTCGTCGCCATGACCGGCGACGGGATCAACGATGCCGCCGCCATCCGCCTGGCCGACGTCGGCATCGGCCTGGCCGCCCACGGCTCCGCCTCCGCCCGCGCCGCGGCCGACCTCGTCCTCACCGACCCCGATCCCACCCGGATCCTCGACGCCCTCCACGAGGGCCACAGCCTGTGGCGCAGGGTCCGTGACGCGGTCGCGATCCTCCTCGGCGGCAACGCCGGAGAAGTCGCCTTCACCGTGCTCGGCACCGCCCTGTCCGGCCGGGCCCCGCTCGGCACCCGCCAACTGCTCCTGGTCAACCTCCTGACCGACATGCTGCCTGCTCTTGCCGTCGCACTCGCTCCCTCCCGCACCCCCCGGTCCGGCGGCGCCTCTCTCACCGCCGGACCGGCGCCCACGCTCCTGGGGCCCGATCTCGCGCGCCTCCTCGCCATCCGTGGCGCCGCCACCACACTCGGCGCCTTCAGCGCCTGGCAGACCGGGCGCCTCACCGGTCTGCCACGCCGCGCCGGCACCATGGGCCTGGCCGCCCTCGTCACCACCCAGCTCGGCCAGACCCTCATCACCGACTGGCACAGTCCCCTCGTGCTGGCCACCGCAGCACTCTCCGCCGCCGCCCTGATCACCGTCGTCCAGACCCCTGGCCTCAGCCACTTCTTCGGCTGTACCCCCCTCGGCCCCGTCGCATGGACCATGGTCACCGCCTGCGCCACCGCCGCCACCCTCGCAGCGGCCGTCACCCCTCGCTTCCTCCCGCACCTCACTCCCAAGCCCCCGTGAACGACACCTCCACGGATGGCGGGTGGACCGGGCCGCTTTCCCTTCTGAACCCACATGCGTGAGGCGCATGCTCCAGGTGGTGGTTCTGCGGGGCTCGAGGTGTCGGGCCCGGACCGGCTCGGCGGTGCCTGCTCGTGGCGCGGCGAGGGGTGCGATCGCGTCGAGTCCGGCAGCGACTTCCCGCTGTCGCTCGTCGGCTCCGCGTCGTTGTCGGCCGTCTCGCCGTGCCGCTCTGTCCGAGGACCGTCCGGCGTATCGAGCAGCGCCCTGCTGCACAGCACGTTCGCCTGACCGACCCCGTACCCCGTCTGCCGCGCGGCGCGAATCGATGCGCTACCAGCGGGTACAGGGGTGGACAGGCAGGTGTCGAGGAGTAATGACGCCGCCGGAACGGGAAGATGCGATGTCACCCGAGGTGAGGACTCCCGAGTGGTCGCCGGCCTCTTTCCTTGCGGGGCGGCTGATCGAAGCGGTCCCGCGGATCCCGGTCCGCGATCTGAACACGCTGCGTCAGCAGTTCCCCGGCCTGGGTTCGGAGGAGATCGCCGACCACCTGGTCACCGGTGCGGTACGGGGCACCGAGGCCGTAGGAGCGGGCGTCGGGTCCGCTGCGGCGCTGCCCACGCCCCCGGCCATGCCCGCGGAGCTGGCCGCGGGCATCCTCGGAACGGCATCCGTCGAATTCAAGCTCATCGCCGAACTGCACGAGGTGTACGGGCTGCGGGCCCCTGGCACCGCACGACAGCGTGCCGCGCTGTATCTCGCGGAATGGACCGAGGGACGCGGCCTGAACGTCACGAAACCGGCCTCCGCCGTCAGTCTCATGCTCAGCGTCCGGGTGAGAAGGGAACTGCGCCGACGGCTCTTGAGGCTCACCGTCCGCCGGATCCCCATGCTGATGCCCTTCATGGTCGGCGCGGCCATCGGCGCCTCACTGAACCGCTACGACACCCAAAGGCTCGCCCAGCGCATTCGTGCGGACCTGCGCGCCCGTCAGGTGCCCCGGGAATCCCCGGATGATGAGTCCTGAGCTCGGGTGGAGCCGGCAGCACACAGTAGCGCCAGCAGGGTTGCGTCCGGGGAGATGGTGTTCTCGCCGGTGAGGCGGCGGCCATGAGAGTGGATCACCGTCCCGGCCGTGGTGGGCGACGTGCGGGTGCGCATCGTCAAACCGCAGGGCGCCGGCGCAACGCTGCCCGTCGTGCTGTACATGCACGGCGGCGGCTGGGTACTGGGCAACGCCGGCACCCACGACCGGCTGGTGCGGGAGCTGGCGGTCGGCGCCCGCACCGCCGTGGCCTTCGTCGAGTACACGCCCTCACCGGAGGCCCACTACCCCGTGGCCATCGAACAGGGCTACGCCACCGCCCAATGGATCACCCGTGAGGGAGCGTCCAAGGGGCTGGACGCCCGGCGCATGGCCGTGGCCGGCGAGTCGGTCGGCGGGAACATGACAGCCGCGCTCGCCCTGATGGCCAAGGAACGCGGTGACGTCAGGTTCGTCCACCAGTCGATGTACTACCCGGTCACGGACGCGGCGATGGACACCGGATCCTACGAGCAGTTCGAAACCGGCTACTACCTCAGCCGCAAGGCCATGGAGTGGTTCTGGGACGCCTACACCACCGACCCCCGACAGCGGGCGGAGGTCACCGCCTCCCCCAACCGGGCCGCTCCCGAACAGCTCGCCGGCCTGCCGCCCGCCCTGCTGCTCGTCGACGAGGCCGACGTACTGCGCGACGAGGGCGAGGCGTACGCCGCCAAGCTCCGCGCCGCCGGCGTCCCGGTCACCACGGTGCGCTACGACGGCACGGTGCACGACTTCATGATGATCAACTCGCTCAGCCAGTCCAAGGCCACCCGAGCGGCCATCGACCAGGCCGTCTCGCTCCTGCGCGACGCCCTCGGAACCGCCTGACCGCCCGGCGGCAGGATCCGGGCGCGCCCTGTGGGCGGTGGCCTGCCTGGGGTCAAGCACGATCAGGAGATCGTACGTTGGTCGGCACTACGGGCAGACTTGCGAAATGTCCGAGTGACTCTTGGGTTCGCTCGACGTGGTCACGGACCGGGGAGGCGCGAAAGCCGCGGAGCTGATCAGAACCCGGGTCGGCCCTGCTCTCTGCTCCGTGCACGCTCCAGCCGCAGGAGCGTTCGCCTCGGCGGATGAGGGCGGCACGGCAACACGCCGGTGCGACGGGCGCTGCGACAACCCGCGGGTCGCTGCATCGCACGGAGCGTCCTTCGGGGACGCCATCGTCGAGCCCGGTCTCGTATGCCTCTCACCCATGAGGTCGACGACTCTCGGCTGGGCGCCCATGGCGAATCACGAGGGAGGCATCATGACCTTGTCAATCAACGTGTTCAACAGTGGCTACAAGCCGATTCCGAATCCACCCGGCTGGACTGCGCAGCAGCAAGCGACTTGGCCGGCATCGGCGCCAACGCTGAGAGGACTTCCTCTCGATCGTGGACACCTGGAGGCTGGGACCGGCCGCCGACGTCGACGCGGACGAGGGAACCGGCGGGTGCGAGGCGGACGGCGACGGTGTGACCGTGCTCGTCGGGGCGAGAGTGTCTGAGTTCGGGTGTACCTGGAGCGAGGTTAAGATCGCATAAGCCGCATTCCGGGCGATAGCGTCGAAGGAAGGCCAGATCATGAAGTGCGCAGTCATCGGCGGAACCGGGCTGATCGGGTCACGGGTCGTGGAGAACCTGAACACGGCCGGGCACCAGGCCGTACCTCACTCCCTGTCCACCGGCGTGGACATCATCACCGGCCAGGGGCTGGAGGCCGCCGTGGCAGGCGTCGACGTCGTCGTCAACCTGACGAATTCCCCGACTTTCGACGACGCCTCGCTCGCCTTCTTCCAGACTTCGATGAGCAATCTTCTTGCCGCGAGCGAGAAGGGCGGGGTCGGGCACTTCGTCATCCTCTCGATCGTCGGCGCGGACCAAGTGCCCGATCTGGGCTACTACCGGGCGAAGGTGCTTCAGGAAAACATCCTCAAGGCCGGGCCGATCCCGTACTCCATCGTCCGCGCCACGCAGTTCATGGAGTTCATGGACGCGACCCTGGCCATGACCGCCGACGGCGCCACCGTCCGTCTGCCACGCACACCGATCCAGCCGATCGCCGCCGCGGACGTCTCCGGCATTGTCGCCGAGGTCGCCGCAGGCAGCCCGCTGAACGGCGTCCTCAACATCGCGGGTCCCGACGTCTACCCCCTCGACGA
Source organism: Streptomyces sp. M2CJ-2 (assembly GCF_016757295.1). Taxonomy (NCBI): domain Bacteria; kingdom Bacillati; phylum Actinomycetota; class Actinomycetes; order Kitasatosporales; family Streptomycetaceae; genus Streptomyces; species Streptomyces sp. M2CJ-2. Next base: position 20,399 of record NZ_JAESIF010000071.1, on the reverse strand, counting down.
ACTCGGCCGGCTCACCCTGACCGCCAAGAGCGACGGGCGCTCCGTCGTCACCGACGACAGCGCCGGCATGTTCGCCGCCGCCCACGGCGACGTCCTCACCGCCTCGGACGACGCTCGCATCGCCCCCACCCACTACACCGACTGGCTCTCCTGAAGGGTCCCCTCCAGCACTCGACTCGCTGCGCCAGTCCAGGGCGCCCTAACGAGGGCACCCTGGCCGCGCGAGCCGAGCACCGGTGTCCCCGACTCCGCCGCGGCGACGAGCAGCGCCGGCACGGCACCGTCCTCCACCACATCGGTGGTCACCGTCAGGTCGGGGTGGCGTTCGATGACAGCCCGGGCGGCCTCCACGAGGCCGTCGCGCACCCACTGCCGCTGGATACCCCGGTTGCCCGCGTCGAAGGCGTCGTGCACCTCGAAGCGTCAGGCGTGCACCAGGCGCAGCGGCAGCCCGCGACCTCTCAGCGCATCTCGCCCAAGCCGTCACCGGCATGTCGCTGACGGACGCGGGCGCATGCCTTGGCATGCCCCCGTCCTGGACCGGCGTCTGGGGCAGGTTCCGACCTCTGGAAGAACGGCTCCACGGACACCGAGCCGATCTGCCCGCGCTGTTCCAACACCTCACCGACTACGTCGCCCGGCAGTCGCCCACGGACTACTACGACCGACGGCAGCGCTACACCAACCGGATACTCCCTGCATTGGACATGCAGGAGATCATCGAGAGCTACGCGGGCCGGACGACGCATCGCCGTCGGCTCGCGGAGGGACGGACGTCTCCGCACCTGCTTCTCCGCCATGATCCGGTCCCGTCTCACCGGCAGCGAGTGGCGGCTGGCCCCGGCATGGAGCCGCCCACGGGACCGGCGGACGAGCCCGCCGCAACCTGCGCCTCAGTGGTATTCGTACTCGAACACGAACACCCGGACCACCCCTTCTCCGTGCACCTGCACACCCTCCTGTCGGTCCACGTCAGCAAGGTCATCGCACGAGCAGGGGGTTGAGACCGGTAAGCCCGCATGTCGAAATGTTGCGTATCGGCCCTGCAGCCTCAACGCGGGTGAGTCCGACTGTCATCACGGGACCCGTTGAATGCGGTGACGAGTTGGTTCGTGGTGACGATGGCCTGGGCGTAGGTGGGGCCGTTGAGTTCGTGAGCGGCGTGCATCATCTCGGGGCTGAGAGCCGCGGTGGCGTCGCTGACCAACGTCACGTGGTAGCCGAGTTCCATGGCGAAACGAGCGGTGGCTTCGACGCAGGTGTTGGCCAGTACGCCCACAAGAATCACGTGGGTGACGCCGTGCTGCTTGAGCTGCATGTCCAGGTCCGTGTTGGCGAACCCGCTCGATCCCCAGTGTTCCTGAACGACGACCTCGCCCGGCCGCGGCTGGAAGTCAGGGTGGAACTCCCCACCCCAGGAACCCCGGGCGAAGTGGTGGAACTCCTGGATCTTTTGCTGCGAGGGGGTCGGATGGTCCCACGTCTCGTAGTCACCCGGCTCCCAGCGGTGGTGCGGCACGAACACCACGCGCACGCCGCTCTCGCGGGCGGCGGCGATCACGGAGCGCAGGTGGTCCAGCAGACCGACGCTGCCGGCCACGGGCTCCAGGCGCGGCCAGACCTTGCCGCCCTCCGAGAGGAAGTCGTTGTAGGGGTCGACCAGCAGAACGGCCGTGCGGCGGGGATCGTAGGTCTCGGCCATGGTTCCTCCCTGTGCCGGCCCTACTTGGGCGGTTCGGTGCCGGTCTGCTCGCTGACCATGTACCGGGCGTACCAGTTGGGCCAGTCCGGATCCTCTTGGCCGGTGAGTTTCTCGTGTTCACCATGGGCGGCAGCCGCGCGCCGCAGCGCACTCGCCAGATCGGTCGTGGAGGGGAAGGACGTCGGGCCGGGCTCGACGCGCCCGGGGAGCCGGGTGGTGATCTCCTGCAGCAGCCAGGTGTTGCCGTCGGGATCACGGAAGGTGGCGCGCGAGAAGTAGCTGCGTCGCTCCGGGTCGAGGCCCTCGATCGGGCCGTCAGGTCCGAGGTGGAAGACGGCACTCACCTCGATTCCGGCGGCAACCAGCGCGGTGCGGGCGGCTTCGATGTCGGAGACGATCAGATACCCCTTGCCCGAACCGGGCGCGGCCGACGTCAGGTCCGTGCCGAACTGGACCGAGCAGGCGGAGCCGTGCGGGGTGAACTGGACGACTGAGGGCGGTGTCCGGTCCAGCCTCCAGCCGAGGCGGCCGTAGAACTCCTTCGCCCGTTCGATGTCCGACACCGGTATGACGAGCACTTCGACCTTCATGTCGATGTCGTTCACGTTCATGATTCCGCCCTCTCCGCCGGGGCCTCCCTGGTGGGTGCAGGGCACCATCGTCGCGTCGGCACGGCTGTACCGCACCAGGAGGCATCTCACGGCCGGTACCGGAGTCCGGGCCTTGCGAACCGCTGCGCGTATGTGGAGGGGTGCTTGCCGGCATACGGTCGGAGGCGGTCGATCTCCGTTCTCTCCGCGTACTTCCCGCTTTTGCTCCGGAAATGACGGAGGTGCGGCTGACGTCCGTGGTCGTCGGACGCTTTACCAGCACCGTCACATAGCGTGAAGCGGACACCAAGCGCCATCTAGCTCATCCCCGCCTCCTTCTTGCCACTCCCGGTCTCTCCACGCACCCCGCGAGCCGCGCGCGGACAGCGGCCGGGCCATCACGCGTGGCTCCGATTGCGGGGGCAGGGGGCGCACCCCAGCATGAGCTCAGCAGGCGTGAGACCTGCGCTCATGCTCGTCCGCGGGCATGGTGCGCTGCCGCGACCCCTACCACGAGGCCAGAGACGACCGATCCGGCGCGTCACCGCATGTCACTGAAAACGCCCGTCAGAAGCGGAAAGGGAGCCCATGTCTCAGGTATCCGGGAACGACGACTCCGAAGACCGGACCAACGCCGGGTTGCCCCGGCGCCACGTGCTGCGCACGGCCGGTGCGGGTGCACTGGGACTCGGCCTGGGAGGCATCGCGCTGACCGCCGTCACAGCGCCCCGTGGCGGGGCCCCGCAACCCCAGGCCACATCCATACCCACGCCCGAAGGCCTCGGCTCCGTCGGGCAGGCGCCGCACCTGCCGGCCGGGTTCACCAAGACGTTCACCAGCCGTTTCGTCCAAGCCAATGGAATCCGCCAGCACGTGGTCGTCGGAGGCGAAGGGCCGCCGCTGCTCCTGATACACGGCTGGCCCGAAACCTGGTACGCCTGGCGCCTGGTGATGCCGGCACTGGCCAGACACTTCACGGTCGTCGCCGCCGACCAACGCGGCATCGGGCTGACCGAGAAACCCACGAGCGGATACGACACCCGCACCCTGGCACGCGACATGGTCACTCTGATGGACGCGCTCGGCCACCAGCGGTTCGCCGTGGTCGGCCATGACACCGGAATGCCCATCGCCTACGCGCTGGCCGCAGACCACCCTGAGCGCGTCGCCCGCCTGGCCGTCGCCGAGGCGTTCCTCCCGGCCGTGACCCCGTCGCCGCCCATGTTCGGCACCGCACAGGCCAACAACCGGCTGTGGCACATCCCCTTCAACCGGCTCACCGACGTGAACGAACAGCTCGTCCGGGGACGCGAAGGGATCTACTTCGGATGGCAGTTCGCCACCAAGGCCGTACGAAAACTCCCCGACTACGCCGTCGACCACTACGTCCGCATCCTCGCCTCCCAGCACGAATCCCTGCGCGGCAGCTTCGGGTGGTACCGCGCGCTCGACACCACCAGCGCGCAGGACCAGCAACGCAAAACACGCCTGCTGACCCTGCCCGTCCTCGCGATCGGCGGGGCGGGAAGCCTCGGCGAGAACGTCGCCGGCACCATGAGACTTGTCGCACACGACGTGCGGAGCGTAGTCATCCCCGGCACCGGCCACTGGGTGGCCGAGGAAGCCCCTCAGGAAGTGCTCGCGGCGCTGACCCCGTTCCTGGCCCCGTACCGCACCCAAGGCCGGAGCACACGACCCCAGCCGTCCGCGACGCTCGGTAAATGATCGCCATCGATGTGTGGCTCAGCCGACGAGTTGCTGACCTCCGTCGATGTCGTAGGTCGCACCCGTGAGTGCGGTGTTGGTCATGATGTGCACAGCGAGCGCCGCCACGTCGTCGGGTACGACTACACGGCCGATGGGCAGCGCGGCGCGCAGCTCCTCGCGACGGGCGTCGAGCGCGTCGCCGAGCAGGCGGGCCGACAACGGCGTGTCCACGAAGCCGGCGGCGATCAGGTTCACTCGGACCGGCGCGAGCTCGAGTGCGAGACTGGCCGTGAACGCGGGCATCGCGGCGGTGACCGCGGGGGCGACACCGAGAGCGGCCCGGATCCGGCGGGCTCCCGTGCCGCCCAGGAGCAGCAGCGTGCCGCCCGGCCGTACGGTGCCGGCGCAGTGGCGCGCGACCTCGAGTGCGAGCACCATGTGGTCGCTGATCGCCCGGCGTGCCTGCTCGGCGTCCATGTCCAGAAGGCGGCCGTACGACGGGCCGCCCGCGGTGACCATCACGTGGTCGATCGGCCCTGGCAGCTGCTGGAAGAACCGCTCCAGCTGCGTCGCGTCGTGGGCGTCGAAGGCCGCGGTGCTGAGCGCGTCGGCCTCCATGGCCGCGGTGCGCAGCCGTTTTGGGTCCCGGCCGGTGAGGACCACGGAGGCGCCCTGGTTGCGGGCGAGCCGTGCGGTCGCCAGCCCGATGCCCGCGCTCCCGCCGATGACGACGAGGGTCTGCCCGATCAGGAGCAGGCCGCCGGTGCTGTGCCCCCCAGGCGGTTCAGAGGTCATGAATCCTCCTGTGCTGTGGCGTCCCGGTCCCGTCCGGGCTTCTTCTCACTGTTGGAGCGGTTGCGCCAGGGCATGCTTGATCTGCTTGGTCCGCTCGTCGGCGAGCACCTCGACCCTGTCGTTCGCCAAGGCGTCCATCGTCTGCACCGCTACATCCGCCGCGCTGATCTTCGGCGCGTCCGTGAAGCTGCTGAGGTCCGTCTCCACGAAACCGGCGTGGACCCCGATCACGAGCGTTCCCTGCTCGCGCAGGCCCTCCCGCAGCGCGCCCGTCAACGACCACTGGGCCGCCTTGGACGCCGCATACCCGGGGTACTCCAGCCGGGAGATCCAGGAGGCAGCCGACAACATGTTCACCAGCGCGCCACCGCCGTTGCGCGCCAGGACCGGGGCGAAGGCACGGGACACGGCCCACGTGCCGAAGTAGTTGACCTCCATCGCCTCGCGAGCACCGTCGAAGGAACCCGCCAGCAGTTCGGTCTCAAAACCGGCAACGCCCGCGTTGTTGACGACGATGCTGACGTCACCGGCGCTCTCGGCCGCCGCGACGACGTCCTCCGGCTTGGTGACGTCCAGGCGCAGCGCAGAAAGGTCATCGTCGCTCACGCTCGACGGATCGCGGGCACCGGCGTAGACCTTGGCTGCTCCCCGCTCGATCAGCGCCCGGGCGAACGCGTATCCGATACCACGATTGGCCCCCGTCACCAGGGCGATCGATCCCTTGAGCTCCATCGCGTTTCCTTCCCGCTGCCGCCTGCCAGGCACAGCAGGCACTGAGGCGAGGGACGACTCTGCGATAGAACCTGAACCGGACCGCGTCCTGGCACGCCCCCAGGTCCATGCACGACTGGCACAAAGGGCGACTCGGCACCCGGAAGCCGGTTCTCGATCTTCACCTGCATTTCAGGCCAGTGCCACGCAGGGTCCCCACGTAAAAAGTCCTCTCCCTCACCAGCGTGCATCGGACGCCGCAGCGACGCACGTGAGACGGTGCTCGGCTACGGGCCCCCTTTCCCGTCGGCGGTCGATCCACAGAGAGCAACCGCCGCCGAGATGACGTGCGAGGCCTCCCCAGAACACCGGTGCAGGCGCTGACCTGGTCGAATGGCGGGGACTTCATCGTGGGCTCCAGGCGATCGAGGGAGTTGCCCTCAGCTCGAACTCGATGGGTGTGAGCATGCCGAGCGCGACTGAGCGGGTTGTCGACACCTGCGGAGTCAAACTGATTTGATTACGGCAACGCGCGCGTCGGCGTGACCGGCTGCCGCCGCGATGGGCGACTGGAGCCGCCGTACTGCTTCCAGATGGTCGCCGGTCCAGATGATGCGGATGCCGGTCCCCGCCGCCCGTCCGTCCGCATCACGCAGGTCCCGGCGGACCGCCTCGACCAGCCGGGCGTTGTGCTCCCGGTCGGACTCCAAAGGCTCCGGTACCGGCCCTTCGCTCTCCAGCCCCCCGGCCAGGGTCTCGTACCACCGGAAGACCCGTTCCGCCATGACCAGCAGTTCCCTCTGCGCGGCGGCGCGGTCCTCGAGCGGTCGGCCGCCCGGGGCCCGCCGCCACAGCTCCAGGACCGCGTCGGCGGCCAGACGGAGCCCTACGACACCAGTGATCAAAGTCGTCGTCTCGCACAACGAGACGTCCTTTGCTCCGCGCTCGGCCAGATAGGTCCTGAAGGCATCGTCCAGGCGGCGCGCCGCGGCCGCCGCCCGACGGCCCTCCTGCGGGCGCTCGATGGTTTCGGGCCTGAAAGCACAGCAGGACACCGCATAGCCCACTGCCCCGAGCACATAGCGCGCGCTGTCGGCATACGCCTCCGCCAACGCCCTGGCGAGGGCGGCGGACGCACCGCGCGGCCAGAAGAGCAGGCCGACGACCAGGCTCACCGCACAGCCGAGCGCGATGTCCTCGATACGGAACAGGACGACCGACAAGCCCGCCGGCTGGGCGATGTCGAACAGGATCACCAGGGCAAGCGTGAAGGCCGCCTGCCCGGCGGCGAACGAGATCGCGGCCGGGACGACGCCCGCGGCCATCACTGCGACGGGCAGCAGGACCCACAGCACGGTCGTGTTCTGTCCGATGAGCTGGAGCAGACCGGCGCCCAGGACCGAGCCGACCAGGGTCCCGCCGAGGGCACGGAAGACGTTCTGCCCGGTGCTGAGAGCGTTGGAACGCAGCACCGACAGGATGCCCAGCGTGATCCAGAAGCCGTGCTGGACGCCGGTCACGTCGGCCAGTGCGATGCCGATGCCCAGGCCGATGGCGCCGCGGATGCTGTTGTGCAGCCATACGGAGTGCGGCTCGACATGTGCGGCGGCGCGTTCCCTGGCGCTGGTCAGGCGACTGGTCGGGGATCCGGGCTCGCGGCCGAGCAGGCGGTCCGGCCAGCTGCGGTGATCGGCGGTCCGGGCGATGTCGACGTTCCGGGCGATCTGCAGGACGACGAAGGCCACCTCCTGAGCCCGGAAGGTGACGTCGAGGCTGTCGACCAAGGTGTCGAGGCCACACCTGCCACCGGAGCCGCCGTCCGGCATCGGCAGCCGGTTGACTGCCCCGTCCTCCAGCGCGGTCAATGCATGACGGAGCTCCTCCACCCCGGCGCGCAGGCGGTCCGGGGTGATGCGCGGATCATCGAGCATCTCCGCCGCCGGTTCCAGTACGGCGGCAGCGGCCCTGCGCACCACTGAGGACTGCCGGGTGCCCGTCGAACCGTCCTCGACGGCGGGGGCGGCCTCCGCGAGGATCGCGCTCAGCCAGGTCAGCTCGTCGATCAGGCGGACCAGTGCCCGGGACCCGGTGGACAGGCTGGTGGGCCTGTAGGGGGTGGCGGTGAACGCCTGCTGCAGCTTCTGTGTGCTCGACCTGGTCTCCTGGGCGCAGGCACGGCACTCCCCGAAGGCAGGGCCGGCGGCATGGCCCGTGAAGTAGTCCGCATCGGTGCGCAACTGCACCGCCGCGGCTCGGCAGACCCGAGCCGCCGGCGCGCTGAGCGGATCGGCCTGCGTCCTCGCCCACAACAGCCAGACCGCGATCAGGGACGTCCCGGCCGCCAGCGCCACGCCGATCAGCCGGTCGGGCAGCTGGGCCAGGGGAGCGGGCGAAGATACCGGCAGGATGAACGCCAACAGCAGTGACGTCGTGGCGCCGGCCAGGACCGAGCTGACCACGCCCGAGAAGAGCACGACGAAGCCCACCACCAGCGTTGCAGCAGTCGCGATCCAGACCGACCGCGACGCGAGGGTGCCCAGCGAGACCAGCACCAGCCAGGCCGCGCCGAGCGCCGCATGCGCGCGCAGCCGCTGCATCACGGGGCCGGTGTATTCGACCAGCAAGAGCATCGCGAACGCGCCGAACGCGGCGAAGGTGCCCGTGACCGGCGCGTGGAAGACCTGGGTGCACAGCGCGAAGAGGGACGGCATCACCACCGCGGTCCTGGCCGCCCGCCGCATGGCGGCGAGGCCCGGATCCCGGCGGTGCAACCACGCGGTGAACTGACGCATCTGAATCATCGCAACCCGCCTCGGTGAGGTGGTGGCACGGCAACCGAGCAGTGTCTTCCATCTATCCTGAGCCGCGATGTGCCGCAGTAGGGCGAGAAGCTCGGGGCGACGCCACAGGTTGCGGCCCCGGAGTGTCCGTCTTGATAGACGGACAGGGCGCCGGCGGCAGAGTCGTAGATGACCGCCGGGACCGGCGCGTCCACCGGCAGCAGGGCCTCGACGACCGCGCGGGCCAGCCGCAGGCCGAGCCGGTCGGGGTCCCAGGACGCCCGCGAGAAGAAGGCATGCGCCCTGCGGTGCGGCCACAGTCGTGACAGCCCCGCACCGGTCAGCATCCCGGTGACCGTCCGCCTGCCCGTCTGCGCGACCATCCCGGCCGCCAGGTGGCAGAATTTCTCGAACCAGTGCTCGGTGAAGCACGGACGGGTGACCTGCAGGACCAGCAGCAACGACGCCGGTGGCGTCGTCCCCGGAACCATCAGCGGCCGTTCCTCACATCGAGGCCGTGGATCAGCACCGCTGTTGGTTCTTCCCATCCAGCCCGACCGTTCACTCGTCAGCCCGGACCCACCCGGACGAGAGCCTGCCACCTCGTCCATGATCCCGATTCTCCGCAGAACTCGAGAGCCGCCGGCGCCTCCACCGCCCCGGGTGCCGTCCGAGGTACCCCCGGAAACCCGTTCGCGTACCGCCGACACTGCACTTCCTGCTGCACCGGTTGAGCCGGGATCAGGCATCACCCGCCTGTGGGGCGCTGAGTGTGTAGGTGGTTCCGACGCTGGTCTGCACCCATGCGTCCGGGAAGGCTGCGGCGAGGGTGTGCTGGGCACGCCAGCCGGTGCAGTGACCGGGGACGATCAGCTCGGGTGCGAGTTCGGTGAGCGCGGCCACCGTCGGGCCGATGACCGGCTCGAAGGCGGGACCGATCAGGTGGAAGCCGCCGATGAGGGCCAGCAGTTTACCGACGCCGGTCAGCCTCATGGCGTGCCGGATGATGTTGACCACTCCGGCGTGGCCGCACCCGGTGATGATGACAAGTCCCCGGCCGCGCACGTTGATGACGAGTGCCTGGTCGTCGATGACGGCGGGGTCGTGTCGCCAGCCGTTCCCGTCCCAGGCTTGGTGTGACTGCGGCATGCCGTGCTCGAACTCGGTGACGCGGTCCACCTCGCCGGTGATCAGGATGCCACCGGCCAGCAGCGACGGCTGCCGCCGCTCGACTACCTCGAACCCTTCGCGTTCCAGGGCACCCCGTGACAGCGTGGGCATCTCCAGCCCCTGGCCCGCGGGTAGTTCCAGGCGACGGCGGGTCCAGACCGCGGGGTGGACGGTCAGCGGCAGGCCGGAGCGCCCGCGCAGCCGGGCCAGGCCGTCGAAGCCGCCCGCGTGGTCGACGTGTCCGTGGCTGAGCACGACGCCCTGCAGGCCGCCGACATCGATGCCCAGACGCTCGGCGTTCACCGCCGGCCCGTCCGGCGACGCGCCGGTATCGAACAGCAGCATGCTGCTCGCGTTCCCGCTCGGGACGCTGACCAGGGCGGAGAAGCCGTGCTCGGCACGCAGCCCCGCGACGGCCTCGCCGCCGGCGAACTGCCGCGCGGCGGTCCGCCCGGCGCCCATCGACGCCCGGGTGACGCCTTCGGCAGAGGCCAGCAGGGCGTCGAAGGTGTTGTCGACCATCGTCGTGACCCTGACCTCGTCGACCTCGGGCAGCGTCACCGGGTCAACAGCCGGTCCCTCCGCGACGCGAGGCGCCGACCACGCCGCCTCGGCCGCCGAGTGCCCGTGATCGTCGCACATGCTAGAAAGCGCCTCCCCGCCGATACGACCGGCCAGGGAAGCAGATCCCGGCACAACCCGCAGGCCCACGGCGGTCGCGCCGGCCGGACCGGCCGCAGGTGCCGCGCGGTGTCATGCTTCCACTCGCGCGGGCGGGACGACGACGTCGATGAGCCCGGTGGCCACGTCGTACACGAGCCCTGAGACGAAGACTCCGACCGGAAGTTTCTGCTTGAGGATTTCGACGTCGACGCGGACGGCGGCGACCGGGTCGGTGACCGCCTTGGCGTCCAGGTCTTTGGCCGGAACTTCGAAGTAATCGGCCAGCAACTCGGGGAACACGGCCAGGTCCGTGATCCCGCAGTCGGTGTGGTGCAGGACCGCATAGTGGACGTCGTTCGGGCGAGGGCCGCCCGTGCGGGCCTGGACGACCTTCGCGAGCATCTCCAGCGTCCGGAGTGTCGCGGGCGTGATCCGCCCTCCGACGTTGCGGATCGCCGCTGCCTCGCCGAGCTTGAGCCCGAGCACGTCGGACGGGTCGACACGAGGGTCGAGGCATCCGATGACCGTCAGACTGCCACTGGGCATGAGCCTGAGGTTGGCGAATGATCCACCGTCGGCGAACCCGCGTTCCGCTTGGCCAGCTCGTCCGTGTCGATCACTGTGACGGTAACCCCTTCTTGCTCTGAGCCCGGCCCCCGGTGACGGCGACGGCGGCCTCCAGTTGCCGCCAATCCTGGACCGCCGCCGCCTCCCATGCCACTCGACTTTGCGGCAAATCGTGATCATGCGGGTCAACGCCTTGCCAGGAATGGTCCGGCTACGCCCACCAGCTGCAACAAGGCATCGACCGGGTCACCAGGGCCGCCGAGGACCTGTACGAGCTGGCCATGGGCGGCACCGCGGTGGGCACGGGGCTGAACGCCCCGCCCGGATTCGGCGAGCAGGCCGCAGCCGAGATCGCCACGGCGACCGGCTACCCGTTCACCACCGCGCAGAACAAGTTCGCCGCCCACGGCGGCCTGGACGCCGTGCTCGGCGCCTCCGCCGGGCTGCGGGCCCTGGCCGTGCCGCTGATGAAGATCGCCGACGACATCCGCCGGCTGGCCTCCGGACCCCGCTGCGGCCTGGCGGAACTGAACCTCCCGGCGAACGAGCCCGGCTCCTCGATCATGCCGGGCAAGGTCAATCCGACCCAGTGCGAGGCGATGGTCATGGTCTGCATCCAGGCGGTGGCGATGTTGCGGGCCATGGCCCAGCGCACCGCGGACAGCCGCCGGGTGGCACCGGTTCCGAGGATCACGGAGGTGATGGTGTGCGTGGTCGAGATCGGCGCCTGCCAGATGAATGCCGTCGCATACAGCACGCTCGCGGCGGCCGATTCGGCGGCGAAACCGCGCGGCGGGTCAAGGTGCACGATCCGCCGTCCCAGCGTGCGGATGATGCGCCAGCCGCCCGTGTACGTTCCTGCGGCCATGGAGGCGGCGACCGCCCCGATGACCCACCACGGCACGCGGGTGGCCGGTGGTTCGCGCACCAACGCTGACGCCGCGCGGTCGGGTGCGAGGCCGAAGGCCGAGGTCCTGGCGCCAGCCGGGCGCTGCGAAGTCGATGGGCGCGCAATGCGTGATTACGATGGGCGTATCGGCCCATGGGGCTTGAATGAGGGCCTTGAACCTTGCACAAGGACTCACGCCCAGGGCTCGGGCGTTCAGTGGCGCCGGCGCTTGTCGGCCCGGACTCCCTACGCGTCTCAGCATCGCCAAGGAGCATTGTCATGGCTGCTCAGTCCGCCTCGATCGTCCTGGAGCGCCCGGCGCAGGAGCTCGCCGACGCGACCTCGAAGCATCCCTTCCTGTACGAGCTGGAGCCTGCCGAAGCGCGCAAGGTCCTCGACGACCTTCAAGCCGCGCCGGTCGACAAGCTGCCGGTCGACGAGGAGTGGATCACCGTACCGGCCGTGGTGGGCGACGTGCGGGTGCGCATCGTCAAACCGCAGGGCGCCGGCGGAACGCTGCCCGTCGTGCTGTACATGCACGGCGGCGGCTGGGTACTGGGCAACGCCGGCACCCACGACCGGCTGGTGCGGGAGCTGGCGGTCGGCGCCCGCACCGCCGTGGCCTTCGTCGAGTACACGCCCTCGCCGGAGGCCCACTACCCCGTGGCCATCGAACAGGGCTACGCCACCGCCCAATGGATCACCCGTGAGGGAGCGTCCAAGGGGCTGGACGCCCGGCGCATGGCCGTGGCCGGCGAGTCGGTCGGCGGGAACATGACAGCCGCGCTCGCCCTGATGGCCAAGGAACGCGGTGACGTCAGGTTCGTCCACCAGTCGATGTACTACCCGGTCACGGACGCGGCGATGGACACCGGATCCTACGAGCAGTTCGAAACCGGCTACTACCTCAGCCGCAAGGCCATGGAGTGGTTCTGGGACGCCTACACCACCGACCCCCGACAGCGCGCGGAGGTCACCGCCTCCCCCAACCGGGCCGCTCCCGAACAGCTCGCCGGCCTGCCGCCCGCCCTGCTGCTCGTCGACGAGGCCGACGTACTGCGCGACGAGGGCGAGGCGTACGCCGCCAAGCTCCGCGCCGCCGGCGTCCCGGTCACCACGGTGCGCTACGACGGCACGGTGCACGACTTCATGATGATCAACTCGCTCAGCCAGTCCAAGGCCACCCGAGCGGCCATCGACCAGGCCGTCACATTCCTGCGCGACGCCCTCGGAACGGCTTAGGAGAGCGGGCCGGCAACCGGCGAGGGCCCTCAGGCAGCCGGAGCTGGCGCTTCTTGCGGATCCCGCGCCTTTTCCCAGGTATGCGGACCATGGCCTCTGAAGGAGAGCATCTGCTCTGGAGGCCTGCCGCGTAGACATGCTGGAGGCGTACGGCCGGGGTACGGTCCCGATATGGCGTAGATGCGTGGACTTTGCAGCCGACGGACAGGCCGGTGGCGGGCACGCGCCCGAGGAATGCCTGTGTCTCAGCAGACAAACACCGCCGCACAGACTGCTTTCGGAGAGGCCGTCGTCACCGGCAACCTCGACGCCCTCGACGAGATCGTCGCATCCCGACTCGATCGACCATGATCCCGCCCCAGGACAGGTGCCGGGGCCCGAAGGGTACAGGGTCATGTTCGGCGAGTTGCGAGCAGCCTTTCCCGACTTGCACGTCGAGGTGGAGCATCTGGTTTCTACCGACGACGAGTTGGCCTTCGCCTGCACCATCACCGGGACGCATCTGGGACCGCTGATGGGGCAATCGGCGACCGGCGGGAAGGTGAGCTACCGAGGCATGCAGATCAGCCGCTTCGACAGCGACGGCAAGCTCGTCGAGCGCTGGGGAAGCAGCGACGAACTCGGCATGCTGCGTCAACTCGGCCTCGCCGAGGTGTGACCCCGCGAGCGGGCGTTCCCGGCGACACCGAGAACGACCAGACTTTCGATCCTCTGCACGGGGCACCTTGGCCCCGCGCCAGCTCCGCGGGCACACGAACACCTCAGGGCCTTCTCCGGGCGTCTGCTGTCTACGTCAATGCCTCCTTCAGCAGGCGCTCCGCAAGGACCCCGGCCGAAGCGGGGTTTTGTCCCAATGCCGGGAACTTTAGGTCCTCCATCTTCGTGTCCGGTCGGTGGCTGTGGCGATGGTGATGGCGGTCTTCGCGTTCCTGATGGGGGTGTTCTTCCTGGTCGCGTTGTAGGCGAAGGTCGAGATCGGGCGTTTGACCCGGCGGGGCAGGATCCGGGTCGGGCGGTGCGGCGGCGCCAACTCGCGTGGGTGCAGGATGGCGCCGCGGGGGGGGGCAGGGGTGGGACGGCACCCGGGACCTGTTGTGGTCCCGGTCGCGGTGATCACGGTGTGACGGGCAGTCCGGATGGTGACGGCCAGTGAGATCCGGGACGGATCGATCCCGGCATGGGTGGCGGCATCGACGGCGATCTGCCGTGCGACCCGGTAGACACCAAGCAGGCCGAGCAGTTCCTGGCGGGCGTCGTCGGTGTGGTGCGAGCGCAGCACGCGGTCCGACCCGCGCAGCGTGATCTTCAGCCCGGAGTACGCGGTCTCGGCCTGCCACCTTCGGTGGTAGAGCTCGGCGGGTTCGGCAGCCCGCCGAAGCGATGTCGAGCCGCGGTAGCAGTCCCTCGGGCACGCGGTCCGTGAGGGTTGTCGCCCCGGAGGGTTGCCGTGCCGGTGAGCAGGGTCGGGGAATCTCGGGGAGTACCGCATGCGCCACGGACCCCCGCCGTCTCCACCGAGCGACATGAGGCCGATCGGGTGACGATGGACGCGTACTGACGTGACCACGCTGCTCCCAGAAGGAGGCAGGCGTCATGACATCTCCTTCCGATTCCGCAGGTCCCGTTCCCCCGCGCGGCACCGAGCCGCGAACGCGAGAGACACCACAAACGCAAGAGACGCCCCTGGTCGAAGGCATGGGCGCCCTGGCGAACATGGGCTGGCAGATCCTGCTCACCATGGGCCTGGCCAGCATCGCCCTGGGCGTCATCGCCCTCGTCTGGCCGGGCGCAACCCTGCGGGTCGTCGGCGTGCTCTTCGGCGTCTATCTGCTGGTCACCGGCGTCTTCCAGCTCGCCGGCGCCTTTGGCGTCCACGTCCCCCGACATCTTCGCGTCCTGCACTTCCTCACCGGCGCGGCCTCCATCCTGCTGGGACTGATCTGCTTCCGGGGCACCCTGCAGTCGATCCTGCTGCTCGCCCTGTGGATCGGCTTCAGCTGGCTGCTGCGCGGCACCCTGGAGACGGCTGCGGCGGCCTCCGCCCCGGACATGCCGGCACGCGGCTGGCACGTGGCCTTCGGCATCATCGGCGCTCTGGCCGGCATCGTGATGATCATCATGCCGTTCGCCTCGATCGCGACACTCACCCTGGTGGTCGGCGTCATGGCCATAGTCCTCGGCCTGACCGAGGTGGTCCGCGCCATCAGGACACGTGTCGAGATCGGCCATCTCGCACCGGACACAACCACCCAGCGGCGACCCCTGTTCCACGCCCGTCCGCACCCCCAGCACTGATCGGCGGAACCGGAGTGGCCGGCCGCGGCGCGTGGTGAAGAACCTCCCGCCCGGATCGGCACAGCCCCGGGCGGCGTCGACGCCGCCCGGCGGCGGACGACCGCGTGGTGAACTCGCGCCGACGATGGAGCAACGGATCGCTTCGGCGTCCGCTCGCCGCTCGGCGTCACCTCCAAGCGCACCGCGTCCGCCACGATCGCGGCTGCGACGTGCTTCCCGGCGCACCGCCTGCTCCGGTCAGCCGGTATGACGGCCATGAGCGGCTCGCCGGGCAGCTGAGGCCATCCGCCGGACGGCGGCCCAGCCCGGCGGCCGCCCGGCGGGCTGGGCGCCGGGCCGATGGCGGGGAACCCGTACCCGCAGCGTCCGGGGACTGATCCGGCACCGCACGGGAGTCGGCAGGGTGACGGCTTCGCCGTCCAGCCCGGCGGGAACGCCCGGGATGTCGGCGTGGACGACGACGTCGTCAGGTGTGGCGAGACGGGTCAGGCCGTGCGTCTGCCCGCTTCGCAGCCGGGCGGCCGTCTCGCCGGGCGTCTCCGCCCTGGCGGCGAGGACTCCCAGGAGCCCGGAGTCCAGCTGCGCACGCCTGTCGAGCCCGGCCGGGTCATCGGCCTTGTAGGAGTTGTTGCTCACCAGCACGGCATCCGGTCCCTCCACGGTGAGCAGCCCGGTGTGCACCACCAGGTGCGGACCCTGGTGGCGGGCCAGGAATTCCGGGAGGATCCGTACCGTGGTGCCGATCTTGTCCTCCCGATAGGCCGGGTCCTGCACCAGGGCGGCATACGCACCGAACGACACGTTGTTGACGAACACCCGCTCGCCCGCGAACCCGAGATCCACACGCAGCTCGACGCCGTCCGTGAGAGCCTCCAGCGCGGCCGAGGGGTCCGCACGGTCCAGGCCGAGGTCCATCGCGAAGTGGTTGCGGGTACCGGTCGGAACGACCAGGAAAGGAAGACCGCTCTCCGCGGCCACCCCGGCGACAAGTGCCTGCGTGCCGTCTCCGCCGGCCACCCCCAGCAGGTCCGCACCGTCATCCACCGCGCGTCGGGCGACCATCGCGAGGTCCTGGGGCCGGGAAGGATCCAGCAGGAGAACCTGAGCCCCCAACGCACGGGCTTTCCCCGCGATCCGGAACCGGCTCGCCTTCCCTCCCCCCGAGCGCGGATTCACGATCAGGTACGGCCGCCGCACAGCGGCCACCGGTCGGGGCGCGTTCTCGGTCACGGCAAGAGCCGACCAGCCGCGTTCATCGACCCGGCGCACATCACTGGCGGCAGCAGGGCTGCCGCGATCACGCCCGCAGCTGACGGCGCCGTCCCCCGCCGGGCCGACAGCCCGGCGATCGCACCTGCGGCCACCGCCACCATGACACTTCCTTCGACAGTTACGGCCTACGGCACCAGCTTGCAGCTCGGCCTGAGCATCCGCACCTGGGACGTACGTGGTCGACCCGCCACCGCCGTCAAGGTCCACCGCGCCCTGGACCGGTCCCCGCAACGCCTCCACCACCGCCGGGCCGACGCCGTATCCCCAACCGGCGTGCGCCGGGGTCGGACGGCGCACGGATCAGGATGTGGATGAGCCACGGAAGCGCGCTCGCGCAGAAGGCCCGCTACCGCTCCCACTGCATGGCATCAGCCACCGGGCCAGTGTCAAGGGCGATGAACGGGAAGCCCTTGAAGTGCTCCGCGGCCTGCTCGTCGGGGCGTTCAGGTGCCGGTCAATGGTCTGGATGCTCCCCTTATCGTGGTGTCCTCTTCAGCCGCGGCGTACAGGTGAGAGCCGGCCGGGGCCTTCTCCGGCGCCAGCCGATCGAGGCGGTCAATGCCCAGGACGCGACCGGCGGCCCAGCGATCGGTGCCAGCGCCGCCGTAGCCGGACATGGCCGCCTCGGGGGCGATTCTCGCGTTGTTCTTGGCCGTCTCCCTTCATCCGGCGGTCGAGGCGCTGCAGCGACGGGTGCCGCGGTGCCGACGGCCGGTGGCCACCTTGCTGGTCTTCTTGGCTGCGGCCGCGGCCGTCGGCACGGTGGTCGCCCTGTACGTCATCCTCCTGGCTCAGGAGGGAAGCCGGTTCGCCGGTCGCTGCCCAGGCCGGGCAGCGACCGGCCGGGCAGGCGGTCGGCCGCCCCGGACTTCGTCCGCCGGGACTTCACCGCCGAGGAACCGGACCTCGTCCGGGCGGGCGACATGACCGAGATCGAAACCGGCGGGGGAAGCTGTACCTGGCGACGGTCATCGATCTGTTCTCCCGTCGGCTGCTCGGCTACGCGATGGCCGCCCGTCATGACGCCGACCTGGTCGTCGCGTCCCTGAACATGGCCGCGGCCACCCGCGGCGGCGACGTGCGCGGCGTGATCGTGCACACCGACAGGGGCAGCGAATACTGCTCCCGGAAGTCCAAGCGGGCCTGCCGCAGGCTGGGCGTGACCCGGCCCATGGGCAGAGTCGGATCTTGCTTCGACTGTGAGGATGATCAACGCCGTGAGCGAGGCGTTCAACAGCGTGCTCAAGGTCGAGTACGTCCACCGGCACACCTTCGGCACCCGCGCCGAGGCCCGCATCAGGATCGCCACCTGGATCACCGACTTCTACACCACCAGGCGGGCCACACAGCGTGTGCGGGTTCAAGAACCCGATCGACTACGAACGCGAGTGCCGAGCCACCCTCGCCGAGGGACTGGCCGCATGGATCGTCTCCATACTGCGAGGGGATTGACACTCCGGCGATGTACTCGGCGTCAGGGATGACTACCCGCTGCGGGGCGTACTCGGGTTTCTGCACTCCGCGCGGAGGGTCGTCAGCAATGGCCCCCTTCTCGAACGCATCCCGGAGGAGAGCAGACAGGGCCCGGTAGACGTTCAACTGGTGTCCACGGCCCACCCCCTCCGCCTCCAAGTGATCGAGAAAGTCCTCCACCACGGTCGGGGTCACCGCATTCAGCTTCCGCGATCCGATCACCGGATTGATCTGTACCTTGAAATGGCTCGCCAGGCTTTTCGCGGTCGAGTACTCGGTCATCCGGCGCTGCCGGGGCAACCACGTCCGGGCGTACTCCTCTGTCGTCTGCTGCCCCGGTCCGCGGCGCGCCTCCGCCACCGAGGGAGCCGTCTTCTTCCGGTCGGCATAAGGCTCCGTCAGCCTTTCGACCGCCGCGTCCTGGGTCCGATACCCGGTTTCCTCCCGCTGTTTTCCCCGAGCGTCGCGAAACCGGATGGTGCAGGCGTGCGGGCAACGGTTGGGCCTGGAGCAGGCACAGGGCTTGAAGAAGGAGCCCATGCCGCGAGCGAGCTGACGAGTCAAGGAGCGACGCCTTCCGAAAGACGAGTGGACCAGCAGACCTGGTCCCGCTGACGCTCCCCGCGGTCGGCAGGGCGGGGTCTCCCGCTCGCCGCTTGCTGGCTACTTGCTGACCAGGGCTCAGCAATCACGCCCATGACCTGCGCAGATGCCCGCCCTTCAGATCTTCGGCCACACAATCGAGAACCGTATGGGCCATCTGCGGTACCTGCTGTTCCACCTGCTCTGCGGCTACGCGGCCGCATACGGATTCGCCCTCACGAACCCCGACGCCACCACCCCCCTGATCGGCGCCTCGGGCGCCATCGCCGGCATCCTCGGCGCCTACCTGGTCCTCTACCCAAAGGCCCGCGTCTGGGTCCTCGTCCCCTTCCTGATCTTCCTGCCCCTGCGCCTGCCGGCCTGGATCGTGCTGGGCCTGTGGTTCCTGCTGCAGGCGGCGTACTCGGCGGGCGCGGGCATCACCGGCGCCGGGACGGTGGCGTACGCGGCCCACCTGGTCGGCTTCGTCGTCGGCATGCTGATCGCCTGGCCCCTCAAACCGGGCACTCCCCCACCACCCGAACCGAACGGCATCCTCTTCGGACGACAGGCACGACGGGACTGGTAGGGGCCTGCCCCGCAAGCGAGCAACACGAAGAGAGGCCCAGCGGAGCGCCTCCAAGGGCAGGTGGGGAGCTACTTGCCGCCGACGGGGCGGCAGGGGCGGCGCAGGGACGCCTGGACGGGCCCCTGCCAGGCCAAGGCAACGGCGACTTCGGGCGGCAGACGCCCGAGTTGCGTGTCCGCGTCCCGTCCTTCAGCGAGGTGGACGACATGCTGGCCGTTCACGTCCGTGGCCTGGATGACCTGTTCGGGGCGGTGAACCATCGGCGAATTCACCGCCAACCGCAGAGGAGTGCTCCGCTCGCCTCCCGCCAGGTGACGCAGTCGACCAAGTACTCGGAATGCGCAGGTAGGGGCATGAGTCCCGTTCGCGGACACCGCTGAAAGCCGCATCGATCTGTGGCCTGATCAGCGGCGGCGCCAGAGGATGCAAGAGCCGCCCACAGCAGGTCGAAAGAAGGAACTGAATACCCGCATCATGGGGTACTTAGTTCCCCGTCTGCGGTTGTCCGGCCTGGGCGCCCTCAAGGTGTTGGACGATCTTCCACATGGGAGTGCTGCTGCGGGTGACCATGACGACGGTGTCGCCGGTGTCGCCCCAGGTGCGATGAACCAGATCGAGAGCCCGGTCGACGCCCGCGGCGGCATCGCCCCGAGCGCCGGAGCGCAACCAGGCGCGCAGCCCGTGGTTGTGTGCGGCGACGACGCTCGCGGCGACAGTGCAGGCCCGGACGTCTCCGTCCGCAAGTGTGGCGAACCGGCGCTCGAGGTACGCGGCGAGGGCACGCTCGTAGCGCCAGACCACGGATGTC
This sequence comes from Streptomyces sp. M2CJ-2, assembly GCF_016757295.1. Classification (NCBI taxonomy): domain Bacteria; kingdom Bacillati; phylum Actinomycetota; class Actinomycetes; order Kitasatosporales; family Streptomycetaceae; genus Streptomyces; species Streptomyces sp. M2CJ-2. The sequence goes on along the minus strand of NZ_JAESIF010000071.1, from coordinate 564 downwards.
TCATGGACTTTGAGCGCTGCGACCTTGCGGGTGAGCGCGTACCGCTTCACCGAGAACTCGGCGTTCTCCGCATACATGCGCATGACCAGGCGGGCCGCGCCACAGGCGCGTCCGATGGGGTCGGGGTCCTGGCTGCCTTCCTCCAGGTACTCGACCATGTCGGCGAGGGCTCTCTCATGGTCGGGGAAGACGACTGCCTCCTTGGTGGGGAAGTACCGGAAGAACGATCGGCGACCCACGCCGGCCCGGCGCACGATGTCGTCGATGGTGGTCCTCTCGTAGCCGCGCTCCGTGAAGAGCGTGAAGGCGGCTGACACGAGGAGATCCCTGATGGGGGCTTTCTCCTGGTCCTCTTCGGTCGCCGGCCCGCTCGGACCGTTGTAGGGCTGCTCGCTCATGACATGAAAGTACATGCCCCCTTCCCGAAGGGAACTCAGTATGCATAATGAGGGAACTGAGTGCCATCCTGTGGGAGAGTCTATGCCGGATTTCGACCTGTACCGCCCGTCCGAGGAGCACGACATGCTCCGCGACGCCGTCCGCTCGCTGGCCGAGGCGAAGATC
>NZ_JAESIF010000070.1:0-29205 GCF_016757295.1 Streptomyces sp. M2CJ-2 | reverse complement strand
TCTATCAGATCTTTTTCTTCGATCTGACCCCCGGTCAGCGGGGTTTGTCTTTCCGGCCGTTGGGCCGTTCCGACGTCTCAAACCTTAGCGGACCCTCTCGCCGCTTCTCAAATCGGAGCCGTTCGGATCCAAATCGAGTCGCAGAGTCCCACGCGAATTGAATTCGGGCACGCCGAAAGTCAGCCCGCTTGGGAGGTCATGCTGTTGGTGTGAGTGCCGCTGTCGCGGCGGAGGTGCTGCCGCAGAACCGTTACGGCCTGATGGCAACTCGAAGAACACTACGGTTCGGTCAGGGGAGTGTCAAGCGGGCCCTGTCAAGATCTTTTCAGTCGGTCAGTCCAGGTCCGTGAGGCGTCCGCCGGCGTCGGGCTGAGCGTCCTCCACTCTGCGCAGGAGGCGGGTGAGCATCTCGTCCAGGGCGGTCCGCTCGTCCGCGGAGAGGTCCTGGAGGAGGTCCCCCTCGAAGACCGTCGCCATGCGCATCACCTCCATCCACTTCTCGCGGCCGGCGTCCGTGATCTCGACGATGACCCGCACCCGGTTCGTCTCGTCCCGGTCCCGGCTGACGAGCCTTTCGGCGACCATGCGGTCGATCCGGTGGGTCATGGCGGCCGGCGTCAGGCCCAGCCGCTTGGCGAGGTCGCTGGGTCCCATGCGATAGGGGGCACCGGAGAGGACGAGGGCCTTGAGGACCTCCCAGTCGGCGTTGGTGATGCCGAGCTCGGCGGTCTGGCGACCGTAGGCCACGTTCATACGGCGGTTGAGGCGGGACAGCGCCGAGACGATCTTCTCGACCTGGGGGTCGAGGTCCTGGAACTCGCGCTGGTACGCGGCGAGCTGCTCTTCGAGTGTCGGCTCTGTCAGCCCATCGGGGCCGGGAGTGTCGCCCATGGCCGCAGTATGACACGTCACCTTCATCTTGAAGCCCTTCGTGCTGAAGCCGTTCGATGTGTACTCTTTACCTTCGAACTTTAGCTTCTAAGTCTTCACGCCTAACTTGATGAGAGAGGTGAACGTGACCAGGGCGATGGGCGCTGCCATGCTCCGGATCCACGTGGGCAACGCACTCAGTGCGTTCGGGCTCGGTTTCACCGTCCCCTACCTGTACGTCTATGTGGCGCAGGTGCGGGGGCTCGGGCCCGTGACGGCGGGGCTGGTGCTCGCCGTCTTCGCCGTGGCCGCACTGATCGTGCTGCCGTTCGCCGGGCGGGCCATCGTCCGGCGGGGCCCGCTGCCGGTGCTGCTCGTCGCCCTGTTCACGGCTGCCGTCGGCGCGCTGAGCCTGGGCTTGTCGGGCGGCGCGCCGACCGTGCTGCTGTCGGCGGCGGTGCTCGGGGCCGGGCAGGCCGTGATGCAGCCGGCGCTGGCGACGATGATCGTGGACTGCTCCACCGCGGAGACCCGGTCGCGGGCGTTCGCCATGCAGTTCTTCCTGCAGAATCTCGGGCTCGGGATCGGCGGTCTCATCGGCGGGCACCTCGTCGACACCACGAAACCCGGCTCCTTCACGCTGCTGTTCTCGATCGAGGCGGCGATGTTCCTGCTGCTGGTCGGGGTGATGGCCACGGTGCGGATGCCGCACTCGCCGCGGGTCGCGGGCGCTCCGACGGCATCGGCGAAGGGCAACTGGAAGCAGCTGATGGGCAACCGGGCCATGGTGCAGCTGTGCGTCCTGGGCTTCGTGGTGTTCTTCGCCTGCTACGGGCAGTTCGAGTCGGGACTGAGCGCGTACGGGGTCGAGGCGGCCGGCCTCTCGCCGTCGACCCTGGGGACGGCGCTGGCGGCGAACACGCTGGCCATCGTGATCGCGCAGTTCCTGGTGCTGCGGTTCGTGGAGCGCCGCAGGCGCACCCGCGTGATCGCGTCGGTGGGGCTGCTCTGGGCCGTGGCGTGGGCCGTGGCCGGGTACGCGGGCCTCGGCAACGGCAGCCAGGCGATGGCCACCGCCGCCTTCATCTCGACGTACGCGCTGTTCGGACTGGGTGAGTCGTTGCTGTCGCCGACGCTCGCCCCGCTGGTCGCGGATCTCGCGCCGACCGGTCTCGCGGGGCAGTACAACGCGGCTTTCGCCCTGGTGAAGCAGCTCGCGCTGGCCATCGGTCCGGCGGTGGGCGGGCCGATGGGTGCCTCGTTGCACGCGCCGTACATCGTGGTCTTCGTACTGGTCTCACTGGGGATCACCGTGCTCGCGCTGCGGCTGGGCCGACAGCTCACGGACGTGCAGAACCAGCCGTCGGTGGCGCGGAGCCTGGTGGTGACGCAGGGCGGCGGCGCCGCGGCGGAGCAGGCTCCGGCAACTGCCTGACGTACCCGGCTCGTCAGGGTCGGCCGCTCTACGAACCCGTCGGTTTCGGCAGGGCGAACTCGCACCAGACGGCCTTGCCGCCGCCCGGGGTGCGCCTGCTTCCCCAGTTGGAGGCGATCGTCGCGACGATGGCGATGCCCCGGCCGGACTCGTCGGCGGGTTCCGCGCGGCGGCGCCTCGGGAGGTGGTCGTCGCCGTCGGTGACCTCGACGATCAGCCGGCGGTCGGTGCGGCGCAGGCGCAGCCGCATGGGCGGTGTGCCGTGCTGGAGGGAGTTGGCGACGAGTTCGCTGGCGGCCAGGACGCCCAGGTCGTGCAGGTCGGCGGGGAACCGCCAGCTGGTCAGCACACCGGAGGCGAAGGCACGCGCGCGTGGGGCCGCTTCGACGCCGCCCAGCAGCTCCAGGGCCGCGTTGCGGAAGAGTTCGCTCTCCTGGCCCTTGCGGGCGGGGTGCTGGAGCACCAGCACGGCGACGTCGTCGTCGTGGTCCGGGGTCACCCCCGCCGAGCGGACCAGGCGGTCGCAGACCACCTGGGGGGTGCCGGTCGCGCCGGCCAGGGCGCGCTCCAGGGCCGCGATGCCCTCGTCGAGGTCCTCGTCGCGGCGCTCGACCAGGCCGTCCGTGTAGAGGACGGCCGTGGAGCCGGGGCCCAGCGGGATCGAGCCGGAGGAATGCACCCAGCCGCCGGTGCCGAGCGGGGGCCCGGTCGGCTCGTCGGCGCGCTGGACGGTGCCCTGCTCGTCGCGGACCAGGATGGGCAGGTGGCCGGCGGAGGCGTAGACGAGGGTGCCGTCGTTGGGGTCGTGGATGGCGTACGCGCACGTGGCGATCTGGTTGGCGTCGATCTCCATGGCGAGGCCGTCGAGCAGTTGGAGGACCTCGTGCGGGGGGAGGTCGAGGCGGGCGTAGGCGCGCACCGCCGTGCGGAGCTGACCCATGACGGCCGCCGCGCGGACGCCCCGACCCATGACGTCGCCGATGACCAGGGCGGTGCGCCCGCCACCGAGGGTGATCACGTCGTACCAGTCGCCGCCGACCGCGGCCTCGGTGCCGCCGGGGTGGTAGGTGGCGGCGACCCGCAGGTCGTCGGGCTCCTCGAGTTCCTGCGGGAGGAGGGAGCGCTGGAGGGTGACGGCGGTCTCGCGCTGGCGGCGTTCGCTCGCGCGCAGTCGTTCCGCGGCCTCGGCGTGGTCGGTGACGTCGGTGGCGAAGACCAGCACACCGCGCCCGCGGCCGCCACGGCCGCGTCCGCCGCCCTCGGCCCCGTCGGCGTGACCGTCGGTGACCGGGGTGCAGGTGAAGGTGTAGGAGCGGCCGTCGGGGGCCTTGCGGGACTTGACCGTGCGGGGCCTGCCGCTGCGCAGGACCTGGTCGAGAAGGGGCAGCAGGCCGAGTTCGTCGAGCTCCGGGAGCGCTCCTCGCGCGGGGGCGCCGACCGGGCGGGGGCCGAAGGCGGCCGTGTAGGCGTCGTTGACGTAGGCGATGCGGTGGTCGGGGCCGTGCACCAGGGCGACGAGGGAGGGGACGTGGTCGAGGACCTCGCGCACCCTGAGGTCGTCGACGGCGGGCACGGGCGGTGGCTGGTCGGCGGATTGTCCGGCGCGGGCGGCGGGCACGGAGCCCTCTCCCCGCCGGTCCGGGGAGACCGTGTGCTCGCTGCGCTCTGCGGCGCGGCGCTGCGTTCCGGGGAGCCGGGCGCTCCAGCGCGTGAAGTTCACGAATCCTTGCCTCGTGTAGTTGTCGGCGGCCGGAAACCGGGACCGGCCGGGGTCCCGGGGCCGCACCGGGGACGGACGGCCGCCCTCGGTGGTGGACCAGTCTGGCAGGCTGCCGACCGGGCCGACATCCGTCAGACGTCGGGCCGGTCGGTGGAGTTCCTGGGCCCGGTCAGGACGACCCCTTCGGGGTGTGCGGGGGGTCCTGAGAAGGCTTTCCACCGGCCGCCAGTTCGAACTCGGCCCGCGGGTGTTCGAGTGAACCCAGGGAGACGATCTCCCGTTTGAAGAGCCCGGCGAGGGTCCATTCGGCGGCCACGCGCGCCTTGCGGTTGAAGGTGGGGACGCGGCTCAGGTGGTAGGTGCGGTGCATGAACCAGGCGGGATAGCCCTTGAGTTTGCGCCCGTAGACGTGGGCGACGCCCTTGTGCAGTCCCAGGGAGGCGACCGACCCGGCGTAGGAGTGGGCGTATTTCCCCAGGGGTTCGCCGCGCAGGGAGTGCACGACGTTGTCGGCGAGGAGCCTGGCCTGGCGGAGTGCGTGCTGCGCGTTGGGAGCGCACTCCCGGCCGGGCTCCTTCGAGGTGACGTCGGGGACGGCGGCGGCGTCGCCCGCGGCCCACGCGTGCGTGGTGCCCTCCACGGCGAGTTCGGCGGTGCACTTCAGCCGCCCGCGCTCGTCGCGCGCCAGGTCGGTGGCGGCGAGGACGGGATGCGGTTTGACCCCGGCGGTCCACACGACGGTGCGGGTGGGGAACCGGGCGCCGTCGCTGAGCACGGCGACGCGGTCGGCACAGGACTCGAGGCGGGTCTCGAGGCGTACGTCGATGTTGCGGCGGCGCAGTTCGCTGACCGTGTACCGGCCCATCGCCTCGCCGACCTCGGGCAGGATGCGGTTCGAGGCCTCGACGAGGATCCACTTCATGTCCTCGGGGCGGAGGTTGTGGTAGTACCGCGTGGCGTAGCGGGCCATGTCCTCCAGTTCGCCGAGTGCCTCGACGCCCGCGTAGCCGCCGCCGACGAAGACGAAGGTGAGGGCCGCGTCGCGGACGTCGGGGTCGCGGGTGGAGGAGGCGATGTCCATCTGTTCGAGGACGTGGTTGCGCAGCCCGATGGCCTCCTCGAGGGTCTTGAAGCCGATGGCGTGGTCGGCGAGACCGGGGATCGGCAGGGTGCGCGAGACGGAGCCGGGCGCGAGGACGAGTTCGTCGTACGCCATCGGCCGGCCGCCGCCGCTGCCCTCCTCCTCGCTGGCGAGCGTGGCGACGGTGGCGGTGCGGGCGGCGTGGTCGAGGGCGGTGACCTCGCCGATGACGATGTGGCACCGGTCGAGGACACGACGCAGCGGTACGACGACATGCCGAGGAGAAATGGCACCGGCGGCCGCTTCCGGGAGGAAGGGCTGGTACGTCATGTACGGGTCCGGTGTGACCACGGTGATCTCGACGGCGCCCCGGGAGAGTTCCCGTTTCAGCTTCCGCTGCAGGCGCAGGGCCGTGTACATCCCGACGTATCCGCCGCCGACAACGAGAATGCGCGCACGTTCCTTCACCATCCCATGACGCACCCGTCGCTCGCGTTTGTCCACAGCCCCGACGGATTGTGTGACCGGAGGTCGTGAACGGGCCGGAGGGGCCGGATGACCCGACCGAACGGCGTGTGCGCAGGTCAGGGGTGTTTTCCCGGCGTCGTCCCGGGGGCGCATTCGTGATCAATGCGCCCTGTACTCCGATCGGGGGGCGCTCCGTGCGGAACTACCCCTTCTGAATTGACCCTCACTCAACTATGTTCTTACGTCGACGGGGTGTAGGGGGATGCGCTCTTCGGGTCCGCGACGGGCGGAGCCGGCCACCGGGCATGTCCCTCGAACCCCAGCCATCTATGGCGGGGAGTCTCCGGGGGGAGACGTCATCATCACCGGGGGAAAGCGTATGCATGTTCAGGATTCTCATTGGTCTTCCGCGTCCGCTGTCGCGCCCGGCGCCGCGCTGAGCGCGCCGTCGGGCCACGGACCCGCGGGCGGGCCGCGCACGGCACCGCTGCGCGTGGACGCCCAGCGCAATCTGGAGCACGTGCTGCGTGCGGCCCGCGAGGTCTTCGGCGAGCTGGGCTACGGCGCGCCGATGGAGGACGTGGCACGCCGGGCACGGGTCGGTGTGGGCACGGTGTACCGGCGCTTCCCGAGCAAGGACGTCCTGGTGCGGCGGATAGCCGAGGAGGAGATCTCCCGGCTGACCGACCAGGCGCGTGCGGCGCTCGGTCAGGAGGACGGGCCGTGGTCGGCGCTGTCCCGCTTCCTGCGCACGTCGGTCGACTCGGGCGCCGGGCGGCTGCTGCCGCCGCAGGTGCTGCGGGTGGGGGTGGCGGACGAGCACGGCGTGGCGGACCACGCGCGGGTGCCGCAGCAGCGGGCGCAGCATGCGGCGGGTGAGCTGCGGCTGGTGTCCGGGGAACCGTCGTCCGGCAGCACGGAGGACGACGCCGGCGCGGCACAACTCCTCGACGTCGTCGGCCGGCTGGTGGAGCGGGCCCGCGAGACGGGCGCACTGCGGCCGGACGTGTCGGTGTCGGACGTGCTCCTGGTGATCGCCACGGCCGCGCCCTCACTGCCGGACCCGGCGCAGCAGGCGGCTGCCTCGGCACGTCTGCTGGACATCCTGCTGGAGGGCCTGCGCTCCCGCCCGGAGTGAGACGCGTAAGACCCCCTGTCTGAACCGGGGGGGGGCGGGGCCGGGTCTGTCCGGCGGAGCAGGTCGCAGGAAACCGGGCGGCGCCTCTGCACCGCAGGTGAGCGGAAGTGGTGGGGGCGCCCCCTCTTGTGGGGCCCGCTCGTGGGGGCCCGCTCGTGGGGGTCCCCACAAGCAGGGCTCCGCTCAAGCCCCGCGGGCCAGCGCCCCTCGTTGTGGAGCGATGCCCTCGGGGACCGCGCGCTGCCGCCCGGGCGTGCCCGTCCAGCAGGTGCCCCGCCGGGCCAGCAGCCGCCGCAGCCACAGTTCCAGGGAGACCAGGTCCGCCAGCCCGTCCAGCGGCAGCGGCTCGCCTTCCGCCGCCGCGCGCAGCGCCTTGCGCACCACCCGGGCCTCGACCAGTCCCGCCTCCGCCAGCAGCGGCGTGTCGAACAGCGCCATCAGCGTGTCCGCGGCCACCCGCAGCCCGGTCCGCGCCGCGGCCGCCGTGGTCGCCTGGGTCGGCGCGCCCCACCCTGCGGGCAACTCCCGCACGCCCGCACCTTCCAGCACGGTCCGCAGGATCGCGGCGCGCGCCCCCGGCCGCACCCGCAGCGCCTCGGGCAGCGCCCGGCACGCGCGGACGACCTGGTTGTCGAGGAACGGCGTGTGCAGCCGCTGGAAGCGGACCTCGGCGGCCTGTTCCAGCACCCGCAGGTCCGCCGCGTGCCGGGCCAGTGCCGCACGCGCGCGGAAGTCACCGGGCCGCTGCCCCGGCCCCACCTCGGACCGGCTCGTCGACGCCTGGAGGCGAACCGATACTTCAGCGAGCGCCTCACCGGTCAGCCAGCGCGCAGCCGGCCCGGGTCTTCCCCAGCTGAGCGCGGCCAGCGAGGCGTCCGCCGCACCCCCGGGGGCCTCGTCGTCCAACCGGTGGCGCAGCAGTCGCTCCGCGAGGTTCTCCAGCCCCGTGCGGTAGGGCGTACGGGCGAGGCGCCGGGCCGCGGCGTACACCCGCGCGGGCACCATCACGGACCCGTCCGCCTTGGCCAGCGCGGCGACGGGCCGTACGAGGTGACGGCGCTTGCGGTCCATCAGCAGGTCGGCGAGCCGGGCGGGATGTGCGTCGAGCACCTGCCGGGCCCCGTACCCGGTGAAGTGGTCCGCGCTGCCCGCCGCCAGCCGCGCCCGGTGCCGGGCCGCGATCACGAGGGAGGGTCCCGGCTCGTCCGTCAGCGGCCCGTCCAGATCCGCGTACGGCAGGGTGTCCTCGCCGCCCGCGACCACCACGTGGTGCAGACGGGGGTTGGCGGCCAGCGCCCCGGCCCGCGCCAGTTCGTCCTCCCGCCCATCGAGCGGACCACCGGCCGGACCACCCGCGGAGCCCCCCGCGAGATCGTTGAAGGTGACGGCGAGCAGTCGTTCCCCCGCCCCCGTGCCGTGCCCCAGCACGGTCCCCGGCATGCCCGGCAGCCCGGCGGCGAGCAGCGCCAGCGTCCCGGACGCGGGCCCGCCCGACAGGTCGGCCCCGATCCCGGGCACCGGCATCCCGCGCGCCGCGCGCCGTTCGGCGGGCCCCATGCCCGGGACCGGGCCGGGGTCGATGTCGGCGCCGGGGACGTGGCGGGGTGCGGCGAGCCGGGTGCGTACCGCCTCGACCAACGCGTCCCGGACGGCGTCCACCGCGCTGTCGGGGTCGGCGGGAGGCGCGGCGACGGCGAGCGAGGCGACCGGCTCGTACCCGGCGATCTCGCGCGCCCCGGCGCGCAGGATCAGCGCGTGCCCCGGCGGAACGCGTTTCACGCCGTCGTACGGTGTGGAGTCGTACAGCGCGGCCGGTACGTCGGGGGCGGCGAGGAGCGCGGCGAGGTGACCGAAGTCGAGGTTGGCCTCGACGAGGTCGGCGAGCGGGAGCGCGGCGGTCGCGAACGCCGTGCCGCCCTCCCAGGGGGTGTGGAACACCGGCCGGGCGCCCGCGAGGTCGCCGCAGACGGTGATCCGGCGGCCCACCCGCACAACGGCGGTGTAGCTGCCCGGCCAGGCGGTCAGATGGCGGAGCGCGCCGCCGCGCGCGGCGAACAGGGCGACGCGCAGCTGCTCGTCGGTGGCGCCGCAGGTGCCGAGGACGGCGATCCGGGTCTCGGCGTCGGCGGACACCACCCGCACCTCGTCGGGGCGCCAGTCGCCGACCGCCCACAGTGGATCGGGGTCGCCCCACAACGGTTGCGAACCCACCGGCTGCACGGTCTCGCCGTCGGACCCGGCGACGCCGGCGGAGCCGAACGCCAGGGCACCCGCGGCGGTGCTGCTCCATCCCACCAACCACCGCATCGACGCCTCCACAGGCTGTGGACAACAAGTGCGCCGTGCGCACCGGTTCACCATGCTGCCATGAAGGAGGCGCTCAAGAGGGGTGCCGGTGCCGCATGCGCTCCGTCGAATGCGCCCCGGCGGATACACCCACCCCGCTCCGAACGTCCGCCCGACGCAAGGAGATCACCCGATCGCGGCCGCGCACCCGCCCCCACCAGCGCGACGCGAATGCGCCCCCCAGCGCGCCCCAAAAACCTCCAACGCGCCCTCAACTGCCAGGATAGACACGGTGACAGCCCTCGAATGCGGGGGTCGATTTTCGGCCAATTCGGAGATGCGAGGACAACCTCGAACACGCTCCGTACAGGCTCTGCGCACCGCTGAACGGTCGCACGGTCCGGGAGGCGGAGTACACCTCCCGGACCGTCTCCGCCGCCCGCGGGGATGAAGGCGGCGGTGTCCCCCAGCCCGCTGGATCCAGTACAGCGGGCCGACCCACGCCCGACCATGGAACCGCTCCCGCCGTGGCCGGAGTAGAGCGCACACACGGGCGCACGGCCACACGCCGGGAGCATGCCGCAACCGCGCGTATCGGACCCGTACTTCAGTACGGACCACAATCCCGCCATCCGGAAGAATGCCCCTTAACGCTTGGGATGCGGCGAACTACGCTGGGTTTACGAATGCCGCCGGGTTATGCCAGAGCGGCAGCCGTCTGTGTCGAGGGGTGGCGCATGTCCAGGGAGCAACGCGGGCCGAACGAAAAACTCGGCACCGTTCTCGCCCTCGCGGGAATCTCCAACGCGGGCCTCGCGCGGCGCGTCAACGACCTTGGCGCCCAACGCGGATTGACCTTGCGCTACGACAAAACGTCGGTGGCGCGCTGGGTGTCGAAGGGGATGGTGCCACAGGGCACGGCGCCGCACCTGATCGCCGCCGCCATCGGCCAGAAACTCGGCCGCCCGGTGCCGCTCCACGAGATCGGCCTGGCGGACGCGGATCCCGCGCCCGAAGTGGGCCTCGCCTTCCCCCGGGACGTCGGACAGGCGGTGAAGTCCGCCACCGAGCTGTACCGGCTGGACCTGGCCGGCCGCAGAGCGGGGTCCGGCGGCATCTGGCAGTCGCTCGCCGGATCGTTCGCGGTGAGCGCGTACGCGACGCCTGCCTCTCGCTGGCTGATAACCCCGGCCGACAGTTCGGTCGCGCGTGAGGTGAGCCCGGCGGAGGGCTCGGCCGCACCGGCCAAGGTCGGCCACAGCGATGTGCGCAAACTGCGCGAGGCGGCCGAGGACGCGCGGCGCTGGGACTCCAAGTACGGCGGCGGCGACTGGCGTTCCTCGATGGTCCCCGAGTGCCTGCGGGTGGAGGCGGCGCCGCTGCTGCTGGGCTCCTACGCCGACGACGTCGGCCGCGCCCTGTTCGGCGCGTCCGCCGAACTCACCCGGCTCGCCGGCTGGATGGCCTTCGACACCGGCCAACAGGAGGCCGCCCAGCGCTACTACATCCAGGCCCTACGCCTGGCCCGAGCCGCGGCCGACGTCCCCCTGGGGGGATACGTTCTGGCCTCCATGTCCCTCCAGGCCACCTACCGCGGTTTCGGCGACGAGGGCGTCGATCTCGCCCAGGCCGCGCTGGAGCGCAACCGCGGCCTGGCCACGGCCCGCACCATGAGCTTCTTCCGGCTCGTGGAGGCACGCGCGCACGCACGCGCGGGTGACGCCCCGGCGGCCGGCGCGGCCCTGAAGTCGGCCGAGGGCTGGCTGGAACGTTCCCGCCCCGGCGACAGCGACCCGGTCTGGCTCGGCTTCTACTCCTACGACCGGTTCGCCGCCGACGCCGCGGAGTGCTACCGCGATCTGAAGGCGCCCCGCCAGGTCCGCCGCTTCACCGAGCAGGCGCTGTCGCGGCCGACGGAGGAGTTCGTGCGCTCGCACGGCCTGCGGCTCGTCGTCTCGGCGGTCGCCGAACTGGAGTCGGGCAACCTGGACGCCGCCTGCGAGCAGGGTGTGCGCGCGGTGGAGGTGGCCGGCCGCATCTCGTCCGCCCGCACCACCGAGTACGTCAAGGACCTCCTGCACCGCCTGGAGCCCTACGGCGACGAACCCCGCGTGGTCGAGCTGCGCGAGCGGGCCCGGCCGCTGCTGATGACACCCGCCTGAGCCCCGCCCGACCGGGCCACCGGGGCCGCCTCGCCGAGGCCGACGTCCCGACGCCTCCGGGTTCACGGGCGTTGTCAGTGGCGTGGTGCACTATCGGGAGCGGGAGGTGGTGCGAGTGGTGCGGTCGTACGACTGCGACGTGCTGGTGATCGGCGGCGGCATCGTCGGCCTGTCGACGGCGTACGCGATCACCCGCGCGGCGCCGGGCACGCGGGTCACGGTGCTGGAGAAGGAGCCCGGTCCCGCCCGGCACCAAACGGGCCGCAACAGCGGCGTCATCCACAGCGGCATCTACTACCGACCCGGCTCCCTCAAGGCGCGGTACGCGGTGCGGGGCGCGGCGGAGATGGTCAAGTTCTGCGCGGAGTACGGCATCCCGCACGCCGTGACGGGCAAGCTGATCGTCGCCACCGACCGGGACGAACTGCCCCGTCTGCACGCCCTGGCCCAGCGCGGCCGGGAGAACGGGCTGACGGTCCGCGAACTGGGCGCGGCGCAGATCGCCGAGTACGAGCCGGAGGTCGAGGGCCTGGCCGCCATCCACGTCGGCACCACCGGCGTCTGCGACTTCGCGGCGGTGGCCCGCCACCTGGCGGAGGCTTCCGGCGCGGAGATCCGCTACGGCGCGCGGGTCGTCCGCGTCGACCGCCGCCCGGAACTGGGCGTCGCGGCCCTGACCGCCGCCGGGGACGTCGTGCGCGGCCGGGTCCTGGTGAACTGCGCCGGGCTGTACTGCGACGAGATCGCCCGCCTCACCGGTGACGATCCCGGCATGCGCATCGTGCCGTTCCGCGGCGAGTACTACGAGCTGACCCGGCCGGAGCTGATCCGCGGCCTGGTCTACCCGGTGCCCGACCCGGCGTTCCCGTTCCTCGGTGTCCACCTCACGCGCGGCATCGACGGCGGCGTCCACGTCGGCCCCAACGCCGTGCCGGCGCTGGCCCGCGAGGGCTACGACCGGCGCACGGTCCGCCCGCGCGAGCTGGCCGCCACCCTGGCCTGGCCGGGCTCCCGGCACCTGGCCCGCCGCCACTGGCGGCACGGCGCGGGTGAACTGCACCGCTCCCTGTCCCGGCAGGCCTTCACCGAGGCGGTCCGCCGGCTCCTGCCCGCGGTCCGGGAGGCCGACCTGCTCCCCGCCCCGGCCGGCGTGCGGGCGCAGGCCGTCCTGCGGGACGGCACCCTGGCCGACGACTTCCTGATCCGGGAGGCCCCCCGCGCGATCCACGTGCTCAACGCCCCCTCCCCCGCCGCGACGGCATCCCTGCCCATCGGCCGGGAGATCGCCCGCCGAGCGCTGGCCGCCCTGGCCGATCCGACGCGGCGGGGCGCCGACGCGATCACGGAGTCACCCTGAGGGCCGCCGTGCGGGCCGCCGTAAAATCGAGAGCACTGTGTCTGACTCCTTGAACACCTCCGCAGCCCCGCACGCCGAGCACGCGCCCGGTGTGTCGATCCGCCGTACCCGGGAGAGGGGGGAGCCCCGCTTCCCCGACGGTCCGAAGGCCGATCCCGCCGGGTCGCACTTCGAGCGGCGGATCCGGAGTTTCCAGCCGCGTCGGAGCCGGGTCACCGCCGGGCAGGCGGACGCGCTGCAGCGGCTGTGGCACCGGTGGGGCTTCGACGTCGACGGGCGCCGCCCGCTCGACCTCGCCGACTTCTTCGGCAACGACCGCCCCGTCGTCCTCGAGATCGGCTTCGGCATGGGTGAGGCCACCGTGCGCATGGCCGCCGCCGACCCCGGCACCAACATCCTCGCCGTGGACGTCCACACACCCGGCCAGGGCCATCTGCTCAACCTCGCCGACCAGCACGGCCTGGACAACGTGCGCGTCGGCAACGGCGACGCGATCATCCTGCTCCGCGAGATGATCACCCCCGACTCCCTGAGCGGGCTGCGCGTCTTCTTCCCCGACCCCTGGCCCAAGAAGCGGCACCACAAGCGCCGGCTGATCCAGCCCGACTTCCTCACCCTCGCCGCGACCCGTCTGGCACCGGGCGCGGTCGTGCACTGCGCCACCGACTGGGAGCCGTACGCCCAGCAGATGCTCGAGGTGCTGACCGCCCATCCCGCCTTCGAGAACACCGTGGCGGACGGTGGTTTCGCGCCGCGTCCGGAGTTCCGCCCGCTGACCCGTTTCGAGGGGCAGGGGCTGGAGAAGGGCCATGTGGTGAACGACCTGCTGTTCCGTCGCGTACCACACGACGACCGGCCCGGTGGCCGACCCACCGGGCAATCCCCCACCCGCCCCTGAGCCCACCCGGCGTACCTGCGGGCAGCGCCCTTCCCTCGTTAGGGTCAATGCCGTGGACACCAGCCGTCCGTATCCGACACAGCCCGGCGCGGTGGCACACCCCGCCGGGCCGTCCGGGCGGGCCCCGGGGCACGTGCACTGGTGGCAGCGGCCCTGGGTGCGCTACGGGGCGCTGATCGCCCTCCTCGCGCTCTCCGGCCTGGTCATCCTGGGTCTGGTCCGCGAGCAGACCGGCACGGAGGGCTTCCTGGTCGGCCTCGGCCTCGCCGTCCTCCCGGTGCCGCTGCTCATAGCCGCCTTCCGCTGGCTGGACCGTGTCGCACCGGGCCCCTGGCGCAACCTCGTCTTCTCCTTCGCGTGGGGCGCCTGCGCCGCCGCGCTGATGGCGATCGTCGCCAACAGCTTCGCCACCCAGTGGATAGCGACGGAGACGGCGGACCCGTCCCGCGCCGACACCCTCGGCGCGACCGTCATAGCCCCCATAGTGGAGGAGTCGGCGAAGGCCGCCGCCGTCCTGCTGGTCTTCCTCTTCCGCAGACGCGACTTCACCGGGATCCTCGACGGCGTGGTGACAGCCGGGGTCACCGCCACCGGCTTCGCCTTCACCGAGAACATCCTCTACCTGGGCAACGCCTTCGGCACCGACCAGCTCACCGGCGGCAGCGGTGTCGCCTCCGTCACCGCGGCGACCTTCTTCGTCCGCGTCGTGATGTCGCCGTTCGCGCACCCGCTCTTCACCGTGCTCACCGGCATCGGCTTCGGCATCTCCGCGCTCGCCACCGAACGCCGGCGCCTGTGGCGCGTCCTGCCGCCGCTGGGCGGCCTGCTGCTCGCGATGGGCATGCACGCGCTGTGGAACGGCTCCTCGGTCCTCGGCGAGTACGGCTTCTTCGCCGTGTACGGGGCGTTCATGGTGCCGTCGTTCGGCCTGCTGACCTGGCTGGTGGTGTGGACGCGGCAGCGCGAGCTGCGGACCGTGCGCACGGAACTGCCCGTGTACGTGGCCGCCGGCTGGCTGAGCCCGGCCCAGCCGTTCGCACTCGGCTCGATGCGGGCCCGGCGCGTCGCCCGGCGGTACGCGCGCCGGCACGGGGGCCGGGCGGCGGCACGGACGGTGGCGCGGTACGAGGCGTACGCGACGTCCCTGGCGTTCCTGCGGCACCGGGCACGCCGCGGCCGCGTGGGCACGGACTTCGCCGCACAGGAGGGGGAGCTGCTGCGGGAACTGTGGCGCCGCCGCGACGCGGCCCGCCCGGCCCTGGAGCACGCGGCCCGCGCCACCGCGCCGCCTGTGCCGCCCTGGCCGGTGCACGGTGCGTACGGCGTGTACGGCATGCACGGTGCGACGAGCCTCGCGTATGCCCCGCACCCCGCGTACCACGGGCATTCCGCGTACCGGCCGAACCCGTACACATACCCGTACCACCCCTGAAACGCCTGACCGGCAGCCCTGACGTCGGGGGGTCGTCGTCAGGACTGCCGGGACTGTGGTCGTCTCAGACGGTGAGGCCCTTCGACTGGAGCCAGGCCATCGGGTCGATGCCCGCGCCGCCGGCGGTGTGGACCTCCAGGTGGAGGTGGGCACCGGTGGAGTTGCCGGTGGAGCCGACGCGTCCGATCACGTCGCCGGTGTTGACCTGCTGGCCGACGCTGACGTTGATGGAGGACTGGTGGGCGTACCAGATCTCGGTGCCGTCGTCGAGCGTCAGCACGGTCTTGTAGCCGTAGGAGCCGTCCCAGCCGGCGGAGGTGATCGTGCCGGTGTGGACCGCCTTGATCAGCGTGCCCGTGGGAGCGGCGAAGTCCAGGCCGGTGTGCTGGCCGGAGGACCAGTAGGCGCCGGCCTGACCGAAGGTCGAGGAGACGGTGTACGAGGAGGTGGGCAGCGCGTACTGCCGGGCCAGCTCGGCGAGGCGCTCGGCCTCGGCCTTCTTCTTGGCCTCCTCCTCCGCCTTCCGCTTCTCCTCGGCGGCCTTCCGCTTCGCCTCGGCGGCCTTCTCCTCCGCCTCCTTCTTCGCGGCGGCGGCCTTCTCCTTGGCCTCCTTCTCCGCGGCGGCGGCGGCCTCGGCGGCGGCCTTGTCCTCGGCCTGGCTCTGCTGCTGCTCGACCTGGGCCATGATCCGGGCGTGCAGCGCCTCGCCGGCGTCGGAGGCGCCCTGCTCGGTGGCCTCGTCGGCGACCACACCGATGTCGCTGAGCGCGGTGGCGGAACCCTCGGGGGTTTCCTCACCGGAGATGAGGGAACCGACAGAGGGAAGGTCCGGCATCGAGATCGAGACCGGCGGCTTGCCGGACTGGGCGCTGGCCATGCCACCGCCGGCGACGGCGGCTATGACACCGACGCCCAGGACCGTGGAGCTGCGGGCGAGGCCTCCGCCGCGCTGCTTGCCGACGCGGTGCCGACCGCGCACGGGGCGGACGGACTCCTCGGTGGGGTTCCACTCCTCGAAGGGGGCCTCGCCGGGGCGGACGCCGCCGTAGACGAAGGTGTCGCCGTCGTACTGGCTCGGCATGAAGGGGGCCTCGGGAGCAGGCCGGTTCGACGCCACGTGGGCGTACTCCTTTCCTTCCTTCTCGCCTACCGGGTTAGCTGACGGGTTCGGAGCAGGAAGGTCTCCTACGCGCGTATACCCTCCGTGTCTCCACGGGGGCATCCACGCGATTCACCCCAAGATGTTGGTTCCCCGGTTCCCTTGCGGGATTCGGCGCGTGCGCACGGAGCCGACTCGTGTGACGGCTGGGACGACCGCGCTGCGTTATCGAACGTTAATAGAGGTAGGGGTCGGATTCCAAGCCGTTCCTCTTGATCGTTAACGATTTCCACACGGACTTAAGCGCCACGGCCGGGCAAAAACGGGCGAGTTGACTCTGCCTCGCACGTCACATTGAAACTGACGGTTTATCAGTTGTTATGCGCAGCGCGGTGGTCCGATCACCTGGCGTGACAACGGCGCGGAAGCCAGGACGACGGGGCGGAAGCCGAGAACGGCCGAGGGCCGGAACCCTTTCGGGTTCCGGCCCTCGGCCTTCAGTAGCGGGGACAGGATTTGAACCTGCGACCTCTGGGTTATGAGCCCAGCGAGCTACCGAGCTGCTCCACCCCGCGTCGTTGTGTCACCAGCATACGGCATGCGGGGGACACTCCGCACACTCCTTGTCGCCGCTTGCCGCCGACCCCCGCGTCACCGGCCGATCAGATGACCGTTCGGCGCCGTGGCGGCCTCCTCGTGCTCGGGCAGTACGACGACCTGGGCTCCCCCGGCGGCCAGCACTCCGCTGCCGTCGGCGTCCGCCACGAAGGTGTCCGGCTCCCGCCAGGCGGTGACCACCCGCCGTACCCCCGCGTCCAGGATCAGCCGCGCGCAGGGCGCCGGACGCGAGGCGCGACGCGCGCAGGGTTCCAGGCTGGAGTACACGGTGGCGGTCGCGAGCCGCGGATCCGTGGGGTCGGCCTTGGCGAGGGCGGCCTCCTCGGCGTGCACCACCGGATCACCGCCCTCCCGGGAGTGGCCGCGGGCCAGCTCGGTGCCGTCGGCCGCGACCACCACCGCGCCCACGCTGAAGGCCGTCTCCGACGGCGGGCACTGAGCCGCCAGTTCACAGGCGAGGGCCAGCCAGTGGTGGTCGGCGGCGACGGGGAGCGGGCCGGTGCCGGGGGCGGTGGGCTCGTAGCGCATGAGGACGACGTCGCCGACCGGGCGGGTCTCCAGCAGCCGCAGCCGGCCGCCCTGGTAGGCACCGGGGCCGAAGAGGCGGGCGGCGTCCGGGTCGCCGACGAAGAGCGGGGCGAGGACCAACTGGAGCTCGTCGGCGAGGCCCTGGGTGAGGAGCTGGGTGTGGATCAGGCCGCCGCCCTCCACCATGAGCCGCCGGACGCCGTACACGTCGTACAGGTGCGTGAGGAGCCGCCGCCAGTCGAGTGCGGCCCCGAGCGGTACGACGTCGGTGGCGAGGCCGTGCGCGCGGGCGCGTTCGGCGCCCTCGTCGGTCGTGTAGAGGACCTTCTCGCCGCCGGTGTGCCAGAACCGCGCCGCCGGGTCCAGGTCGCCGGAGCCGCTGACCGTGACCTTCAGCGGGTACTCGGGCCGGCCCTCGGCGACCCGGGCGGCCCGCCGCTCGGGCGAGTTGACCAGCAGGCGGGGGTTGTCGGCACGGATCGTGCCGGCGCCGATCAGGATCGCGTCGACCGACGCCCGTACCTCGTCGACCCGGTCGAAGTCGGCCGGGCCGGACAGCAGCAGCCGCTCGGGGCCGGTGTCGTCGAGGTAGCCGTCCAGGGAGACGGCGGCGGACAACAGGACGTACGGGTGGGACATCGACGCGCTCCTGGGAAGGACGGGGACCGCGGGGCCGCGGGCCACTGAACTGGCTCAAGTCTGACAAGCAGATCGCGGGACGGGCCGGGACCTCATGTGGGTGTCACCCTCCATCCGATATGAGTGGCGCCACGGATGGTCGTCGCATGGAGTCGGATGTGAGCGTGGAAAGGCGAGAAGAGGCTCTCGGACCTCTTGTTCCTCGACGCACCGACCGCAACCCCGTATGGCGAAGAACCCCCATCGACGCGAAGGAGCGGTCCCCACTCGGCTCGGTCGATGAGATCACGCTCCGTTCCCGTGCTGTGGAAGGTGGTGACCCGTGGGACATGCCGACACACTGCTCGCCATGGGCGGCGCCTTCCTCGCCGCCGCGTTCCTCGCCCGCCTCGGCAGCCGGATCGGGCTGCCGACCATCCCCCTGTTCATGCTCGCCGGCATTCTGCTCGGCCCGCACACCCCGGGCCCGGTCCTGGTCGAGGACGCGCACGACTTCGGGATGCTCTCGGCACTCGGTCTCGTCCTGCTGCTCTTCTACCTGGGCCTGGAGTTCCACCTCGACGATCTGAGACGGGGCGGCAGACGGCTGCTCACCGCCGGCGGCGTCTACCTGCTGCTCAACGTCGGTGCGGGACTGGGCTTCGGGTTCGCCCTCGGCTGGGGAGCACGGGAGGCCCTGGTGCTCGCCGGGGTGCTGGGCATCTCCTCCTCGGCGATCGTCACGAAGATCCTCATCGAGCTGGGCCACATCGGCCGGCCCGAGACCCGCCTCATCCTCGGCGTCACCGTCGTCGAGGACATCTTCCTCGCCCTCTATCTCGCCGCTCTGCAGCCCGTCCTCAGCGACGCCCAGGGCCTCACGGACATGGCGCTCCAGGCGGCCAGGGCGTTCGGCTTCCTGATAGTGCTCGCCATCGCCGCCCGCTTCGGCGGCCGGCTCTTCGGCCGGCTGTTGGCCGTGCGCGACAACGAGTTGCTGGTCGTCACCTTCCTCGGCACCGCGATCCTGGTCGCGGGCGTCTCCGAGGTGCTCGGGGTCGTCGACGCCATCGGCGCGTTCATGGTCGGTCTGATCGTGGCCGGCACCCCCTCCGCGCCCCGGATCCGCAGCCTGGTGCATCCGTTGCGCGACGCCTTCGCCGCGATCTTCTTCTTCGCCTTCGGGCTGGCCATCGACCCCGGCGACATCGCCGCCGTCGCCGGTCCGGTGTCCGTCGCCGTGGCGCTGACCCTCGCCATGAACCTGGCCGCGGGCCTGCTGGTCGCCCGCCTGTACCGCTACGGCGTCGACATCGCCGCCGACATCGCGACCACACTCGTCGCCCGTGGTGAGTTCGCGCTGATCCTGGCCGCCATGGCCACCGGCGCGGGGCTGGACGGCCGGCTCACCGCGTTCATCGCCGGGTACGTGCTCGTCCTCGCCGTCCTCGGCCCGGTGCTCGCCGGACGGGCCGAGCTGCTCGCGCGCGCCCTGCGTGCCGTACAGGCGCGGCGGTCCGACCACGGGCCCCCGCCCGACGCCCCGGGTCACGGCCCCGCATCCGACGCCCCGGACGGCGGACCCGCGCCCGACCTGGACACCGGGCGCGGCGGGGAGGCGGAACCCCTGCCCGCCGAGGCCGAGCGGTAGGGCCGGTTCGGGCGCCCGGGTCGACGCCGGTGGCGGTCAGGGCTCGATCAGACCGACGCGAATGGCGTACCGGGTGAGTTCCAGCCGGTCCTTCAGGTCGAGCTTGGCCAGCAGGTTGGCACGGTGGCGCTCCACTGTCTTGGGGCTGATGACGAGGAGGTCGGCGATCTGCTGCGAGGTGTGCCCTTCGGCGACCAGTTTGAGGATCTCCTCCTCCCGGTCCGTGATGGCCTTGGCGGGCAGGTTCCGGCCGTCCCGGGCGAGTTCGAGGTAGTTGCGGATGAGGGCGTTGACGGCGCCCGGGTAGAGGAACGGCTCGCCGCGCATGGTGGCCCGGCAGGCCTCCACCAGGTCGCGGTCGGCGACGGACTTGAGGACGTACCCGGAGGCGCCGGCGCCGAGCGCCTCGAAGAAGAACTGCTCGTTGTCGTACATGGTCAGGATGAGGATCCGCGTCTGCGGGAGGGTGCGGGAGAGCTCGCGGGCCGCCTGGAGGCCGGTCAGGCGGGGCATGGCGATGTCGAGGATGGCCAGGTCGGGTTCGTGGGCGCGGGCCTGCTCGATGGCTTCGGCCCCGTTGTCGGCCTCGGCGACGACGGTCAGGTCCGGTTCGCCGTCGAGGATGAGGCGTACGCCTCGGCGGACCAGCGCGTGGTCGTCGGCGAGGAGGATACGGGTGGGGGTCGGGCCCTCGGCGGGGCCGGTGGCGGTGCTGGCGGGGGCCGGGTCGGTCATGTTCAGCGTTTCCGGTCGGGAGCGGCGGTCACGGGCGGCACGGCCCGCACGGGCGCGGGGCCCCGTACGGGAACGGGTACGGCGAGGCGCACCCGGGTCCCGCCGCCGGGAGCGGGGCCCACATCGAGGTCGGCGCCGACGAGCAGGGCCCGTTCACGCATCCCCCGGATACCGGCGCCCTCGGCCGCGGCACCGATGCCGTGGCCGTCGTCCCGGACCTGGAGGTCGACTCCGGCGGGGGTGCGGCGCAGGGAGACCTCCGCGCGGCGGGCCTGCGCGTGCCGGGCGATGTTGGTGAGCCCTTCCTGGGCCACCCGGTAGAGGACCAGTTCGGCCTCCGGCCCCAGGTCGGGCAGGTCGGGGTCGAGGCGGTGCTGGACCATCAGGCCGGTGGAGCCGCCGAACTCGGTGGTGAGGGCCTTGAGGGCGCTGGCGAGTCCGAGTTCGTCCAGGACACCGGGGCGCAGCCGGCGGGCGATGCGCCGGATCTCGTCCAGGCTGCTCCGGGTGGTCTCCTGCACCAGGCTCAGCTCCTCGCGCAGCTCCACCGGGGCGTGGTCGGCGACCCGTTTGAGCTGGAGCAGGACGGCGGTGAGGCTCTGGCCGACCTCGTCGTGCAGTTCCTGGGCGATGCGGCGGCGTTCGCCCTCCTGTGCGGAGAGGGCGCGTGCGCTGCTCGTGGCGCGTTCGTCCTCCAGCCGGTCGAGCATCGTGTTGTACGTGCTGATCAGCTCGGCGATCTCCCCGCGCCCGGCGACCTCGGGACGCTGCCCCGGGCGGAGCAGGTCGGTGGTGGACATGGCGCGGGTGACGCGCTGCAGCGGGGCGAGACCGACGCGCACCAGCAGCGCGTTGGCGAAGAGCATGGCGGCCAGCCCCACGGTGAGTACGGCGGCCTCGGTGAGCAGGACCGGGGTGGAGACGGTGACCGGTCCGAGCAGCAGGGCGGTGGCCGTGATCAGCACGACGGCGTTCAGCAAGAAGATCCGCCAGAACAGTGGCACCCGGTACCGCCTCCTCACCCCTGCTCACCGTGCGCCGTCTGACGTACTGTCTGTCGTAGGCTCCCGGTGCGGCGGGAGCGCTCCGGCGGCCCGTCGGTTCCGGGGGCGCGGGCGCGTGGGCCGCCACGACCCAGCGTGAGCGCTGTTCCAGCTGTGCGCCATCCGTGCCAGCCCCCATTTTTTCACGGGTCCGTGGGTGTCCGGGCGCCCCACGTACATCGTCGACCCCCACGAAGATGAGGGCCGGCCCCGATGGTCCCGAAGCACCCGGCGGGCGACCCTTGAAGTGGACGCGGACCCGGCCCCGCCGAACCACTCGCACCGGGCGGGTGATGACCTCGGCACCCGGGCAAGCTCCCCAGTGTCGGCCCTGGTTCGCGGGCCGACGGCTCACTTTTTCGCCCCCGGCGTCGGTGTCATGGAACCGACGCCCGGAGGTGTTTTTCAGGTGGCGGTCGGAGGTCTCCCCGTGCTGCCACCGTTCGGGAAGGAGGAGACGTGCCCCAGTCCGACGACAAGCGCCTCGTCGATCTCGCGGCCCGAATCGAGCAGGACGACCCGCACTTCGCGCGCTCCCTGTCCAGCGGTCGGCCGACCAAGCCGCGCGAGTACCGGCACACCCGCGCTTGGTGGGTACTGGGAATCGGCGTGGTCCTGCTGTTCATCGGTCTGGTCATGCCTCACGGGCTGCTCATCGCGACCGGTCTGGTCCTCAGCGGAATCGGCGTTCAGCTGTTCGACCCCTACCCACCCCGGAGGGGCGGCCGATACCGGAACTCGGCTCGCTGATACGGCTCGAACCCGCGTTCAGACACGATTCACGACCGCCGCTTCGTCACGTTGAGCGGCTTTTCTCATAGCGCACCCCGGTTTGGGGTGCGCTAAAATTTTTACCAAGCACTTACGCTCCGTTGAGCAGCGTTCCGCTCCTTCGTCGAGCGTTGACCGCCGAGCGTCGAGCGCCGAGCACCGGTGATCGGCGTTGGCCGCCGAGCGTCTAGTGCTGATGTCCGGTTGGGCCGACGACGAGAAGACAAGAACGGGGGCGTGACATGGGTCGAGTGATCCCCGTGCGTGTCGACAACGCCGCCCGTGACGCCGTTCCCGATACCGGCGGCACCGCCTTCCGGCCCTAGCGCCTGTCCCACGCCGTCTCCGCCCCCTGCCGAGGCCCGGCACCGGCCCCTCACCCGTAAGGGACGACCCGTCCCGCAGGGGACACACCGGACGCTCCCACTCCACACCCGGCACCCGGCACCCGACCCCGCAGCACCTCACCCCGGCACCTGGTTCCCCCGGCTTCCGACTCCCGACGCCCGGCTCCCGACTCCCGGGATCCGCCCTCCAGCCCAGCGAGCCCCAGCCCTCAGGCACAGACGCCGCCACCGAACCGATCCACGGAGGTCAGCCGCCCGTGCACAACACCACCGCCCTGCTCATCGAACTCGGAGCGATCATCCTCGCCCTCGGGCTCCTGGGCCGCCTCGCCGGACGGGTGGGCTTCTCCCCCATACCCCTCTACCTGCTCGCCGGCCTCGCCTTCGGCCACGGCGGGATCCTGCCGCTGCAGGCCAGCGAGGAGTTCGTCGCCACCGGCGCCGAGATCGGGGTCATCCTGCTGCTGCTCATGCTCGGGCTGGAGTACAGCGCGTCGGACCTCGTCACCACCCTCAAGACCCAGTACCCGTCGGGCGCGGTCGACTTCGTCCTCAACGCCGCCCCCGGCGCCGTCGCCGCGCTGCTGCTGGGCTGGGGCCCGGTCGCCGCCGTCGCCCTCGCCGGCGTCACCTGGATCTCCTCCTCCGGGGTCATCGCCAAAGTGCTCGGCGACCTCGGGCGCCTGGGCAACCGCGAAACACCGGTCGTGCTCGGCGTACTGGTCCTGGAGGACCTCGCCATGGCCGTCTACCTGCCGATCCTCACCGCCCTGCTGGCCGGTGTGAGTCTCGCGGGCGGCAGCGTCACACTGCTGATCTCCCTGGGCACGGTCGGCGCCGTCCTCTACATCGCCCTGCGTCACGGACGCGTCGTCAGCCGCGCGGTCTCCTCCGACAACGCCGAGATGCTGCTGCTGGTGGTACTGGGGCTGACCCTGCTGGTCGCGGGCGTCGCCCAGCACCTCCAGGTGTCGGCGGCGGTGGGCGCGTTCCTGGTCGGCATCGCGCTGTCCGAGGAGGTCGCCGAGGGCGCGCACGGCCTGCTGTCCCCGCTGCGGGACCTGTTCGCGGCGGTGTTCTTCGTCTTCTTCGGGCTGCACACCGACCCGGCGGACATCCCGCCGGTGCTGCTCCCGGCGCTCGCGCTGGCCGTCGTCACCATGCTGACGAAGATCGCCACCGGCTGGTTCGCCGCCCGGCGGGCGGGCATCCCGGCCAAGGGCCGCTGGCGGGCCGGGGGCACGTTGGTGGCGCGCGGCGAGTTCTCGATCGTCATCGCCGGTCTCGCCGTCGGCACGGAACCGCGGATCGGCCCGCTGGCCACGGCGTACGTCCTGATCCTGGTCGTCCTCGGCCCCCTCACCGCCCGCTGGACCGAACCGCTGGCCGGCCGCCTCACGCGCCGCAAGCCGGACGAGCGGCAGAACACCGCCGCACCGATCGACCAGACGGAACCGGCCCATGCGAGCGGCTGACCACACGACGGCACGGACGGCGGCCGGTACGAACGGCCCGTTCGCGACGTCGGCGGTGCGAAAATCAGCCCGGGAAGCCCGGGAGGCACTCCAGGAGAGCGGCAGCATGACGACCAAGGCGCCGACATGATCGAGTGGGTCACCGTCGGCACCGGCCCGCGGCCGGTGCCCCGGCCCGTCGCCACTCCGCTGATATGGGCGGGCGCCTCCGGCGGCGCACTGGCCCTGGTGGCCCTCCTCCACGCGGTCGTGGGCCCGCACCGCCCCGGGCTCTTCCTGGTGGCCCTGTCCCTGCTCGCCGCCGTCCTCGGCGTGTGCGCACGGTTCACCGCGGCCCCCGGCACGGCCGTCCTGTGCTGGCTGTTCCTCAACGGCTTCGCGATACCGCCCGCCGGCACCCTCACCTGGACCGGCCCCAGGGACACGTTCTGGCTCGGCTGCCTGCTCGCCGCCGCTCTCGTCGGCACGACCGCGTCCCGCCTGGCCCACGCCCGCGCGGCCTACCACCGCCTCGTCCCCCGGACGGACCCCGAGGACGGCCACCCGACCTGACCGCCCGCAGCCTTGCGACTCGACGCGGCCCAATTCAAGAACGCTCGTTCTTGATCGATCGTTCTCATATCCCGTACCGTCACGGCCATGGGACGACCACGCGCCTTCGACACCGACCAGGCCGTCAGCACCGCAGCCACCCTCTTCGCCACCCACGGCTTCGAGGGCACCTCGGTGGACGACCTGGTCACCGCCACCGGCATCCACCGGGGCAGCCTCTACAAGGTCTTCGGCTCGAAACGGAGCCTGCACCTGACCGCGCTCCGCCGGCACCTCGACCACGAGATCCACCCGACCGCCGCGGCCATCGCCACCCTCACCGACCCCGCGCAGGCACTGACCACCGCCACCGCCTCGTACGACAACGGTCCGGCCGCCGGACTCCTCCTCCTCGCCGCCGCCGAACGCGCACCCCATGACCCGGAGGTCGCCGCACTGGTGGCGGAAGGGATCGCAGCGCTGGAGGACGCCCTGCGCCCCTCCCACGGCGACGCCGCCCCCCAACTCGCCTCCACCGTCCTCGGCACCCGCCTGCGCCTGCGCGCCCTGCCGACCACCACTCCCAAGGAGCACTGACATGGCCCTGATCTCCATCGACCGCGAACGCGGCGTACTGACCGCCGAGTTCCAGGGCCTCGACAAGCTCTGGACCCTCAAGAGCCGCCTGGAAATCCCCCTCGCCCACGTACGCGGCGCCACCCACGACCCCGGCATGGCCCGCGAACCCAAGGGCGTCCGCGTCGCCGGCTCCTACTTCCCCGGGCTGATCACCGCGGGCCGCTTCCGCCGCAACGGTGAACGCCTGTTCTGGGACGTGAAGAACCCGGACAAGGCTGTCGTCATCGAACTCGCCGACGCCGAGCACTACGACCGGCTCGTCCTCGAGGTCGACAACCCCCGCGCCACCGTTGACCTCATCGAACAGTCCGTCTCCCGCGGCTGAACGAACCCGCACCGCGCCACGACGCACGTGGTGTGCGGGTCGGAGGAGCCGCCGGCGTCACGCGTCGCACGGGGCCACCGGGCCGGATTCGCAGGCGGGGAGCACCAGTTGAGCCCGGCCACGGGCCCGGAGCTCGGCCATGGCCCGGCTGGTGCGGATCTTCGCGGTCAACGGGCTGATCACCAGCCGGCTGCGGGTGGACCGCGCAGGGGTCCGACCACGGGACAACGAGACGGCGTCCGGGTCGGCCGAAGCCGACCCGGACGCCGAAGAGCAGGCCGAAGGGGGCTGCCCCTCCCCTGCAACGGGTAGGCCCTGTGGGACTCGAACCCACAACCAATGGATTAAAAGTCCTGGCCAAGGCATGCCAGGTGGTTCCGGACGCTGCGTCGGCGTCCGGAACCACCTGGTCAGAGCAAGCAGCAGGTACTGATCGGTCCGCTCCAGGATGGCCTGTGCTGCGCGGTCCGCTCACGCAGCGCTCACGCATGCAGCCGGCTTGACCAGTGCAGATGGGCTGCTCACTCCTGAAGCGGAGGGCTGGCCCAGAAGGACCGGGCTTTCTGAAGGAGGCCCCAGGCTGCGTCGCCGTAGGCAACTGTTTGTGACAGGTCCATTGAGCCCCACTTGGGTAAGGGTGAGTTCTAGATCTCGTCGCAACACCAGACCTGCGAACGGCCGTCACGGCGAGCCCCAGATCCTGTCCGGCCGAGTCGAGGACCGATCGGCGCACCTGATGGACCCGGTGGGGCAGCGGGCGGTCCAGCAGGTCGCATCCCAGCTGTGGGGAAGCAGTGCGTTCGATCATGACACTCCCGCGCAGGCTCGGAACGAGCGCGTACCCCTGCACAAATGCGTGCCACACGTCACACTTCATGTGTGTGAGAAATCCGCCCCGTATGTCCAACCTTTCGACGGGCACCACACCGGGGTCCGACCGACCGATCGAGGCGACCGCCATGACGGACAACATCACCAGCGTCGGCGCGGACAGCCGGTCCGACACGGGCGTGAGCGCCCTGAAGGGCCGTACCGGAGCTGGAACTCCGGCCGAGACACGGGGGAAGACCACCATCGCGGACGGCGTGGTGGCCAAGATCGCGGGCATGGCCGCCCGCGAGGTACCGGGCATCCACAACCTCGGGGCGGGCATGGCCCGAGCCTTCGGCGCCATGCGGGAACGCGTTCCCGGCGGAGGCGGCGGCGTCACGCGGGGAGTGAAGGTCGAGGTCGGCGAGCGACAGGCCGCCGTGGACCTGGACGTCGTCGTCGAGTACGGCGTCTCCATCGTCGACGTCGCCGCCGACGTGCGCACCAACGTGATCAGCGCGGTGGAGCGAATGACGGGACTGGAGGTCGTCGAGGTGAACATCGCCGTCGACGACGTCCACCTTCCCGACGAGGAGGAAGGGTCCGAACCGGACGAGGGCCGCGTGAGGTGATCCGCCGTGACCACCGCCACCGCCGCGTCCCGGCGTAAGCGGCTGATCACGCGGACGACGCTCGCGAGACGGGTGAGTGCATGATGAGCACAGCGACGATGGGCCTCGTGGCCGGGATGGCCCTGGGCTTCGCCGGTTACTTCGGCGGCTTCTGGGCGTTTCTGCTGGTTCCGGTCCTGGGGACGGCGGGGCTGATCGTCGGCCTCGTCGTGCAGGGTGACCTCGACGTCCGCGGACGGAGGCAGCGGTGAGGACCCGGCCCGGTTCCCCGCCTCCCGGCGAAGGGTCCGGTCCATCGGCGCGGGCCGCCGGTCTGCCGCCTCCGGCCGAGCGGGGCGCCACCGTCATCCCGGACAGGGTGGTCGCCCGTATCGCCGCCCGGGCCGCACGCACGGCCCAGTCCCGGCGCGCCGCCCTCGATGCCCTCTGCGAAGGCCCACTCCGAACCGCCCATCGGTCCACCGGCTTCCCTGGCATGCCCGCCGAGACCCGCCTACGACGTGGCCGGCGACAGCTTCGACTACGCCCTCAACGGTGACGTGCTGCATGTGGCCATGGTCGACGCGATGGGGCACGGCCTGGATGCCGCCACGGTGGCCATCGGTGCCTACCGGCATGCCCGGCGGATCAGCGTCGGCCTGTCGGAGATCTATGCGTTCATGGACCGGGCCATCGCCGAGCAGTTCGGCCCCGACCACTTCGTGACCGCTCAGATGATGCGGCTCGACACATTGACGGGCCGTGTCCAGTGGGTCAACGCGGGACATCCCGCCCCCCTGCTGATCCGCGGACACCGTGTTGTCCGGCGGCTCCGCGGCCCGACGACGCTCCCTGTCGGCTTCGGCGGTCACGAGCCCCGGATCAATGAACTGATCCTCGCTCCCGGAGACCGGATCATGTGTTTCACCGACGGGTTGATCGAGGAGCACGATGCCGGTGGTGAGGAATTCGGTGAGGAACAGCTCATCGGCTGGGTGGACCGCATCGAACGTACGGCGTATGAAATCCGGGCCGTGGCCCGTTCCCTCTCCCACACGCTCAAACGGGCACGGGGCGGGATCACGACGGACGACGCGACGCTCCTGCTCATCGAGTGGCGCGGCGCCGACTGATCGGGCTCACGGCCGGCGCCTGTCTCGCGCGCACTCCATGCATCGGCTGATGATGGGAGTACGGCCGAACACTCGGAGTTGATGATGACGGGGTGGCGTGTCAGGGACTACTCCCAGGACGATCTCGAGGCGGTGATCCGCGTCGATGCGGAGAGCAGCACGGCCGAAGAGCCGCCTCTCTTCCCGCTCTCGGACGCCGTGGCGGCCCTTCAAGCCCTCCAACCTGCGGTGGTGGCCACAGCGGACGAGGTGGTGGTCGGCGCCGCGGTGAGCAGAGTGGAGGGCGACCGGGCATGGATCCTGCGCATCTGCATGGCACCTGCCTGGCGGCACCGGGGGCTGGGCAGCGACCTGATCACCGCCCTGGAGCACCGGCTCTTCGCCGGTGGTGTCCGCGCGGTGCACGCGGTCCTGCCCGAGGGCGAGACCGGTGCCGCCGCTCTGCACAACTGCGGCTTCGGCGCCCGCTCGGGCATGGCCGTCTTCGAGAAGCGCGGGCCGGTGACTCCTCAGGAGGTCAGCATGCTCTCCTCGCTCGGGGCGGAGCTGCCGCCCGGGGGACTGTGGCAGAAAGTCGCGGGCATGCACAGGGAGAAGCAGCTCATCGAGCGCCGCCTGGTCCTGCCACTGGCCCATCCCGAACTGGCCGCCCAGCACGGTGTGGAACTGCCGCGAGCGGTGATGCTGTTCGGCCCGCCCGGGACCGGCAAGAGCACGTTCGCGCACGCGATCGCCGGCCGCCTGGGCTGGCCCTTTCTCGAACTGTTCCCCGCACGTCTGGCTGCCGAGTACGGTCTGGCGAGCGGGCTGAGCCGGCGCTTCGACGAGATCGCCCAGCTCGACCACGTCCTGGTCTTCATCGACGAGGTCGAGGAGGTCGCCGGTGAACGCAGTGGTGCGGACGCGACCGCGGTCGGCGTCGTCAACGAGCTGCTCAAGGCGATCGTCCGGTTCCGAACCCAGGACGGGCGGCTGCTCGTCTGCGCCACGAACAACGTGACCACCCTCGACCCGGCCTTCCTGCGGCACGGTCGCTTCGACTACGTGCTGCCCATCGGCCCTCCCGACCACAGCGCCAGGACCGCACTGTGGAGGAGCTACCTGGCCCGAGCGGACGCCCAGGCCGACAGCGCGGCACTCTCGTCCGCCAGCGAGGGGTTCACCCCCGCCGACATCGCCCACGTGGCACGTACTGTCTCCCAGGCCCAGTTCGAGCGCACCTTCGACACCGGAACCCGGACCCTGCCCACCACGGACGACTACCTGGCCACGATCCGCGACACCCAGCCCACGGTCAGCAGCGCCACGGCTCGGGAGTTCGCCGAGCAGACCGAGAAGTTCGCCCGCATCTAGTGTGTCGAGTCTTTGATTCGGTTCAGATATCCGGCGAGGCGTTCGAAGATCTCATCAGCGGTCTTCGTCCA
>NZ_JAESIF010000007.1:0-188574 GCF_016757295.1 Streptomyces sp. M2CJ-2 | reverse complement strand
GGGCGACGGCCTGCCGGAGGCCGCGGCGGCCGGCCTGCTGTCCGCGCTCGCCCACGACGCGCTGCGGCGAGCCGTGCGCGGGGCCGGGCGGACCGCGGTGATCCCCCGGGCCGTGTTCGCCGACGACGTGGAGGCGACCTTCCTGCTGCGTTCCGCCGGGCATCTGGGGCTGGACGTCGAACTCCTCGACCTCGGGGAGGCGGACCGCACCGGGGCGTCCGTCGTACTGGCCAGGAGCCGGCCGGCGGAGGGGGACGGACCGGGCCACTGGGCCACCGGCTCCGCCCTGGACCGGACGGCCGCGGCCACCGACGCGCTGCGCGACCTGCTCGGCACCGTCCAGCTCGCCGCGGAGGGAGTGCTGGGCGCGCCCGACACCGGTGACCCGCTGCTGACCGACCTCGACGCGGCCCTGATACCGGTCACGGCCGAGGACGGCGCGGCCGGGCCGGACGCCGGCCCGGCCCCGGTGACCTGGACGGAGGTCCTGGAGCGGCTGGACGCCGCCGGGCGTGACGCCCTCGTCGTGCCCACGCACGCGGCCGACCTGCCCGCCGCCGGGATCCACACCGTCCGGGTCCTGCTCACCAAGGCGGCCGACGATGACCGCTGACCTCGCCCGGGCCGCCGTCGGCGGGACCGAGCAGCCGCGGCACCGGGCGTGCCGTCTCTTCGCGGAGGAACTCCGCGGCGCACTGGCGGAGTTGCCGTTCGAGCCGGGCCGCCCGGTGCCCGATGTCGCGGTCCTCGCCCTCGGGGTACGGGACGCCTTCGCCGCCCCCCTCCCCACCGACGGAGCTTCGCGCTCCGCGCTCCCCGTGCACCTGTACGGTCGGCATGTGCTGGTCGGCCCCTGGCCCGTGGAGGGAAGGGCCGGCTGCGGCGCGTGTCTGCGGCGCCGTTGGCAGGGAGTGCGCTCGGTCGGCCTGCGGGAGGGCCTCGAGCTGCGCGGCGGCACCCGGGAGGTGGGGCCGTGGCCCTACTCGGTGCCGTTCGCCGCGCAAACCGTCGCCGCACTGATCGCCAGGCTCGGCGCCGCTCCCCCCGACGAAGGGCGGCCCTTCCCCGACGTGTGGCTGGTGGACCTGGAGCACCTGACGGTCCGTCATCATCCGCTGGTGCCCGAGCCGGACTGCTCCGGCTGCGGCACACCGGAACCGGTGACCGCCGAGTCGGCCGCCCTCACCCTGCGGCCCGCGCCCAAGTACCGGCCGGGCGTCAGCCGGGTCCGGCCGGTGGACGCGTACGGCCTCCAGGTGGACGCGTTCGCCAACCCCCACTGGGGCGCCGTCGGACCGTCGGTGGTGTGCGACGTCACCTCGCCGACCACCTCCGCCACCGTGGGCTGCTTCTCCAGCCGCTCCGGCGACTACCTGCGGGAGACGTTCTGGGGCGGTCACGCCGACACCTACCACGCCAGCACCCGCATCGGTGTGCTGGAGGGTCTGGAGCGCTATGCCGGGATGCGCGCCCGGGGCCGCGCCCTCACCCTGACCGCCGCCCTGGACGATCTCGGGCCGACCGCCGTCGACCCGCGCGAGACCGGCCTGTACCCGGACGACTTCCACCGGGCGAACCCCTGGGTGCCGCCCTTCACCCCGGACCGTCCGATCCCCTGGGTGTGGGGCTGGTCGCTGCGGGACGCGCGCCCCCGCCCCGTCCCGGAGATCCTCGCCTACTACCACAAGCCCGGGATCGAGCACCGGTTCGTCCAGGAGAGCTCCAACGGCTGCGCCTCCGGGGGCAGTCTGGAGGAGGCCGTGCTCAGCGGCCTGATGGAGGTCCTGGAACGGGACGCCTTCCTGCTCGCCTGGCACGGCATGCAGCCGCTTCCCGAGATCGACCCGGCGACCAGCACCGACCCGTACACCCGGGTCATGGTGGACCGCATGGCCATGTACGGGTACCGGGCCAGGTTCTTCGACACCCGGATCACCTTCCCGGTCCCCGTGGTCACCGCGGTCGCCGAGCGGTTCGACGGCGGCCCCGCCCGGATGTGCTTCGGGGCCGGAGCCGGCCTCGACCCCGAGGCCGCGCTCGCCGCGGCCCTGTGCGAGATCGCCACCGACTCGGTGCAGCTCCTCCAGCGGTTCCGGCGCGACGAGGCCGGGTACCGCGCCATGGCCGAGGACCACGAGAAGATCACCAGTCTGCACGACCATCCGCTGGTCTACGCGGTACCGGAGATGGGCCGTTACGCCGACTTCCTGCTCCGCCGTTCCTCGCCCCCCGAGCCGTCGAGCGTGGCCGACCTGCGCTGGGCCCGCGCCGACGGCTCGGGTCCGGACGTACGCGACGATCTGCTCGCCGCGGTGGACGCCGTGACGTCCGCCGGATTCGACGTGGTCGTCGTCGACCAGACCGCGCCCGAGCAGCGCGCTCTCGGTCTGCACACCGTGAAGGTGCTGGTGCCCGGCCTGCTCCCGCTCGACTTCGGCTGGACCCGGCAGCGCGCCCGGCACATGCCCCGGATGCGCACGGCGCTGCGCGAGGCGGGCCTGCGGCCCGACGACCTGACCGAGGCCGACCTCAATCCCGGCCCGCACCCGTTCCCATGACCGGCCGTCCGTCCCCGGCGCGCGTGCGCCGGAAAAGCAAGCACACCGAGAGCACCGAGAAACTGATGAAAGGGGGATCCCATGGGGTACGCCCATGAGTACGCGCACGCCATCCTGCACCGCGGCCGCGTCCCGATGGAGCCCACCGACCATGTCGTGAACTGGGACGACGGCCCGCGCAAGGGCAAGTACTACCCGAACGCCGAGGCGTTCGCCCTGCCCGGCACCGAGGACCTCGCCGACGTCCCGGTCGCGCCGGGTCTGCTGCCCGGCACCGCCCGGGTCCAGGACGCCGACGGCTCGCCCGGGTTCGGCCTCCCGCTGCTGTCGGCGATGCTCCGGGACTCCTACGGGCTGACCGGGCGCCGCCTCGGCATCCAGGCCAACACCGACCTGCCCGGACTGCCGTACTACACCCACGCGAACTGGTCGCGCGGCACCGCGGGCGGCGGCGGGCTCTACCCGGTGGGCATCCACTGGGCGTCCGGCCCCTCCGGCCCCCTCACCCCGGGTCTGCACCACTACGACATCCACCGGCACGCCCTGCAACGGCTGCTGGCCGGCGACGTCACGGACCGGGTCCGGGGCGCGCTCGGCGCGGACGCGCCCGCCGAGGCCCTCGAGACCGACCAGTACCTGCTGCTCGGCGTCAAGTACTGGCAGAACTCCTTCAAGTACAACAGCTTCTCGTTCCACGTGGTCACCACCGACATCGGCACCCTCGTGCAGACCTGGCGGATCTGGGCCGCCGCCCGGGGCCTGCGGCTCGCCCCCGTGCTGTGGTTCGACGAGCCCCGGCTGAACGAGCTCCTCGGAACGGCGGGCGAGGAGGAGACGGTGTTCGCCGTCGTGCCGCTGCACTGGGACGGGACGGCTCCCCGCCCGGACGCCGCCGCCCGCCCGGCCGTCCCCCGCACGGACCCGCGCCATCGGCCGGCCGTCCGGCACCGGGACGTCGAACGCTCGCGCACCCTGCTGGACTTCACCGCGCTGAGCGAGATGCACGCGGCCACCCTGGAGGGCGCCGCCGACCGGCCCGCCCCCGGGGCGCTGGCCGTCGCCGCGGCCCTTCCCACCGCCGGTGCGGACGCCGACGCCGTAGGCACCCCCGTGGCTCTGCCCGAGCCTGCCTTCCCGGACACCGGCGTCCGCCGCGCCCTGCGCGACCGCCGTTCCAGTTTCGGCAGGTTCGACGCCCGTCGTCCGGTCGGCACCGGGGACCTCTCGGCGGTGCTCGCCGCCTGTGCCGGGACCCGGCTGGCCGGCGACACCGATCCGTCCGGCGAGGTCCGGCTCGCCAAGCTGTACGCCTTCGTCAACCACGTGGAGGGCGTGGAGCAGGGGGCGTACGCGTACGACCCCGACCGTGACGAGCTGTGCCCGGTCGCCCCGGGCCCGCAGGGTTCCTTCCTCCAGGAGAACTACTTCCTGGCCAACTACAACCTGGAGCAGGCCGGTGCGGTCCTGGTGCCCACCGTGCGCACCACCGCGGTCCTGGACACCCTCGGCGACCGCGGCTACCGGCTCGCCGTCGGCACCGCCGGAGCCGTCGCGCAGAGCTTCTACGTCGCGGCCTCCGCCCTGGGCCTGGGCGCCGGCGTGGCGCTGGGCTTCGACAACGTCTCGTTCGTCGAGCGGCTCGGGCTGACGGACGGCGACGAGGCCCCGCTGCTCATCATGGCCCTCGGTCACGAACGGCCCCAGCCCGCCGACTTCCGCCACGAGATCGCCTGACGGCCGCAGAGGATTCCCCATGACACCCACAGAGTCCGGCGCCACGGCCACAGCGGCAGGCGCCCCCACGGACACCGACGCGGCCGTCCCCACGGACACCGGGCCGGGCGCCGCCGCGGAGCCCGGCACCCGCTGGGAACTCGGCCGGCGCTTCATGCTCCGCGCGGCCGGCCTGCCCGTCGAGACGGTGCACGGCCTGCGTTGCCCCGGCACCCGCCGCTGGGCCGACGCCGTGCTGGCCGAGGAGGAACGTCTGACCGCCGCCGGGGCGGCCCTCAGCGACCTGCTGCACACCCTGGTCAAGTCGACCACCGGTCCCGACGAGGACCCGGGCGACGCCGCCGTGCGCCGCGGGCTGATCAACCTGCGCCGGCAGGTCTTCAACAACCGGCTGCCCGCCGACACCGAGGCCGCCGTCCAGCTGGTGACGGAGCAGGATCCTCAGACCGGCCGGCTCACCGCCCAGTGGCTGCACGACCGTGCCCGCCTCGAGGAACTGCGGGCCACCGGAGCGGACCTGCTCGCCGGTGAACTCCAGGAGAACCGGCGTGTGCTGCGCGACGTACTGACCGACGACCGGCTGCGCCTCGGCCTGCTGCTCGCCTCGCCCGCCCTCGACGGCCGGCTGGACGCCTACCTGCGCGACACCAGCCCGCGGCCCGGCAACCGGCTGCGCAAGATCGAGCGTTCCGCGCTGACCTACCTGTACCGCACGGCCTGCAAGACCAGCCCCTTCAGCACCTTCACCGGTATCGGCCCCGGCACCTTCGCGGGCGACCCGTCGGACGGCGGGGCCGCACTGCGCACCGGCGAGGACTGGGTGAGCCACGTACGGCTCAACGTGGTGGCACTGGCCCGGCTGACCGAACTGATCACGGCCGACCCCGGCCGCCGTCAGGACCTGCCGGTGGTCCTCTCCCCGGGCTGGGGACGCGACGCCGACCGCATCCGCTACGTACGCCATGTGATGACCGCGGGCGACGACAGCGCCGCCGTCACCTTCGACGCGGTCCGCGACCGGCTGTTCTACCTGCGCAGCAGCGGCACCCTGGAGCGGCTCCTGGAATGGCTCGGCGCCCAGGACGCGTCGGTGCGCCACCGGGACCTGGTGGCCTGGCTGGAGACCGAGCACGACGCCGGACGCGAGGAGTGCGAACGGTACGCGTCGGCCCTCCTGGACCTCGGCATGGTGCAGGTGCCGGTGCTCCGCGCGGACGTGCACGGTCAGGACCCGCTCCGCTCCTACCAGGACGCCCTGCGTTCCCTCGGGGCGCCCTGGGCCGACCGGCTGGCCCGCCTGCTGGACGGCCCGGCCGACTGCCTCGCCCGCTACCCCGGGGCCGACGTCGGGGAACGCCGCACGCTGCTGAGCACCCTGCGCGGTCGGCTGCTCGACGCGCAGCGGGAACTGGGGGCGGCCGAACCGGCCCTTCCGCAGACCCTGGTGTACGAGGACGTCGACACCGGCGACGAGCTGACCTGCGGGCCCGCCGTACTGGGCGGGGAGACCGGCCGGGCCCTGCGGGCCGTCGAGGGCATTCTGCCGCTCTTCGACCTGACCCTGCCCCAACGCATCACGCTGTTGGGCTTCTTCACCGCCCGCTACGGCCGCGGCGGCCGCTGCGACGACCTGCTCGGCCTGGTCCACGACTTCCACGAGGACTTCTTCGACCAGTACGTCTCCTTCACCTCCAAACGCGCCTCCTACGACGAGAACGGCACCTATCTGCCCGAGGAGAACTGGCTCGGGCAGAGCGAGATGAAGGCTCTCGACCGGGCCCGCCGCCACTTCCACGAGGGCATGAAGGACCTGTGGCGGCGGCACGGCACGGTGGCCGACGCCGACGTCGAGGAGATCGAACTGCCGGACCGGCTGCTTTCCGAGACCGCCGGTGAACTCGCCCCGCTCACCGGCGACTTCACACCTCAGAGCCATCACATCCAGCTGTCCCGTCCGCCCGGCGGCCGGCCGCTGGTCGTCCTCAACAAGTCCTACGGCGGACTGGCCTTCCCCTTCAGCCGGTTCACCCACCTCTACGACGGCACCGGAGCGGACACCGACCCGGCGGCACCCGGCTTCTCCGACACCCTGCGCGAGGAGATGGCGGCCCGCCGGCCGAAGGGCGCCGTGTTCGCGGAGGTCACCGGAGGGCCGGTCAGCAGCAACCTGAACCTGCACGGCCGGCTGACCGACCACCAGATCGTCTGCCCGGGCGAGACCAGCACGGTGCCCGAGGACGCCCGGATCCATCTCGACGACCTCTACATCCAGCACGACGAGCAGGCCGGCCGCCTGGTCCTGCGCTCCCGCCGTCTCAACCATGAGGTCGTGCCGGTCTATCTCGGCTACCTCGTGCCCATCGCGCTCCCCGAGATCCCGCGCACCCTGCTGCTCCTCTCCCCCAGCACCATGGCCCCCTTCGACGTGTGGGCGGGGGTGCCCGAGGGCGAGGCCGAGAACGGGGTCACCCGCAGGCCCCGGGTCCGGCACGGAAACGTGGTGGTCAGCCGGCGCAGCTGGACCGCGGAGGCGGAGTGCCTGCCGGCCCGCCGCCCCGGGGCCGGGGAGGAGGAGCACTACCTGGAGTACCGGCGCTGGCGGCGCGTCCACGGCCTGCCCGACCGCTGCTTCGCCACGGTCTCCCACGTCGACCAGGGACCGATCGGGGCCAAGCCCGTCCACGTCGACTTCGACAGCCCGCTCTCCCTGTCCGCGTTCGACGCCCTGGTGGAGCGCAGGCCGGGCACCCGGGTGACCTTCCGGGAGATGCTCCCCGCCGAGGACGGGCTCCACCTCACCTCCCACCGCGGCCGGCATGTGGCCGAGCTCGCCGTGGAGACCTTCACCACCCGCCGACTGCCGCAGTCCGAACCGGAGGCCGCCCCGTCATGCCCGAACTGACCGAACCCGCGGCCTTCCGGCCGGACCCCGAGGGCACCGGGCCCTCGCCCTGGCTGGCCCTGCACGTCTTCTACGCCGCCAACCCCCAGCCGCTGCTGGTGAACTGCGTCCGCCCGCTGGTCGACCGGCTCACCGAGGACGGTCTGCTGTCCGGCTACTTCTTCATCAACTACTGGCTGGAGGGGCCGCACATCAGGCTGCGCCTGCGCCCGAGCGGCCCCGACGCCGAGGCCGAGGTGCGCCGCCGCACCGAGGAGGCGATCAACGCCTTCCTGAAGGCCCGCCCCGCCCTCTACGAGGTCGACTCCGGCTTCCTCAAGGACTTCTACAACTCCCTCTTCGACATCGAGTTCCCCGGCGAGGACCGGAACAAGTACATGGGCCCGGACGGCCTGATGAACCTCAGGCCGAACAACTCCTTCTCCTACGAGGTCTACGCCCCCGAGTACGCCAAGTACGGCGGACCGGCCGGGGTGGACCTCGCCGAATGGCACTTCCGCCATTCCAGCGACCTGGTCCTGGAGGCGTACCGGAGCATGAACCTGCACCTGCGGACGGTACTGCTCGGTACCTCCGCCCAGCTGATGATGGTGATGGCGAGCTGCTTCCTGCCCGAGGAGGAACGGCTCGCGGACTACCTCGACTCCTACTACGCCTTCTGGCACCGGCTGTTCCCCGGTACCAACTTCATCGGGTCCACCGAGTACGAGCGCACCTACGAGCGCATGGCGCCGTCCCTCGGCGCTCGGTTCGCGCAGATCAGGCAGGCCGTGGCGAGCGGCGACCTGTCCCGGTTGCCGGCGTTCCTGCGGCGCTGGGCCGAACACTGCCTGGAGCTGCGCCGGCGGGTGGTGGACCTCACCGAGCGCGGCGAACTCGCCTTCCCGGCCTGGGACGGCCCGGCCCGCGAGGACACCGGCCAGGAGCGCGCCGAGGACCCCGACGCGGCTCCTCTGGTGACCGTCACCCACGCGCCCGCGGTGCTGCCCCGCCTGCTGTCCCCGTACATGCACATGACCAACAACCGGCTGCATGTGACGATCCGGGACGAGGCGTACCTGGCCTTCATCCTGGGCCGGGTGCTGCGCGAGCCGGCCGACGGACGGCAGGCGGTCTCATGAGCGCCACCGACCGGTCGCCCACCAGCCACTCCTCCCTCGGCGACCACTCCGCCGTGGGCGACCGCGCCGCCGCCGACCACGTGGCCGCGGACCGCGCCTCCGCCGCCCGCGCGTACCGCCCCGCGCTGCGTCCGGGCGTGCTGATCGGTCCGCCCCTGCTGCGCGGTCCGCGCACCGTCCACCTCATCAAGCACCCGGTCAGCGGTGCCGCGTTCGAGGTGGGCCCCAAGGAGCACTTCGTCATCAGCCGGCTCGACGGGACCCGGAACGCCGACGACGTCGTGGCCGAGTACGCGGCCCGGTTCCGCCTCCGGCTCCCCGAGGAGCAGTGGACCCGGCTGCTCGGCCTGCTCGGCACCCGCGGACTGCTCGCCGGGTCCCCGGACCCCGCGCCGCCCGAGCCGCCCCCGGCCCGCACCGGCACCTTCTGGAAGGGCAGCCGGCGGACCGTCGCCGACGCGCACGGGACCACCGGACGCCTCCACCGGCTGCTGCGTCCGCTGCTCCGCCCCTGGGCTCAACTGCCGCTGGTGGCCGCAGTACTGGTGCTGATCGTCGCCGTGCTCGCGGATCCGGTGGCCGCCCTCGACGGAACGTGGGAGCTGCTGACCCGTCCGCTCGTGCTGATCCCGTTCGCGGTCTTCCTCTGGTTCAGCATCTGCCTGCACGAACTCGCCCACGGGATCGCCGCCCGGCACTACGGCGGTGTGGTCACCGAGATCGGGCTGCGCTGGCGGTTTCCGACCATGATGATGTACTGCACGGTCGACAACTACCTGTTCCTGCCCGGCCTGCGGGCGAAGCTGGTGGTCGCCGCCGCGGGCGCGTACGTCAACCTGGTGCTCCTGCTGCCCTTCGCGCTGTGGTGGGCTCTGCTGGACCCGGCCGATCCGGGCCGCCCGGTGCTCACCGGGATGCTCTTCGTCGGCGTCGTGCAGGCCCTGAGCAACCTGGTCCCGCTGCCGCCGCTGGACGGGTACCGCATGCTCGGTCACACCGTGGGCGCCGCCAACCTCGCCCCGGAGACGGGGACTTACCTGACCCTGCGCAGGCAGGGACGGGACGCCGTCGCCGCCTACCCGCGGCGCGCCCGCCGTCTCTACACCTCCTACGCCGTCACGGCCGCCGCTCTCGTCCTGCTCGCGGTGGCCGGAACCGGCACCGCCCTCGTCCTCCTGCTGC
The DNA here is from genome assembly GCF_016757295.1 of Streptomyces sp. M2CJ-2. NCBI lineage: Bacteria > Bacillati > Actinomycetota > Actinomycetes > Kitasatosporales > Streptomycetaceae > Streptomyces > Streptomyces sp. M2CJ-2. The sequence goes on along the minus strand of NZ_JAESIF010000007.1, from coordinate 179,077 downwards.
TCCGATGACGTCCCCACCCCGAAAGATCACGCAACTCATGAATGAGGTATCCCCCTATGACCTCCCCCTCCTCCTCCCCCACCGCAGACCGCGGAGCCGGGCCGGCCGTCTCGGTCGGTGACGTGACCAAGAGTTACGGCGACCGGCGGGCCGTCGACGGGGTCTCCCTGGACGTCCGGCGCGGCGAGTTCTTCGGGTTGCTCGGCCCCAACGGCGCCGGGAAGTCCACCCTGGTGGAGATCATGGAAGGGCTGCGCCAGGCCGACTCCGGCTCGGTCACGGTGTTCGGCGAGTCGCCCTGGCCGCGCAACACCGGTCTGCTGCCGCGCATGGGCGTGCAGACCCAGTCGTCGGCGTTCTTCGTGCGGCAGACCGTCCACGAGCACCTGCGTACGGTGGCGGCCCTGTTCGGCGCGGAGCGCGCCGCCGTCGACGCCACTTTGGACGCCGTGGGCCTCGGCGGGCGGCACGACGTCCGGGTCGACGACCTCTCCGGCGGCCAGCGGCAGCGGCTCGCCATCGCCTCCGCGCTGGTCCACGGACCCGAGCTGATCTTCCTGGACGAGCCGACCGCCGCGCTCGACCCGGAGGGCCGGCGCGCTCTGTGGGAGGTCCTGCGAGGCCTCAAGGCGGAGGGCCGGACCATCGTGTACACCACCCACCACCTGGACGAGGCGGAGGCGCTCTGCGACCGCGTCGGCATCCTGGTGGCCGGCCGGCTCGTCGTCACCGACGAGCCGCAGCACCTGATCGGAACCTTCGGCGCCACCAGCCGGATGCTGGTACCGCTCGGCCGGATCGACGAGCGGAAGGCCGCGTCCCTCCCCGGCGTGGACGCCGTCACCGTGCAGGGCGGACACCTCGTCCTGGAGACCCGCGCCACCGGCCGGGTCCTCGCCGCCCTCGACGCCGTCACCGGTCTGGACGGTGTGCAGACCCGCACCCCCAGCCTCGAGGACGTCTACCTCGACATCACCGCCCGGCAGAACCCGCAGAACCCCCTCGCCTCGAACAACCAGGAGCACCAGGTATGAGCGCCTACACCGCGCTGACCGCGGCGGGCTACCGCGCCCAGGTCCGGGACAAGACGACCGTCTTCTTCACCTTCGCCTTCCCGCTGATCTTCCTCGTCGTCTTCGGACTCATCTTCCGGGGCCAGGCCGTCGAGGAGAGCGGCTTCTCCTACCTCTCCTACACCGCCGCCGGAGTGCTCTCCTGGGGCGTCGCCAACGCCGCCGTCTTCGGCATCGGATTCACGCTGATGCAGTGGCGCGCGGACGACATCCTGCGGATGATCCGCATGTCGCCGGCCCCGCTGTCCTCCGTCATCGGGTCCCGCTACGTCCTGGCCCTGGGCGTGGGACTCGTCCAGTCGGTCCTGTTCGTCGGGGTGGCGATGCTCCCCGGGTTCGACCTGGTGCCCGCGTCCCGCTGGCCCCTGCTGATCCCCGTCATGGTCCTCGGCATCACCGCCTTCCTGCTGCTCGGGGTGATCGTCGGCAGCATCGCCGACACCCCGGAGTCGGTCGCCGGCATCGCCAACTTCCTGATGCTGCCGATGGCCTTCCTGTCCGGGTCGTTCTTCCCGCTGGACGCCATGCCGGACTGGCTGCAGAAGATCTCGCTGGCCATGCCGCTGCGCTACCTCAACGACGCGGTGTCGGCCGCCCTGATCGGCCGCGGCGACCTCTCCGACATCGGCCTGGGGTCTCTCGGACTCGTCGCGTTCGCCGTCGTCTTCGGGGCGATCGCGGCGCGCACCTTCCGCTGGACGAAGAGCTCATGACCACCGCGATCCGCCCGCTTCCGCATCCGATGGAGGAGGCCCGCGGCACCCTCCAGGCGTTCCTGGACGGCCGCTTCGGTTCCGACGCCCCCCGGGTCGTGCCGGTCGGTGCCGTCGGCGCGGGCGGCGGGGACGCCGGGGCCCGGGACCCGTGGGCCGCGGAGCGTCCGACGGCGCTGGTCCACGTCAGCGCCTCGGCGATCCTGCTCGGCCCCTGGGGAGGCGACGGCGAGGCACCCGCCTGCGGCCGCTGCCTCGCCCTGCGGTGGCAGCGGCTGCGCAGCCGCAGTGAGCGCAACGCCCTGGAGACCGGCGGCGCCGACGGGCCCCGCCCGGCCGGCGCCTGGCCGCTGCTCACCGGCCACGTCCACGACACCGTGGCCGCGCTGTGCGAGGCCCTGCTGCACGGACCGCGCCCGGTGCCCCCCGCCGAGCACCCGGCGGACCGCGCCCTGCCCCAGGTGACCCGGCTGGACCTGGCGAACCTGACGGTCAGGACGTATCCGCTGCTCGCCGACCCGATGTGCCCGGACTGCGGCCCCCGCGTCCGGCCCCGGGCGGCGGACGAGGTCCGGCCGCTCGCCCTCGCTCCGCGTCCCAAACCGGATCCCGGCACCTACCGGCTGCGCTCGGCCTTCGCGTACCCGCTGCCCACCGATGCCCTGGCCAACCCGGTGTGCGGCGCCCTGGGCGCCGGGACCTGGACGGACGTCACCTCGTCCACCACCGCCCCGGTGGCCGGCAGCGCGTTCGTACGGGGGTACGCGGGGCTCCACGACGTCACCTGGAGCGGGCAGGAGAACTCCTTCGCCACCAGCCGCCGGCTCGCGTTCCTCGAGGGTCTGGAGCGGTACGCGGGAACCCACCGGCGCGGCGGTGCGGCGCCGGTGGTCGGCTCGTACGACGAACTGGGATCCGACGCGATCGACCCGGCGGTGTGCGGCCTGTACAGCCCGGAGACCTACCGGGACGACCCCTCGGTCGAGCCCTTCGACCCGGGCCGGCCCATCCCCTGGGAGTGGGGCTGGTCGCTGCGGGACGAGCGTGCCGTCCTGGTGCCGTCGCGGCTGGTCTACTACAGCATCCCGCTGGCCGACGACAACTTCGTCTTCGAGTGCTCCAACGGCTGTGCCATCGGCGGGTGCCTGGAGGAGGCCGTCCTGGGCGGCCTGCTCGAACTCGTCGAGCGGGACTCCTTCCTGAACGGCTGGTACGGCGCGGCCCGGCTGCCCCGCATCGACCTGGAGACGGTCGGCAGTCCCACGGCGGTCGCCATGGCCGAGCGGGCCGCCCTGCAGGGCTACGACGTCCACGCCTTCGACAACCGGATCGACCTGGCGATCCCGGCCGTCACCGTGGTCGGCGTCCGCCGGGACGGGGGCCCGGGCACCCTGTCCTTCGCGGCCGCGGCCTCACTGGACCCGAGGTCCGCGGTCGAGGGGGCCCTGTCCGAAGTGCTGAGCTACATCCCGCACCTGGCCCGGCAGACCGCCGAACGCCGCGACGAACTGGAGGCCATGGCCGACGACTTCTTCCTGGTGCGCCATCTGAAGGACCACCCCCAGCTCTACGGGCTGCCCCGCATGGCCGCGTACGCGCGGAGCTATCTGGAGCCGTCCGGGGCCCGTCCCTTCGACGAGGTGTACCGGGACTGGGAGAGCCACGGCCGCCCCCGCACCGGCGACCTGCGCGACGACGTCGCCGTGGTCCGGGACGAACTGGTGCGGGCGGGCCACGACGTCATCGTCGTCGACCAGACCTCGCCCGAGCAGGAGCGGATGGGGCTGCGGACGGTGAGCACGGTGGTGCCGGGGCTGCTGCCGATCGACTTCGGCTGGAACCGGCAGCGGGCCCCGCTGATGCCCCGGCTGCGCACCGCGCTGCGTCGCGGCGGGCACCGGGACCGCGACCTCACCGACGCGGAGATCCACCGGGCCCCGCACCCCTTCCCCTGAACCCGTCCCCCGGGCCTCCCCGCACCGCGGCGGAGGCCCGGCCGTTTTCCGGAGCACGTCCATGACTTCACCGCCCCACCCCGCCCCGGGCCCGGCACCAGCCGTCCCCGGACCCCCGCCCGCACCCGGTCACGGCTCGCTGCCGCCGGGCGCCGAGCAGCTCCTCACCCGCGTGGGGGAGGTGCTGAAGCCCGCCCTCACGCACTACCTGGACCTGCACGCGCACCCGGAGGTGTCCGGGGCCGAGGCCCGCACCGCGGACCGCTTCGGCCGGCGCCTCGCGGCGGCCGGCTGCGAGCTCACCCACCAGGTGGGCGGCCACGGCGTCGTCGGGGTGCTCCGCAACGGGGAGGGCCCCCGCGTCTGGCTGCGGGCCGAGCTGGACGCGCTCCCGATGCGCGAGCGGTCCGGGCTGCCGTACGCCAGCCGCAACGACGCCATGCACGCCTGCGGCCACGACCTGCACCTGGCCGCGGCCGCCGGCGCCGCGGACCTGCTCGCCCGGCTGTCCGACCGGTGGCGGGGCACCCTGCTGGTGGTGGGGCAGCCGGCCGAGGAGACGCTGGCCGGGGCCGGGGCCATGCTCCGCGACGGCCTGTACGAACGGTTCGGCAGACCCGATGTCGTCCTCGCCCAGCATGCCGCGCCGATGCCCTCCGGCACCGTCGCGCACGCGACGGGCCAGGCACCGATGGCGGCGGCCGGCGCGGTGCTCGACGTGGTGCTGCACGGACGCGGCGGTCACGTCGCCACCCCGCACCTGGCGGTGGATCCGGTCGTCACCGCGGCAGCCGTCGTCACCCGGCTCCAGAACGTCGTCGCCCGCGAGACCGCACCCGCCGACCAGGTGACGCTGACCGTGGGGACCGTGCGGGCCGGGACGGCCGCCAACGTCATACCGGACCACGCCGTGCTCGGCATCGCGGTCCGCGCGGCCGGCGAGGCGTCCCTGGACCGGGCGCTGGCCGCGGTGCGCCGCATCGTGCTCGCCGAGAGCGCCGCGGCGGGCGCTCCCCGGGAACCCGAGGTGACCGTCGTCTCCCGCTCGGCGGCCCTGTTGTGCGACCCGCACACCACCGGTTCGGTACGGCGGGCCCACACGGGGCTCCTGGGGCCCGCGCGGGTGCTGCCCTGGCCGGGGACGATGGCCACGGAGGACTTCCCCCTGTTCGGGGACGCCGGAGCCGCGATCCACGGGGAGCGCGGAATCCCGCTGGTCTACTGGATGCTGGGCGTGGCGGACCCAAAGGCCTGGCTCCGGAGGACGACCGACGGCCCGGACGCAGCACCACCGCCGGCCCCGAACCACTCCCCGCACTTCGCCCCGCACATCGGCAGCGCCCTGCGCCCGGCGATCGCCGCGCTGACGGTCGCGGCACTCGACCGGTTCGCCGCAGCATGAAGGCTCGACCGCGCGCTCGGCCACGGATCCACGGATCCGTCGTGGATCAGCGCACGGCGGTGCCCGGCCGGGGATCGGTGCCCGGCCGGGGGGTCGTGGGCTCCAGGCGGACGACGACGGCCTTCGATGCCGGCTGGTTGCTGACCTCGGCGACGCTGTCGAGCGGTACCAGGACCTGGGTCTCCGGGTAGTACGCGGCGGCACAGCCCCGTGCGCTCGGGTACGGCACCACCTTGAAGTCCTCGGCGCGGCGCTCGGTCTCGTCCGCCCACACGCCGACCAGGTCCACCCGCTGTCCCTCGGTCAGGCCGAGTTCCGCCAGGTCTCGCGGGTTGACGAGGACCACCCGGCGGCTTCCGCGGATGCCCCGGTAGCGGTCGTCGGTGGTGTAGGGAACGGTGTTCCACTGGTCGTGCGAGCGCAGGGTCTGCAGCAGCAGGTGTCCTTCGGGGACACCCGGCGCCTCCCCGGTGTTGCGGGTGAACAGGGCCTTGCCGGAAGCGGTGCGGAACACGCCCTCGTTGACCGGGTTCGGCAGTTGGATGCCGCCGGGACGGACCACGCGCCGGTTGAAGTCGTGCAGTCCCGGCACGATGCGGGAGATCCGGTCACGGATGGTCCCGTAGTCCGCCTCGAACTGCTCCCAGGAGACGTCGGCGCGGCCGTCGAGGGTGCGGCGGGCGAGCCGGCACAGGATGGCGACCTCGCTGAGCAGCAGGGGGGAGGCCGGCCTCAGGCGGCCACGGGAGGTGTGCACCTCGCTCATCGAGTTCTCGACGGTGACGAACTGTTCCCCGTTGGCCTGGATGTCCCGTTCGGTACGGCCGAGGGTCGGCAGGATCAGCGCGGTGTCGCCGCACACGGTGTGCGACCTGTTGAGCTTGGTCGAGATGTGGGCGGTCAGCCGGCACCTGCGCACGGCGTCCTCGGTGACCGCGCTGTCCGGGACGGCCCGGACGAAGTTTCCGGCCAGGCCGAGGAAGACCTTGATGCGGCCTTCGCGCATCGCCCTGATCGAGTTCACGGAGTCCAGTCCGTGGGCACGCGGCGGGTCGAAGCCGAACTCCTGCTGGAGCGCGTCGAGGAACGAGTCCGGCATCCGCTCCCAGATGCCCATGGTGCGGTCGCCCTGCACATTGCTGTGCCCCCGGACCGGGCAGGCGCCGGTGCCCGCCCTGCCCAGGTTGCCGCGCAGCATCAGGAAGTTCACGAACTCGCGGATGGTGGGGACGGCGTGCTTGTGCTGGGTGATGCCCATGGCCCAGCAGACGATGACGCGCCGGCTGCGCAGCACCTCGTCCCGGACCTGCTCGATCTCCTCACGCATCAGACCGGTCGCGGCGGTGACGTCCCGCCAGTCGACGGCGCGCACATGTGCGGCGAACTCGTCGAAGCCGGTGGTGTGGGCGCGGATGAAGTCGTGGTCCAGCACCTGCCCCGGCCGGGCGTCCTCGGCCTCCAGCAGCAGCCGGTTCAGGCCTTGGAACAGGGCCATGTCGCCGCCGAGGCGGATGTGCAGGAAACGGTCGGCGATCCGGGTTCCGGGGCCGACGACCCCGCGTGCTTTCTGCGGGTTCTTGAACCGCCTCAGTCCGGTTTCCGGCAGCGGGTTCACCGCGATGATGCGGGCACCGTTGCGTTTGGCCTCCTCCAGTGCGGACAGCATGCGCGGGTGGTTGCTGCCGGGATTCTGGCCCACCAGGAAGATCAGGTCGGTGTGGTGGAGGTCGTGGAGGCCGACCGTTCCCTTGCCCGTGCCCAGCGTCTCGTGCAGGGCGAAGCCGCTGGACTCGTGGCACAGGTTGCTGCAGTCGGGCAGGTTGTTGGTGCCGAACGCCCTGGCGAAGAGCTGCAGGACGAAGGCGGCCTCGTTACTGGCCCGGCCCGAGGTGTAGAAGACGGCCTCGTCGGGAGAGTCGAGCGCGGTCAGCTCCTCGGCGAGCAGGCCGAGGGCGTCATGCCAGCTGATCGGCTCGTAGGTGTCGGATCCCGGCCGTTTGACCATCGGTTCGGTGAGTCGGCCCTGCTGGTTGAGCCACATGTCGGAGCGTCGGCCCAGCTCGGAGACCGGGTGGGTGCGGAAGAAGTCGGCGGTGATCCGCCGCCCCGTCGCCTCGTCGGTGATGTGCTTGGCACCGTTCTCGCAGTATTCGTTGCGGTGCCGTTTCCCCGGGGCGGGGTCGGCCCAGGCGCAGCCGGGGCAGTCGATGCCGTGGACCTGGTTCATGGTCAGCAGCGTCTCGCCGACGCGCCCGGGAGACGTCTGCTCCAGGGAGTACTCCAGGGCGTGCATCACCGCGGGGACTCCCGCGGCCCACTTCTGGGGCGGGGTCACGGTGAGCGCGTCCTTCGGCTCTTCTCCGGGGGGCTTCTTCATCGGTTGCCTCTCGCGTGGACTGTTCCGCCCGTGGATTCAGCCGACGGGCCAGCAGGACACCCGGCTTCGGGGCGGTTCCGGCTCCATGGGCTGCACACGTCCGTTGCGGATGGTCCCGCGCCAGGCTCCGCCCGCGTCCCCCATCCCCTCGATGTACGTCTTGAAGTGCCGAAGCCCGGACCGCACCACACGGCGGGTCGCCCCGGGGACGGCGGCGAGCACACCGGCGGCACCGTGCGCCTCGGTCCGCACCCGCACGGTGATCTCCGTCGTGCCCGTCATGGTGCTCCGGAACGACACCTCGCCGCGGTGGGAGGGCCGTCGCTCGAGACTCCGCCAGACCAGATGCGAGTCCGGCACCTGCTCGACGATCTCGATCCCGACCTCACGGCGTACGGGTCCGGCACCGACGACCCACCGGGTGACGGCCGGCCTGACCTGGTCGACCCGCCGCACCCCGGTCATGAACCGGGGGAAGCTCTTGAACTGCGTCCAGGCGTCGTACGCGGTACGCACCGGGACCGCGACCTCGATCGTTTCCTCGACGGTGTGCATGACCCACCCATCTCCAGACGCCGTTCCCTCCAGTCTCAGTGCCCACCCGACAGCCCGCCACACGGCTTACTTCGAAGCGGTCACTGTCCCGGCGGTGGTCGGCGTGAGGGACGAGCCCGTGGCCGACCGGTCCGCATCATGTTGCCCACGCCGAGTTCCTCGCTGGAGAAGGACCCCGACCGTGAGTTGCTCACCAAGACACTGGCGGGGTTCCGGAACCGCTGAGAGGGCCGGGGCACGTCCTGAGGATCGACCGCCGGGCGCACTCCGCCCACACCGTCTTGCCGCCCGGAGGGTACGGCTCGCAGCCCCAGGTGTCCGCGAGCGAGGCGACGAGAAGCAGGCCCCGGCCGGACTCGCCGTCGGTGTCGGCGTCCGGGGGCGGCACGGGCTGACGCTCGCCCCGCGCGTCGGTCACCTCGATCCGCAGGGTGGCGGGGGTCAGGGTGAGGGCGAGGTGTGCCGTTCCTGCCCGACACCCGGCCGTGCAGGGCCGCGTTGGCGGTCAGCTCCGCAATGAGCAGGGACGCCGTGGCCGTGTTGTCGTCGGCTTCCGACCATCCCTGCTGCGTGGCGAGCCAGTGCTCGGCGGCATGGCGGGCGCCGTGCGCGCCCCGCGCCGTGGTGGGAAACATGGTGCGGAAGTGGCTCGTGACGACGGTCGGTTCACCGGGTGCGGTGACGGTTTCCTGATTCACATCACCGAGGGTGACCGATTCGTCCTACCGTGTGGAGCATTCCGGGCGGTACGCAGGGTGACTGTCCCGGTGCGGACGGTGTGATGTACGGGCGTACGGCCATGACCTGGCCAGGGGTTCGCCGGTTCGTCCCCAGTACGAGGAGCAAGGTGGTGGTGCGGCATGACAGCGCAGCCGGGTACGGGGGTTCCCACGGGCGGCGAGGCGGACGGTACGGACGAGGTCGCGGACCTGTTTCGGGCGCTCGGTCGGCAGATCAAGGTGGCCCGGGAGCGGGCCGGGCTGAGCCAGAAGGAGTTGGGCGACCGGCTCGGGTACGGGGAGGAGACGATCTCGTCGGTCGAGCGGGCACGACGCACACCTCAGCCCGAACTGCTGGTCGCCGTGGACCGGTTGCTGGAGTGCGGGGGCCTGTTGGCGTCCGCGGCAGAGGATGTGGAGCGGGCGAAGACCCGGCGGAGGGTGCGGCATCCGGAGTGGTTCCGGGATTATGCGCGGTTGGAGGCGGAGGCGGTGGAGCTGCGCTATTTCGCCAACCAGGCGGTGCCCGGCTTGTTCCAGACGCCGGACTACGCCCGCGCCGTCTTCGCCAGTCGACAGCCATTCTTCGATGAAGAGACCATCGAACAAAGGGTAACCGCAAGGATGGCTCGGCAGGAGTTGATGACACGGTGGCCGCCGCCGACTGTGAGCGCAACCATCCAGGAAAGCATTCTGCTTCAGCCCTTCGGCGGTCCAGACGTGCAGCGCGGACAACTGGAACAACTGCTGCGGGCAGGACGCTTGCGCCATGTGGAGATCCAGGTCATGCCGACCTCGAGCGAAGAGCACGCAGGCATGGGCGGCCCCTTCACTCTGCTCACCCCGAAGGGCAAACCGCAGGTGGCCTATCTGGAGGTCCAGCACATCAGCCGCCTCATCACTGACCAGGAAGAGGTGCGTGTCCTGGCCGCAAAACATGGCAGCATCCGAGGGCAGGCGCTCACCCCACGCGAGTCCCTACGCCTCATCGAGAAGATGCTGGGAGACCTATGAACACCGAACAGCTCGCACAGCTCACCTGGTTGAAGAGCAGCTACAGCGGCGACGAAGGCGGCGAGTGCGTCGAAGTCGCCCCCGACGCGACCGCCATACACGTACGGGACTCCAAGGAGCACGACGGACCTCAGCTCGCGTTCCCGCGGAGCGTATGGTCCGGGTTCGTCGCGAGCCTGGGGCGAAACCGGATCTGACCTGCCCGCCCGAGACCACGACGCTCAGTCCTCGCGGTTCGACTCTTCCTTGGTGTCGGGCGTACGGACCGGCACTGACAGCGTCGAAGGAGGTTCGGAGTTCTCGGCGCCGACGCCCGGCCGGCCCGGGCCGCGGGTGCGGTCCGGGCCGGCCGGGTCGTGTCGGGTCCGGTTCACGCCTCGGGTGCCGGGTCCTGGGTGAAGGCCGCGTGGAAGCGGCGGGTGTGGTCGACCCGGCGTTCCGGGCCGGTCAGGGTGACCGTCGCCGTCAGGCGGGGGTCGGTGCTCGACGCGGCGAGGCGGAGTTCCAGGTCGCCGGGTTCGACGATCCGGCGGCCGTCGCGGCCGGTGAAGGAGGCCACGTCGGAGGGGACCGTGACGTGGACGCGGCGGGCCTCGCCCGGCTCCAGCGGGACCCGGGTGTAGCCGACGAGGCGCTGCACCGGCTGGACGACGGAGGCGACCGGGTCGTGGAGATAGAGCTGGACGACCTCGGTGCCGGACCGTTCGCCGGTGTTGCGGACGGTGAGGGCGAGGGTGAACTCGCCGTCCGTGGGGGCCTCCCGCGCGTTCACGGTGAGGTCGCTCCAGGTGAAACTCGTGTACGTCAGGCCGTGCCCGAAGCCGAACGCCGGGGTCGGGTCGATGTTGGACACCTCGCTGACCTGGGCGAGGCGTGCGCCGAGGTAGGTGGTCGGCTGGGCGCCCGGGCCGCGCGGCACGCTGACCGGGAGCCGTCCGGAGGGGTCGGTGCGGCCGCTGAGGATCCCGGCGATCGCGTGGGTGCCCTCGACGCCGGGGAAGAAGGACTGCACGATCGCCGCCGAGTCGGCCGTGGCACGACCGAGGGCGTACGGCCGGCCGGCGAGCAGTACGGTCACCACCGGCGTGCCGGAGTCGAGCAGCGCGTCGAGCAGGGGCTGCTGGGCGCCGGGCAGGGTGAGGGACTCGGCGTCGCAGCCCTCACCGCTGGTGCCGCGGCCGAACAGGCCCGCCCGGTCGCCGAGGGCGGCGATGACGAGGTCCGCCTCGCGGGCCGCGTCCACCGCCTCACCGATGCCGGAGAGGTCGCCGTCGTCGACGCCGGTGCCGCGGGTGACCGTGATGTCCGCGTCGGGGAACTCGGCGGCCAGGGTGTCGCGCAGGGTGGGCAGGTCGATGCCGACCGGGACCTGGGGGTGCTGCACGCCGACGTGCAGCGGGAAGGAGTAGCAGCCCAGTACGGCGGTCGGCTCGGTGGCGTTGGGGCCGACCAGGGCGATGCGGCGGGGCCGAGTGAGCGGCAGGGTGCCGTCGTTGGTGAGCAGTACGACCGCCTTCTCGGCGATCTCGCGGGCCAGTTCCCGGTTCTCGGGCCGGTCCAGGTCGATCCTGCCGCGCAGCGCCTCGGGGTCGTCCGGGTCGACGCCCTCGAGCGCGGGCGGGACCGGGCTCCAGTCCGGGTCGAGCAGGCCGAGGACCGCCTTCTGGCCGAGGACGCGGCGCAGGGCGCGGTCGATGAGCGGCTCGGGGACCCGCCCCTCGGTGACGGCCTCGACGAGCGGCGCGCCGAACGTCTTGACGGTGGGCAGTTCGATGTCGACGCCCGCCGTCAGCGCGGTGCCCGCGGCGTCGGCCCAGTCGGCGGCGACTCCGTGCAGGGTCCTGAGGAAGGCGATGCCGAAGTAGTCGGCGACGACGGTGCCGTCGAAGCCCCAGGTGTCGCGGAGCAGTCCGGTCAGCAGCGTCTCGTCGGCGGCCACGGGCACGCCGTCGATGTCGTTGTAGGCGTGCATCACGGAGCGGGCGCCGCCCTCGCGGATCGCCATCTCGAACGGCGGCAGCAGGACGTCGGCCCGTTCGCGGGTGCCCATGGGGGCAGGGGCGAGGTTGCGTCCGGCGCGGGAGGCCGAGTAGCCGACGAAGTGTTTGAGGGTGGCGACGATCCCGGCGGACTCCAGGCCCTGCACATATGCCGTGCCGATGGTGCCGACGAGGTGGGGGTCCTCGCCGATGGTCTCCTCGACACGTCCCCAGCGGGCGTCGCGGACCACGTCGAGGACGGGTGCGAGGCCCTGGTGGACGCCGACGGACCGCATGTCGCGGCCGATGGCGGCGGCCATCCGGCGCACCACGTCCGGGTCGAAGGTGGCGCCCCAGGACAGCGGGACGGGGTAGGCGGTGGCGCCCCAGGCGGCGAAGCCGGCCAGGCACTCCTCGTGCGCGACGGCGGGGATGCCGAAGCGGTTCGCCGAGGCGATGCGGGTCTGGGTGCGCAGCAGCGAGAGCGCGCCGAGCGCGGGGTCGACGGGGACGGTGCCGAAGGGGCGGGTGAGCTGGCCCAGTCCGGTGGGCAGGAGTGCGTCGAGGTCGACGGCCTCCTCCATGTCGTGCTGGTGGGGGGCGACTTCGCCGCCCTTGTCGGAGGCACCGACCCACACGCCGTACAGCTGGGCGATCTTCTCCTGGAGGGTCATCGCGCCGATCAGCGCGTCGACTCTGGCGGCGACGGGCTGAGCGGGGTCGTTCCAGAGGGGGATGTCGGGGGTGGTCTCTACGGCCACGTTGGCAGTCACTTTCCTCCGACGCCCATCAGCCCCTGGACCAGGGCGCGACGGGCGAACAGGTAGACGAGCAGGACGGGCACCATGGACAGCACCACGGCTCCCAGCAGACCGGGGATGTCGATGCCGTGTTCGGTCTGGAAGTTGTACAGACCCAGGGTGACCACCTTGGTGGCGTCGGACTGGGTCAGGACGAGCGGGAACAGGAAGCCGTTCCACGCCTGGAGCGCGGAGAAGACCACGATCGTGGACAGTCCGCCGCGGGACAGCGGCAGGACGAGCTGGAAGAACACGCGCCGAGGGGTGGCGCCGTCCATGGCCATGGCCTCGTACAGCTCCGGGGAGATGTCGCGCATCGCGCCGCTGAGGATCAGTGCCGACATCGGAAGGCAGAACGCGGCGGTGGGCAGGATGACGCCGAGCAGGTTGTCGTACAGCCCGGCCTCGCTGATGAGGTAGAACATCGGCACGATGACGGCCTGGGCCGGGATGGCGAGGCCGAGCAGGAACAGCCGGAAGACGGCGGACGTGATCCGGCCCCGGCTGCGGACGATCGCGTAGGCGAGGGGCGGGACCAGCAGCAGCACGATGCCGATCACGCAGGCGGTGACGACGAGCGTGTTGAGGAAGTACCGGCCGAAGCCCGAGTCGAAGGCGCCGGTGTAGTTGTCCAGGGTGAAGCTGTCCGGGAGGGAGACCGGGCCGTTCTCGGCGTAGTCCTGGCGGGTGCGCACCGTCGCGGCGAGCATCACGTACAGCGGCAGGCCGACCAGGAAGAGCCAGAGGAGCGAGCCGGCGCCGGCCAGGTAGTGGGGGCGGCGCCTCATGACACACCTTCCATGGTGCTGCGCATCTTGTCGTAGCCGGAGACCCGGACGACGATCAGGGAGATGACGGTGGCCGCGACGACCAGGGTGAGGACGATGGCGGAGCCGGCGCCGAAGTCGAAGCCCTTGAAGGCCTTGTCGTACATGTAGTAGGCGCTGATGGTGGTGTCGGTGCCGGGGCCGCCCTGGGTCAGGATGAGGACCGTCTCGAACGTGGTCAGGCCGCCGACGATCATCAGGATCATCGAGGTGATCATCGAGGTGCGCAGCTGCGGCAGGGTGATGTGGAAGAACTGCCGGTAGCGGCCCGCCCCGTCGATCTCCGCCGCCTGGTAGAGCACCTGTGGGACGGCCCGGGCGGCGCCCTGGTAGATCAGGGTGTGGAACGGGGTGAACTGCCAGGTGCTGACGAACGCCAGCACCCCGATGGCGGTGGCCTGTTCACCGAACAGGTTGCCGTCGCCGAACAGCCAGGCGGCCTCGGCGGGGATGCCGAAGTTGGGGTCCAGCAGCGCCCGCCACAGCACGGAGACGGCCGTGGCGGACAGCAGCAGCGGGATGAAGTAGATGACGGACAGCACGGCCCGGTTGCGCTGGTGGCCGGCGGCCCAGACGCCGAGCACGATGCTCAGCGGTGTCTGGACGACCACGCCGAGCACGGTCAGGAGCAGGGTCAGCCAGATGCTCTTGAGCATCACCGGGTCGTCCATCAGGCGCGACCAGTTGTCCGTGCCGACGAACCGGGGCGAGCCGATCCCGTCCCAGCTCATGAAGGACAGCACGGCCACCATGATCAGCGGGACGATCGCGAAGAGGGCGAAGAACACTGCGGCGGGCAGCGCCCAGGCGAAGCCGGGGCGGCCCACCGTCGTTGCGGACGGGGCGGGCGGCCGCCGCCGGGGCCCCTTGCGGGGTCCGGCGGCGGGCGGAGCGCTCGTGATCTGAGTGGTCATGAGCCGTTCATTCGGTGGGGAGGGCCTGCATGGCCTTGATGAAGCCGTCCGTGTCGAGCTGTCCGTTGAAGAACTGCTGGATGGCCTTGTGCATGTCCGAGCTCGCCTTCTGCGGGTACGCCTGGTCCCAGGACAGCTGGAACGACGGGGCGTCGGCGACCAGGTCGTACTGGAAGCGCGAGTACTCGGGGGTGCCCGCGGTCTCGATGAACTTGTCGGTGTTGGTCGTGGTCGGCAGGTTGCCGATCTCCAGCTGCGCCTTGACGAACTCGTCGGAGTACATGAGCTTCAGGAACTCGGCGACGGCCTCGGGGTGCTTGGTCTTCTTCATCACCGAGTAGTAGTTGTTGGTGTTGCCGGCGACGTTGGCCGGATCGCCCTTGCCGCCCTCGACGGTCGGGAAGGCGGTGTAACCGAGGTCCTTCTCGGCGAAGTCCTCGTGGTCCGTCAGCTGCTGGGAGTAGTACCAGGAGCCCATCAGCTCGAAGCCGGCCTTGCCCGAGGCCACCAGGGCGACCGAGCCGCCGTTGGTGTACTTGACGGAGTCGTAGTTCTTGCCGAAGGCGCCGGCGTCGACGAGCTCCCTGATCATGCCCAGGGCCTTCTTGCCGTCCGCGCTCCCCCAGGCGCTCTTGTCGCCCCCGACGGCCTTCTCGAACAGCCCGGGGCCGGCCACGCGGTCGAAGAGGTACTGGAACCACATCTGCGTCGGCCAGACGTCGCCGCCGCCGAGCGCGATCGGTGTGACGCCCGCGTCCTTGAGCTTCCCGACCGCGTCGAGCAGTTCGTCCCAGGTCTTCGGCGGCTTGACGCCCGCCTCGTCGAGGACCTTCTTGTTGTGGAAGAGCAGGACCGGCTGGGTGCCGCGCATCGGGACGCCGTACGGCTTGCCGCTGACGACCGCGTTGTTGAAGACGGACGGCAGGAACTTGTTCTCCAGGTCCGGGTCCTTCTCGATGAAGTCGTCCAGCGGCATCAGCAGGTCGGCCTTGACGAACGGCTTGATGCTGCCGCCGCCCCAGTTGAAGAAGACGTCCGGTGCCTGGGGGGTGCTGATGATCGTCTGAAGCTTCTTCTGGTAGTCCGCACCGGGGATGGTGTCGAGGACGACCTTGACGTCGGACGTCTTGTTGAACGTGTCGACGATCCGCTTCTCGACCTTGTTGGTGGCGTCCCCGTAGACCAGGACATGGATCTTGCCGTCGTCCGCCGACGCACCACTGTCACCGCCGCAGGCCGAAAGACCCAGGGTGAGGGCGAACGTCGCACCACAAGCGACCAGTCTGGGCAAGCGCGCACGTGTCTTCATCGTTTGCCTTTCGAAAGTTTCGACTCAAGCGCCGAAAGTCCATGCGCTGGGACAGTAGGTCAGGGTCGGTTGCCGGTCAACGGTCCTGCACGTGCTCGCCCAAACCGTTACCGACGCGCGGTGGCCTATCCTGCGGCCATGCACGATGACGACGAGGTGAGCGGCAGAGTCACCCTGGCCGCGGTCGCGAAAGAGGCCGGCGTTTCGATGCCGACAGTTTCGAAGGTCCTCAACGGCCGGTCGGACGTCTCCCGCGCGACGCGGACCAAGGTGGAGCGGCTTCTGGAGACCCACGGCTACCGTCGGCGCGGGCAGCCGACATCCCGCTCCCCGCTCATCGAGCTCGTCTTCCACGAACTGGACAGCATCTGGTCGATGGAGCTGATCAAAGGCGTGGAGAACGTCGCCAGGGAGAACCGCGCGACGGTGGCGCTCACCGAGAGCGGTACCCGGCACACGCCCGCGCCGGATTGGCTCCCGGGTGTGCTGCAACGCAGGCCGCTGGGCGTCGTCCTGGTCTTCTCCGCACTCCCCGAGGACGTCAAGCGCCGGCTCAGGGCGGCGGCCATCCCCTTCGTCGTCATCGACCCGGCGGGCGACCCCGACCCGGACGTCCCCTCGGTCGGCTCCGCCAACTGGGCCGGCGGCCTCGCCGCCACTCGCCACCTCACCGGCCTCGGTCACGAGCGGGTCGCGATCATCACCGGTCCCGAGGACATGCTGTGCTCGCTGGCCCGCCTCGACGGCTACCGCTCGGCCATGGCGATGGCGGGCCTGGAGACCGACCCGCGTCTGATGCGTTTCGGCGACTTCCATGTGCAGGGCGGCTTCGAGCACGCCATGGACCTGCTGGACGGACCCGGCCGGCCGACGGCGATCTTCGCGGGCAGCGACCTCCAGGCGCTGGGCGTGCTGGAGGCTGCACGGGTCAGGGGCCTGCGCGTGCCGGAGGACCTGTCGGTGGTCGGCTACGACGACGTACCGCCGGCGCAGTGGTCGAGTCCGCCGCTCACCACGGTCCACCAGCCGCTGCGGCACATGGCCGAGGAGGCCGCCCGGATGCTGCTCCGCCCGGACGTCCCGGGCACGGCCGCCCAGCGCATAGAGCTGGCGACGCACCTGGTGGTACGGCAGAGCACGGCTCCGCCCAGGGAGGCGTGAGGGGGCACGGGCACGGCAGCCTCTAAGGACACGCAAGGGAAATTCGAATGTTTCGAAGTTCCCCGAAAAGGCATTGCGGCGACGCGATGGCCGCCTTTACGCCGTCGACCCTGCTGACGGCGCCAGGCGAGCCCCGCATCCGGCCGATCAGTTCGACGTTCGGGGCGAAATCCCCTCCTGGGCCGTACGCCGGAAGTCATCAGGCGACATTTAGCAGGACTTCCGGAGCGGGGCCGGTGCGTGGACCGGCCCCGCTCTGTTCCGGCGACGCCTTGAGGCCGGTCAGGCGCCGGGCAGGACCCCGCTGCGGGCCACCTCGGAGTACAGCGGGCGCTGGCCTTGGGGATGCGGGTGCCGGTCGGGTAGTCCACTTGAAGTGCTCTCCCTCGTAAACGAGGGAGAC
The DNA here is from genome assembly GCF_016757295.1 of Streptomyces sp. M2CJ-2. Classification (NCBI taxonomy): domain Bacteria; kingdom Bacillati; phylum Actinomycetota; class Actinomycetes; order Kitasatosporales; family Streptomycetaceae; genus Streptomyces; species Streptomyces sp. M2CJ-2. The sequence continues at coordinate 161,876 of NZ_JAESIF010000007.1, read as the reverse complement.
TCCCACCTACCTTGCGGTGGCGGGCTTGACGCCACGGGGACGCCTGACGACTGCCCTCCCGGCAGCCGGGACGAGCGCGAGGCCCATCCGGTACAGATGCAAGACGTTCCGGGCCGCATTGTGGTCGGCGTTGCCGGACCAGCCGCAATCGGGGTTCTTGCAGGCGAACACGGCCTGGGTCTGCCGGCTGCCCGGTGTGGTGAACCCACAGGCCGAGCAGCGCAGGGAGGTTCCGGGGGCGGGAACCTTGTGCAGGGCGCCGCCCCGGCGGGCGGTCTTGTAGGTCAGCATCGTCACGGTGCGGCCCCATGCCTCCTGGCTGATGGAGCGGTTCAGGCCGGACTTCTGCGCGACGTTCCGGCCGGGTTCCTCAAGGGTGCCCCGGGCGGACTTGACCATGTTCGTGATGGTGAGTGCTTCGACCACGACGGTGCCGTACTGCCTGGCGATGGCGGTGGTGGTCTTGTGCTGCCAGTCAACGGCGCGGCGCGTGGCTCTTGCGCGGAGCTGTTTGATCTGGTCGTAGGTGTGCCGCAGGCGGCGGGAGGTCTTCTCCCCGCGCCTGCGGTGCTGCTTGCGCCAGGCGGCGCGTCGTTCCAGGCGCAGCAGCCTGGCCTTCTCCCGCGGGTTCAGCCACTTGTCGCGGTCGGCCGTTCCGTCGGGCAGACGGGGCGGGCGGCCGTGGTCCTGGTGGTTGCCGTCCGAGAGGGCGAGGGGCAGGTTCACCCCGGCGTCAATGCCGACGTGCGGGCCGGTGTGTGGCTCCGGCTTGGCTTCGAAGATCTGGACACGGAAGGCGATGTGCCAGCCGAGGGCGTCCTTGACCAGCCGGGCCCCGGTGATCCGGTTCTCGCTGGTGGCGTGTTTGCCGACCGGGAGGTCCTTGGTCCAGCGGAAGCGGACCCGGCCGACCTTCGGGATGTTGACCATGCCCCAGCGGCGGTGCACCCGGGTGATGTGCAGGTCGCGGCCCTGCGGGATGTCCACCGACATCACCGTGCGCGGGCGGGATTTGAAGGTGGGGGCGTCGGCGCGGCCGTCCCAGCAGTTCTTCCAGGCCTGGAAGTATGTCTTCAGCACCGCCTGTGCGGCCTGGGCGGGGAGCACGCCGAGCCAGTCGATCTCCTGGCGGGCCCGGCGGATCGCGACGTCTGCCGCCGACAGGCTGCGCTTGTCCTTGGGGAGCATCGTCCACCAGTCGTGCAGGCAGTTCCACAAGGTGCGGGCCGCGTGCGCCTGGTCGTCCATGAGCCGGGCCTGTGCGGGGGTCGGTGCCAGCCGGGCGCGGTGCCCGAACTGCCGTCGCCCCTGAACACGTTCCGTACTCACGCGGTCACAGTACCGCGTGGCCGTGTGCCGCCGCGCCGGGATCCACATCCCGACGTACGCACCGGCCGTCACCTCGTCCACCACCTGCACGTCCACTTGGTTTTTGTCACCAAGTACCGACGTGAGGCGTTCACGGGCGAGATGCTGAGGCGGTACGAGGAGATCATGCGGGAGGTCTGCCAGGACTTCGGGGCCGAGCTGAAGCAGTTCAACAGCGAACACGATCACGTCCACCTGCTGGTGCACTACCCGCCCACGGTCCAGCTCTTCAGGCTGGTCAACTCCCTCAAGGGCGTCTCCTCCCGGTACCTGCGCAAGGAGTACGACGCGCATGTCCGCCGGTACCTGTGGGGCGGCCGTTTCTGGTCCGGCTCGTACTTCGCCGGATCCTGCGGCGGGGCACCCACGAGCGTCGTACGCCAGTACATCGAGAACCAGCAGCGCCCCGTGTGATCCGGCCGAGGTCAACAGCGCCGAGGTCAACAGCACAGATCCGCAACCGAAGCCGAGGTCAGAGCAGTAGTGAGAGGAGCTTCACCTTCCCCGTGAACGGGGGAGCACTGCGCAAGATCAAAGGTAGACCGCGCCGAAACGCCTGCCGTAGCCGTGGGCCCACTCGAAGTCGTCCAGCAGCGACCACAGGAAGTAACCGCGCGTGTCCGCGCCGTCGGCGGTGGTGTCGCCGAGCGCCGACCAGGTCGCCTTCCACAAGCTGCCCGGCGACCTCACCGACATCACCCGGCACGGCGCGCCCCGGCAGCAGGTGACGCTGCCGACGGAACTGGTGGTGCGCGAGTCGTCGTAGGCGCGCGGCTCCCCGTCACTCGCACTGCCCGGCACCGGTGTTCGGTGCCGGGCAGTGCGTGTCGCAGGGGTGGCCCGGGGGTGCGGCGGGTGGGGTCAGGCGGTGTTCAGGGTCCACTTCTGGTTGGCGCCGCCGGTGCAGGTCCAGATCTGGGCGGGGGTGCCGTTCGCGGAGTTGTTGCCGGTGATGTCGAGGCACTTGTCCGCGCCGGTGTTGACCACGTCGTGGGTCGTGGCGCTGTACGACCATCGCTGCGCCGTGCTGCCGTTGCACGTGTGGAGCTGTACGCGTGCGCCGTCGGCCGTGGAGGCGGCGCTCACGTCCAGGCACTTGCCGAGCGCCCGCACGCTGCCGTCGGCGCCCACGGTCCAGCGCTGGGCCGCCGTGCCGTTGCAGGTGTACAGCTGCACCGCGGTGCCGTCGGCCGTGGCCCCGCCCGCGACGTCGAGGCACTTGCCCGCGAGCCCGGTGAGGGTGCCGGTGCCGCCGCCCGGGTTGCCCGACGGGGTGCCGGACCAGGTGAAGGTGGCCGTGGTACGGGCGGGCAGTGTGTAGGTGAAGGACTGGCCGCCCCAGTCGACGCGGACCGAGCGGGCCGAGGTGCCGCCGTTGTGGGCGATGAGGGCCTTGGAGCCGTCGGGGTTGCGCCAGGCCACGTTGGGCACCGTGCCACTGGCGGTGGAGGCGATCCGGTGGGCGCCGGGCCTGACGAACTTGGTCAGGTGACCGGTGGTGTAGTACTCGATCGTGTAGTCGACCTGCCCTGCCCGCGGGCCGCCTTCCTGCACGGTGATCAGCCCGGTGCAGGTGCCGCAGCCGCCATTGTGCGGTCCCCTGTCCTGGTTGAGTGCCAGGCTCCACTTGACCAGGCTGCTGCTCCAGTTGCGCGCGTAGCCCACGATGTCGGCCAGGTCCTCGTTGTGCTGGTTGCCGATCCAGGTGCCGCCGGAGTGCTCGGTGCTGAACTGCCGCACGTTCGGGTACTGGTCGTGCACCTGGCTGCCCACCGCGGGGTCGCCGGCGTAGCCGTGCCAGGCGATGCCTCCGAAGAGCGGGTCGTTGCGCACCCCGGCGTCCGCGAGGACGGGAGCGCCGAAGTTCGCGTAGTCGCCGTAGTTCCAGTCGTGGACGAGGACCTTGGTGTCGATTCCGGCGGCGCGGAAGGCCGGGTAGACGTGGTTCTTGGTGAACTCGACCAGCCCGGACGGGTTCCAGCTCATTCCGGGGTAGTTCATGGCCGTGGGGTTGCCGGCCTGGCAGCAGTTCGGTTCGTTCTGGACGGACAGGTAGTCGACGTCCACGCCGGCGGCCCGGTAGCTCTGGATGTACTTGACCAGGTACTGGGCGTACAGGGGGTAGTACTCCCACTTGAGCCAGCCCATCTGGTCCATGCGGCCGTTGTCCTTCATCCAGCCGGGAGCGCTCCAGGGAACGCCCTTGACTCGCAGTTCCGGATTGAGCTGCTGGGCCTGTGCGGTGAGCAGCCGGACATCGGTGTCGTAGCCGTTGGTGCCGAAGTCGGACAGGTCGCAGCAGGTGTCGTCGAGGGAGACGTGGCCCGGCCGGGAGAGGTCGGAGGCGCCGATCGGGTTGCGGACGAAGGACAGCCCGATGCCGTCCGTCGGTGAGAACAGTCTGCGCATCACGGCGTCACGGGTCGAGGCGCTGACGGCGCCGCCGCGCAGCAGATGGGCGGTGGTGTCGGTGATCGAGGCGCCGCCGCCCTCGAACCGCTGGTAGGTCGTCGCCTCGTCGACGGTGATCGTCTGGTCGGCGCCGCCCTGGGCGGGGCCGAAGGTCACCGGTGTCTGTTCGGCCAGGCCGCGGGTGACGTTGCGGCCGCCCGCGTCGGACGTCGTGGTGAGCCATACGCCGACCCGCTCCCCCGCGGCGACCGCCTGGGGCGTCGTGCCGGGGGCGAGGGTCAGGGCGAGGGCGAGGATGAGTGCGGCGGCCAGTGACGCGGGGAGCCGGCGGGCGTGAGGTGTGCCGCGGAACAGGACGCGTCTGCGCAGGGGAGTCATGAGTGCGGCCTCTCGGTGGGGGGTGTCCTCGTGGGGGGTGTCCTCGCCTTCAGGTCCTTCAGGTCCTTCAGGCCCTGAAGGACTGGAACGCGCGGTGGGGGCGACGGTGTCGGGGGCCGCCCGCGGGGACGGCGTGAGACACGTGGTGAGAACTGCGGGTTGTGCCGGGCCGATGAACCGAACGACTTATCTCAAGGCGTGATTGAACTCTTAAGTCATGCCCCCGTCAACACTGCGCCCCCGCCCCTCAGTTGACTGGACATCATCACGGCCCACCCTTCGAGGTCGAGCCCGTCGAGAGGAACCCCGCCACCTTCCCCGGCCGCCCCGGGGCCGGACTTTGAACTCTGCGATGACAAAGTATGGACATGTCAAGCAGAAGTCCTCTAGCTTGGCGGCGCGAGTGCAGCGCCACCGCAGCAGACCGGAGCGAGATCCGGCACGGTCCGGTCCCCACCTCCTGGAGGACCAATGCCCCCACGTCTGTTCCCACGCGCTCGAAAACACTTCATTCCCTTACTGTTCGCGGGGACCCTGGCCGCGGGCCTGTGTTCCGCCCCGCCGGCCGCCGCCGCTCCGGCGGACATCCCGCCCCAGGAACCGGGGGTCACTCTGCGCGTGTTCGACGTGCAGACGCCCCTGAGCAAGCTGTGCACGCTGAAGCCGGGTCAGACCCCCAACCACGACAAGCTGATGCCGACGGTCGACTGGTCCGCGAAGGCCGACTTCGGCGGCCTGTCCGACCACTTCGTCGCGGAGGCCTCGGGCTACCTCAATGTTCCGCGCGACGGCTCGTACGTGTTCCGCCTGACCAGTGACGACGGCTCACGGCTGGTCCTCGACGGCGACCTCGTCATCGACCACGACGGGCTCCACGGCGCCGAGCCGAAGGACGGCACGGTCCATCTCACCGCCGGTGCACACCCGTTGCGCATCGACCACTTCGAGCGCGACGGCGGGCAGCGGCTCCACCTGGCCTGGAAACCGCCGGGCGCAAGCGACTTCACGGTGGTGCCCCGCGAGGCGCTGAGCACCGACGCCGACGTCGTCCGCGTCACCGCGCCGGGCCGCAAGGAATGCGAGGCGAGCGGCGACTCCCCCGGCGACGGTCTGCCGCTCACCGGCGTACGGCCCGACCTGACCCTCACCGACCTGCGCCCGGACGGCTTCGAACCGCAGGTCAGCGGCATGGACTGGCTGCCCGACGGACGGCTGGCGATCAGCACCTGGGGCGGTTCGGACAACGTTGCCGGAGAGGTCTACCTGCTCGACGACGTCACCGGCGCCACCAGCCGCGACAAGGTCACCGTCACCAAGGTGGCGAGCGGGCTGCGCGAGCCCATGGGCGTCAAGTACGTCGACGGGGCGCTGTACGTCTCGCAGAAGCACGAGCTGACGCGGCTCGTCGACCGGGACGGCGACGAGGTCACCGACGAGTACCGCACGGTCGCCACCTGGCCGTACGGAGGCAACTTCCACGAGTTCGCCTTCGGCCTGCTCTACCGCGACGGCCACTTCTACGTGAACCTCTCCGTCGCCATCGACCTCGGCGGCGCGACCACCGTGCCGCAGCCGGCGCCTGGCCGGGGGGCCACGTACAAGATCAGCAAGAGGACGGGGAAGATCAGTCCGGTCGCGGGAGGGCTGCGGACGCCCAACGGCATCGGCTGGGGACCCGACGGCGGCATCTTCGCCACCGACAACCAGGGCGGGTGGCTTCCCTCGTCGAAGCTCGTCCAGATCAAGAAGGACCGCTTCTTCAACCACTACACCGAGCCCTCCGGCCCCTTCGAGGACTCCCCCGTCACCGAACCGGTGCTGTGGCTGCCGCAGAACGAGATCGCCAACTCGCCCTCCACTCCGCTGTATCTGAAGAAGGGCACGTTCGCCGGGCAGATGCTGCTGGGCGACGTCACCTACGGCGGTCTGCAGCGCGCCTTCCTGGAGAAGGTGAAGGGCCAGTACCAGGGTGCCGTCTTCCGCTACACCCAGGGACTCGAAGCGGGCGTCAACCGCATCACCCTGGGCCCCGACGGCGCGATCTACGCCGGCGGCCTGGGCGCCGGCGGCAACTGGGGCCAGGAGGGCAAACTCAATTTCGGCCTGCAGAAGCTGACCCCGAACGGTGAGAACACCTTCGACATCCGCACCATGCGGGCCGTTCCCGGCGGTTTCGACCTGACGTACACCCAGCCGGTGTCCGCCGCCACCGCCGAGGAGCTCGCCGCGCACTACCGTGCCGAGCAGTGGCGTTACACGCCGACCGCGGACTACGGCGGTCCGAAGATCGCCGAGGAACGGCTCGCGGTGCGCTCGGCGACGCTCTCGAAGGACCGCCGCACCGTCGAACTGCGGCTGGACGGCCTGAAGCCGGGCCGTGTGGTGCACGTCCGCTCCCCGCGCCCCTTCTCCTCCGCCTCCGGTGAGCAGTTGTGGAACACCGAGGCCTGGTACACCCTCAACCGGATACCGGGCAAGCAGCCGCCGCCCGCCACCCGCTACGAGGCCGAGGAGGCGCGCCTGACGGGCACGGCCGGCGTCGACACCGACCACGTCGGCCATTCCGGCAGCGGCTTCGTCGACCGTTACGCCACGGAGGGCAAGGCCGGCACCACCTTCGACGTGACGGTCCCGAGGGCGGGCGCCTACGACGTGGGCCTGCGTTACTCCAACGGGCCCAACCCGTTCGAGGGCACCAAGTCCCTCTCCCTGTACGTCAACGGGAAGAAGGCGCGACAGACGAAGCTCGCCTCCACCGGTGACTGGGACTCGTGGTCGACACAGGCCGAGAAGCTGGGCCTGCGCGCCGGACACAACACGGTCTCCTACCGGTACGACCCGGGCGACACCGGCCATGTCAACCTCGACATGATCAGCGTCCATCCGCACGGAGCCCCGGTCATCCTCTTCGACGGCACGGCCGGCTCACAGGCCCAGTGGCAGCACACCGACGGGAGGATCCCGCGGTGGCCGCTCGCCGACGAGAAGTCGATGGAGGTGTGCTGCGGTGACCTCCGCACCAAGGACGCGTACCGGGACTTCGCGCTGCACGTGGAGTTCCGCGTCCCGCTGCTTCCGCCCGATGTCACCGGGCAGGACCGCGGCAACAGCGGCATCTTCCTCCAGGACCGCTACGAGCTCCAGATCCTGGACTCCTACGGTGACACCACGCTCGGCACCGACGAGGCCGGGGCGTTCTACCTGAAACGGGCGCCCGACACGAACGCGGCCACGGCGCCCGAGACGTGGCAGACCTACGACATCGTCTTCCGCGCGGCCCGCTTCGACGAGAACGGCCGCAAGACCGCCGATGCCCGGGTCACGGTGGTGTGGAACGGGCAGAAGGTCCACGACGACGTCGCCCTGGACGGGCCCACGGCGTCGGGCAGGGCCGAGACGCCGGCCGCGGGAGCCGTCCGGCTCCAGGACCACGGAAACCCCGAAAACAGGGTCCGGTTCCGTGACATCCGGATCACACCGTTGGCACCGCTGGACTGACGCCCGGCCCGGAGCCGGCCGGCGCCGAGGGCGTCGGCCGGCTCGCCGTCTGCCTCGACCCCTGGAACGCGGACTCCGTGGTGCTCACCCCGTCGGAGAGCTGAATCCCGGTCATGGGGCGGACGAGGGGCGCCGCAGGCACGGCCCGGGGGCGGCCTCGGGCAGGCAGCGGCAGGGCCGGGCACCTGGCGTCCCACACATGCCCGGCGGTACCACCGCGTGCAGAATGGAGCGATGTCGCCTTCCAACGCTTCCGTCACACCGCCCTCCTGGCATGCCTTGCCCACCGCCGAGGTCACCGATCGGCTCGATGTGGAACCGGGTGCGGGGCTGTCGTCCGACGAGGCGGCGCGGCGGCTCACGGAGCACGGGCCGAACCAGTTGGACGAGGCACCCCGGGAGCCCCGTTGGCGGGCCTTCCTGCGCCAGTTCCAGGATCTGCTGATCATCATCCTGCTGGTGGCCGCCGTGGTCAGCCTGGTGGTGTCCCGGGAGTGGGAGACACCGATCGCGATCGCGGTGGTGGTCCTGCTCAACGCGACGATCGGGTTCGTGCAGGAGTCCCGGGCCGAGGCGGCTCTGGACGCCCTGCGGGAGATGACGGTGACGCATGCCACCGTCCGCCGCGACGGGCGGCTGGTGCGACTGGCCGCCGGTGAACTGGTTCCCGGGGACGTCATCACCCTGGCGCCGGGTGACCGGGTGCCGGCGGACGGCAGGCTGCTGACGTCGGCGTCCCTGGAGGTGCAGGAGTCCGTCCTGACCGGTGAGGCCCTGGCCGTGGCGAAGGACGCGGACGCCGAGGTCGCGCCGGACGCCCCGTTGGCCGACCGGGTGACGGCGGTGTTCATGAACACCGCCGTCACCCGCGGCCGCGGCGAGGTCACGGTCACCGCCACCGGCATGAGCACCGAGACCGGCCGCATCGCCCACATGCTGCACCAGGCCCAGCCGGGGCCGACTCCGCTGCAACGCCAGATCGACACGCTCAGCCGCACCCTCGCGCTGGTCGCCGGGCTGGTCATCGTCATCGTCTTCGTCCTCGGCCTGGTGCGCGGGCAGGACTTCGGCGACCTGTTCGTCAGCGCCGTGTCGCTCGCGGTCGCCGCCATCCCCGAAGGGCTGCCCGCGGTGGTCGCCTTCACCCTCGCGATGGGCACCGGCCGGATGGCCAAGAAGGGGGCGATCGTCAAGAAGCTGGCGTCGGTGGAGACCCTGGGCAGCACCACCCAGATCTGCACGGACAAGACCGGCACGCTGACGCTGAACCAGATGACGGCGCGGGAAGTGCTGGTGGCGGGCCGTCGGCTCACCCTCTCCGGCGAGGGGTACTCCACCGAGGGGCGGATCCGCACCACCGACGGCCGCCCCTTGCCGGCGACCCTGGACCACGCGCTGACCGCGATGGCCCTGTGCACCGACGCCGCGATCCGCGACGGTCAGGTCGTGGGCGACCCGACCGAGGGCGCCCTGGTCGTACTCGCCGAGAAGGGCGGCATCGACGTGGTCGGCCTGCGTCAGGAGCGGCCGCGGCGGCTGGAGATCCCCTTCGACTCCGACTACAAGTTCATGGCGACCTTCCACGACTGGACGGACGACTCCGGGCGTGCGGTGATCCGATGCTGCGTCAAGGGCGCCCCCGACGTCCTCGCGGACCGCGCGGACCGCTGCCTCGGCGACGAGGGGTTCCTGCCGTTCGACGAGGCGGCACGGCGGCGGTTCGACGAGGGCAACGCCTCCCTGGCCGAGCAGGGCATGCGGGTGATGGCGCTGGGGATGGAGGACTTCCCGGCCGATGGGTTCCGGGCCCCCGAGGACCTCAAGGACCTCCTCGACCGGATCGTGCTGACGGCGCTGGTGGGCATCGTCGACCCGCCGCGTCCCGAGGTGCGCGCGGCCATCGCCGAGTGCAGGGAGGCCGGAATCCGGGTCCGGATGATCACCGGCGACCACGCGGTGACCGCCGGTGCCATCGCCCGCGAACTCGGCATCCCCGGAGAAGCGGTGACGGGCGCCGAGCTGGACCGCGTCGACGACGACGCCGTGCTGGCCGGCCGGCTGGACGAGGTGGGCGTCGTCGCCCGGGTGTCCCCCGAGCACAAGATCCGTATCGTCCGGGCGCTGCAGGACCGCGGTGACGTGGTCGCGATGACCGGGGACGGCGTCAACGACGCGCCCGCGCTGCGCAAGGCCGACATCGGGGTGGCGATGGGCATCACCGGGACGGAGGTCACCAAGGAGGCCGGCACGATGGTGCTGACCGACGACAACTTCGCCACCATCGTGTCCGCCGTCCGCGAAGGCCGCGGCATCTACGACAACATCGTCAAGTTCACCCGGTTCCAGGTCTCCACCGCCCTGGGCTTCGTCGCCACGTTCCTGATCGCCTCACTGACCGGTCTGGCCGGCGGGGCGCCGTTCACCGCCCTGCAGATCCTGTTCGTGAACCTGGTCATGGACGGCCCGCCGGCCATGTCCCTGGGCGTCGACCCGGTCGACCCGGACGCGATGAGCCGGCAGCCCCGGCGCGCCGGCGAACGCATCCTCAGCCGGCAACGCCTCACCCGGATCCTCCTGGCGAGCGCGGTGATGGCGGTCGGCACCCTCGCGGTGCTGATCTGGGCCCCCGGACCCGAGGCGGAGCTGGGGAAGGCGACCGTGGCCGGCACGATGGCCTTCGTCACCTTCGTGTTCTTCCAGGTCTTCAACCTGCTCAACGTCCGGCACGACACCCGCAGCGTGTTCAGCCGTGAAACGCTGCAGAACACCTCCGCGTTCGTCGCCACCCTCGCCGTGGTCGTCCTGCTCGTGCTCATCGTCGAGACGGACGCCCTGCACGGCTTCTTCACCACGACCGACCTCACCCCCGGCCAGTGGCTGGCCTGTGCGGCCGTCGGCTCGGCCATCCTCTGGACCGGTGAAGTGTTCAAGGCCGTACTGCGCACCCGGGCCCGCGGCGCTCGCGCCGCCGCCAGGCTGTCGGCCTCCCGTCAGGCGGCCTGACGGCACGGCGCGCGGTACGACCGCGTGGTGCGGGGCCCGCGGGACGCACGAACGCGAGGGGCGCACGAGCTGTCGAGGTCATGCGCCCCTCGGGCTTCAGCCGGATTTCGGTGGTGCCGGTTCCCGCTGCCGGAAGGCCCAGTCCATTCTCGGCTCGAGCACGGCCCGGAAGACCCGCCGCACCGGTGCCGTGCACAGGACGGTCACGACCACGGCGGCGACGACGGTGACGGTGATTCCGCCGAGCGGGCGGTGGAACCAGTCGTTGCGGGACCAGTGCCAGTGGTTGGCGCCCTGGATGACGAAGCCGTGCAGCAGGTAGCCGTACAGCGTGCCGGCGCCGAGCGCGGTGTACCACGTCCGGCGTCGCGGAACGAGGGCGAGGAAGCAGGCGACCAGGACCGTCGAGCAGCCGAAGATCGCCAGCGTCATGAGGGGCCCGTACCAGGCGGGCGCCGCGAGATCCTCGGCACTGGAGTTGTGGAAGAACCAGGCGTAGTTCATCCGCGTCACGGCCCAGTACGCCATGACCAGCGCGCCGAGGAAGACCGGTGCGGCCAGGATGCGCACCTGACGGCGCCGCACCTTCTCGAAGTGCTCCGGCTTGAGGGACAGGCCGAGTACGAAGTAGGGCAGGAACTGCAGGGTGCGGTGGAGGTCGAGGTCCTTGCCGATGGACGGGGCGAGGGTGGCCAGTGCCGCGATGGTGAGGGCGAGGGGCAGCGGCCACCGCACGGACCGCCAGATCGGGGTGGTGAGCCGCCAGATGAACAGCGCGGCCAGGAACCAGGTCAGGTACAGGGGGTCCAGCAGGCTGATCGAACGGTCCGGCTTGTTGTCACTCCACCGGGTGAAGAAGGTGTACGCCACCTCGAAGACGACGTAGGGCACGGCGACCCCGGTGACCAGACGCTTGATCCGTCCCGCGCTCCAGTCGAAGCCGCGCGAGAAGTAGCCGGAGATGACGATGAACACCGGCATGTGGAAGGCGTAGACAAGCGTGTAGAGGGCGGTGACGGTACGGCTCTCACTGCGCAGCGGTTCCCATGCGTGGCCGACCGCCACCAGCACGATGGCCAGGTACTTGGCGTTGTCGAAGAGCGCGTCCCGCGGTTTCGCCGACCGGGTGCGCGCGTCGGCCGGCGCGGGGGCGGCGCGGGTCTGCCCCGTGGCCGGTGGCGTCCCGCCGGACGTCGTCGGTGGCCCGTCCGTCTCCCCGGGGCTGCGCGAGGGCAGCGTTTCTTTCACGATTCCTTCCTTCGGGAACCCAGACAGGGCAGAACACCTCTTACGAGAGTTGCGTGTGCGACACGAGAGGAGCGGCTCGGGAAACCGTAACCGGGGCGGGCGCCGGGGTAAAACCGGATCCGTGGTCGTGTCACCGTTGCGAGCGCGTACGTCCGGCGGCTCCCGGACCCGCGGAATCCGCCCACGCCACGGGTGTCCACTTTCGGCCATTCACGCCGTGCGGGCACGCAGCGAACCCTTCCTCGATCGCCACCGCCTCTATGCTTCTACGTGCTTGTAGAAGGCCCTTGCCGGACGCCCGCGGGGGCGTGCGGCGTCGCGCCTACGGAACAATCGCACGCGAAGGAGTGAACGCCGCGATGGTGTTCAAACGACTGCTCGGTTCGCTCGGAGTGGGTGGCCCCACGGTCGACACGGTCCTCGACCCCGGTGCGCCCCGGCCCGGAGCCGCGCTGACCGGGCAGGTCCACCTCAAGGGTGGAGACGCCGACTTCGACATCAAGCACATCACGCTGGAGCTGGTGGCCCGGGTCGAGGCCGAGCACGAGGAGGGCGAGAGCCAAGGCGTCGTCGCCTTCGAGCGGTTCACCGTGGGCGGCGGCTTCCGGCTCGTCGCGGGCACGGCGCACAGCGTGCCGTTCTCCGTGATGCTGCCCTGGGAGACGCCCATCACCGAGCTGCACGGCCAGGGCCTCGGCATCGCCCTGGGCGTGCGCACCGAGCTCGCCGTGGCGGGCGCCAGGGACAAGGGCGACCTGGACCAGCTGAGCGTCGGCCCCCTGCCCGTGCAGGAGGCGATCCTCGAGGCGTTCGGCGGGCTGGGCTTCGGCTTCAGGTCCGCCGACCTCGAGTACGGCCGCATCGGCGGCACCGGCCAGCAGCTGCCCTTCTATCAGGAGATCGAGCTGACCCCGGCGCCGCAGTACGCCCACCAGGTCAACGAGATCGAGGTGACGTTCCTCGCCGGCCCCGGCGGCATGGAGGTCGTCCTGGAGGCGGACAAGCGCGGCGGGCTCTTCTCCTCCGGCCACGACACGATCAACCGGTTCACCGTCTCCCACGACGGCGTCGAGCACCAGGACTGGAACGCCGTGGTCGACGACTGGGTGCGCCGGCTCGTGGAGCACCGGGCCTCGTACGGCGCGTACGCCGACCACGGGCACGGCGGCCACCACCTCCACGACGAGCACCACCACGACGGCCGCCGCTCCGGCCCCGGCATGGGAACCGTCGTCGCGGCGGGCGCGGCCGGGCTCGCCGTCGGTGTCGTCGGCGGCATGGTCGCGGCCGAGGTCGTCGACGAGGTCGGGGACTTCTTCGAGGGCGAGGAAGACGAGGAAGACGAGGGAGAGGACTGATCACCGCGTGGCGCCCCACCCCCCGCCTTCTACATAATTGTAGAAGATAGGCTGCCGACGCACGCACGCGAAGAGACGAGGAGTGGGTGGACATGGGCGTCATCGCTTGGCTGGTACTGGGGCTGCTCGCAGGAGCGGTGGCCAAGGCCGTCCTGCCCGGACGCGATCCGGGCGGGCTCATCGGTACGACGATCATCGGCATCGCGGGGGCCTTCCTCGGTGGCTGGCTGTCGGCGCAGTTCCTGGGCCGCCCGGTACAGCGGGAGTTCTTCGACGCCGCCACCTGGGGCTCGGCCATCGTCGGCGCGCTCGTCCTCCTCGTCGGCTACCGCCTCCTCTTCGGCAACTCGCGCGACTGAACCACCGAGAACGAGCAAGGACAACCAAGAAGGAGTACGCAGTGGGTGTTTCCCTGTCCAAGGGCGGCAACGTCTCTCTCAGCAAGGAGGCCCCGGGGCTGACCGCGGTCGTGGTCGGCCTCGGCTGGGACGTCCGCACGACCACCGGCACCGACTACGACCTCGACGCCTCCGCGCTGCTGGTCGACGGTTCCGGCAAGGTCCTGTCCGACCAGCACTTCGTCTTCTACAACAACCTGAGGAGTCCGGACGGTTCGGTGGAGCACACCGGTGACAACCTCACCGGTGAGGGCGAGGGCGACGACGAGAGCGTCAAGGTGAACCTCGTCGGCGTGCCCGCCGAGGTCGACAAGATCGTGTTCCCGGTGTCGATCCACGACGCCGAGAACCGCGGCCAGAGCTTCGGCCAGGTCCGCAACGCCTTCATCCGCGTCGTCAACCAGGCCAACAACCAGGAGATCGCCCGCTACGACCTCTCGGAGGACGCCTCCACCGAGACGGCCATGGTCTTCGGCGAGCTCTACCGCCACGGTGCCGAGTGGAAGTTCCGCGCCGTCGGCCAGGGGTACGCCTCCGGGCTCTCCGGAATCGCCGCCGACTTCGGCGTCAACGTCTGACACCGAGCCGGACCATCCGCCGGGCCGGCCCGTACGGGCCGGCCCGGCGTGCTCGTTCTCTACCGGGCGGGCGGGATGCGGTAGACCGAAACGTGGGAGCGTGACTCGGCGGTGAAGGGGGCCCCGGCCCAGTCCGCGTGCCTGGCCTCCGGTTCGAAGCCGGCCAACCGGGCCATGAGGTCGAGTTCGGCCGGCCACACGTAGCGGTGGGGGCTGCGGAACAGCCGCGCCTGCCGGGTCCCGTCGAACCGGAAGTGGTGCGACACCACCTGCTGACGCAGGACGTCGTACGTGTCCAGGCCGATGTATCCGGGCTCGGACTGCCAGACCATGGCCTCCTGGCCCGGTGGGAGCTTGCGCAGCTCCGGCACCCAGAGCTCGATCACGAACCGGCCCCCGGGAACGAGGTGGCGGGCGGCGTTGCGGAAGCACTCGACCTGCTCGGTCTGGGTGAGCAGGTTGGAGAGGGTGTTGTAGACGAGGTAGACGAGGCTGTACTCGCCCGGTGCGACGGTGGTCGCCATGTCGCCGATGACCACCGGGATCGTCGCCTCGTCCGCCTTGGTCCGCAGCCTCTCCACCATCGGGACGGACAGCTCGATGCCGGTGACCGGCACCCCTCGCTCGGCGAGGGGGACCGCCACTCTGCCGGTCCCGACGGCGAACTCGAGCGCGGCCCCCTCCCCGGCGAGGCCGGCGAGCCGGTCGACGGCCGGCCCCAGGACCTCGGGCGCGAACATGCCGGTGCCCGGCGTGTCGTAGCGCTGTGCGGTGTCGGCGTCCCAGATCTCCTCCTGCTGCATTGCTCCAACATGTGCCGACGGCCCGTGCGTTGTCCACCGGATTCTCGAGGCCGGTTCCACCCCGGTGCCCGGCCCGACCCACACCGTCGTTTTCCGCTTCGGTGGCTCGTGGAAGACGGGCGTGTGAGGGTCTGGTGAGGGTCGTCGAGCAATGACCGAGGCAAGCGTTTTGTGCATATGCACCTGATAAGATCATCGAACTTTCAGTAGACTGACGGCGCGTCATGAACGCGTACGGGGGACAGTCTCTAAGGCCCCATCGCCGAGGTGTGAGGTGTGGTCCGTCCGTGGGCTCGAGCCGTTCGACGGCCGGATTCCTCGAGTCGGATCGGTGGACCCTCCGCGCTCCCGGCACGATGCGACTTGAAGAGAGTCTCATGACGTCATTGATCAGGGATCCACTGTTGTGGATCTTGCTGGTAGTACTCATCGCTGCGGCGTTCGCAGTGATGAGGGCGCGGAGAACCAACCTGGCGCTCCGCAGAACAAGGAAGGACCTGGAATCGGACCTGGGTCAGGCCCAGGGCCAGCTCGCCCAGCAGCAGGGGTACATCGCCACCCTCAACGCACGGCACCAGGGCGACCTCGCCGACGTCCGCGCGGATGCCGAGTCGTCGACCAAAGCCGTACTGAAGTCGGCGATGGGAACGCTGCAGTCCCTCGCCGAGGAGCAGCAGCTGCTGCTGGACGGCCTGCTGAAGAAGTACGGAAACGACACCGAGGTCCTCGCCGACCTGATGTCGGTGGACCACACCGGCAGTCAGTTCAGCCGCCGGGCCAAGGGCATCTCGGTCCTGTGCGGTGGCTGGCTGGGGCGGCGTGACGGCGCGGCGACCGTGTACGACGTGGCGCGCAGCGCCCAGGGGCGGATCAAGGACTTCAACCGGGTCGGCATCCACGCGCAGGTCAGCGTCTCCGTCTCCGCCAAGGCCGTGGAGCCGGTGGCCGTCGTGCTGGCCGAACTGCTGGACAACGCGACCACCTACAGCGCTCCGGGCACGCCGGTCGAGGTCAACATCCAGGCCGTCCCGACGGGTGTGTGCTTCATCGTCGACGATGCCGGCCTGGGCATGGACCAGGAGACCAAGGACCGGGCGGCGGCTCTGCTGTCGGCCGACGGTGAGGTCGACATCACCGGTCTGGGCGACCCGCCCCGGTTCGGGTTCGCGGTGTGCGGCATGCTCGCCACGCGGTACGGCTTCTCCGTCTCCGTCGGCTCGGTGTCCCCCTACGGCGGAGTGCGTGCAGTGATCCGTGTACCGGAAAGTCTCCTGGCCGCCGACGCGCCCGCACCCGCCGAGCCCGTCCAGGAGGCCGTGAGCCAGGAGGCCGCCCCGCAGCGGCTGGCTCCCGTCCCGGTGGGCCCCTCCCACGTGGTGGGCCGGACGAACGGCGGGCTTCCCAAGCGACGCCGGCGGCAGGGCCCCATCTCGGTGGTGCCCGCACCGGACGACACGGCCGGTGTCGACGAGCAGACATCCGAACCGGCCAGCGAGGTGACCGCGTCACGCCTCGGGGCGTTCGCCCGTGGCACACAGCTCGGTCGGATCACGAACACCATGGAAGGACCTGATCAGCGGTGAACACCGACCTGTCGTGGGTGCTGAACGACGTGCTCGAGGTGCGTGGTGCCCGTCACGCCGTGCTCGTCTCGGGTGACGGCCTGCTGCTTCAGCGTTCGGACGACATCTCGCGCGACGACGCGGAGACGAACGCCGCCGCCATGAGTTCCATGCAGTCCCTCAGCCGGGCGGTCGCCGGTTTCGTCGGGGCGGGCAACGGCATCTGGAAGCAGACGCTGCTGGAGTACGACGGCGGCTGGATCTTCCTGAGCGCCGCCGGTCAGGGCGCCTACCTGGCCGTCTCGGCGGCTCCGGACGTCGACATGGAAGCCGTGTCGTTCCGCATGCAGAAGACGGTGGCGGCACTGAGCAAGGCGATGAGCGTGGCGCCACGCTCGAGCTACGGTGTCGGCTCATGACGGCTCCCGGCGAAGGAGGGTCCGTATCCAGCGACTTCGTCCGCTCCTACGTCATCACCGGCGGCCGGAGCCTGCCTTCTTCGGACGATCTTGCATTGCACACCCTCGTCACGCTGGCTCCCGAGCGGATCCTCCCGCTCGGGGCCGGGCCCGAAGTGACGGCGATCTGGGACCTGTGCGCGGGGGGCTACCTGTCGGTGGCCGAGGTGGCCGGCCACCTCGGCCTGCCGGTCGGAGTGGCCCGCCTGCTGCTGACCGACCTGTTCGAGCAGGGGCACCTGCTGCACCGCGCCGAACCGCCGCGGGCCCAGAACGTTGACAGAGCAACCCTCGAGAAGGTTCTGCATGGACTCCAATCCCTCATCAGCTGAGACGGCCCAGGGCTCCATCTACGTCTCCAACGCGGTGACCAACGCCGCGAAGATCCTGATCGTCGGGCATTTCGCCGTGGGCAAGACGACTCTCATCGGCTCGCTGTCGGAGATCACTCCGCTGCGCACCGAGGAGAAGATGACCCAGGCCTCCGTCCACGTCGACGACCTGCGGGGCGTGACGGACAAGACCACCACCACGGTCGCCCTGGACTTCGGTCGTCTCACGCTGAGCGAAGACCTCGTGCTGTACCTGTTCGGCACGCCGGGACAGCAGCGCTTCATGCAGCTGTGGGAGGACATGGCGCGCGGTGCGCTGGGAGCCCTGCTCCTGGTCGACCCCGCGCGGCTGGAGGAGACCTTCCCCGTCATCGACCTCGTCGAGGGGTACGGCCTGGAGTACGCCATCGCCGTCAACACCTTCGACCCGTCCGCCACGTACGGCGAAGCAGAGGTGCGTGAGGCGCTCGACCTGCTGCCGGACACTCCCGTCGTCTACTGCGACGCCCGTGACCAGCGATCCTCCGCGCAGGCGCTGATCGCGCTGGTCCGGCATCTGCTCGAGCGCGCCGCCTGACCGTCACGCGCCCACTCCACCCGGGAACAGCGGTTCCCGGATCACCAAGGAAGACTTCATGGATCTCCAGCCGACATCTGCGCCCACGGGCAGCAGATGCCCCATGCACGACGCCTCGTTCGCCGCGGATCCGCAGGCGCTCTACGACCAGCTGCGCGCCCACTCCCCGGCCGGTCCGGTCGAGCTCGCGCCGGGCGTGGACGCCACGCTGGTCGTCGGGCACGAGATGGCGCTGCGCGTCCTGCAGAACACCGACCTCTTCGCCCGCGACGCCCGCCGGTGGAAGGCCCTGAACGAGGGGCGCATCGGGATGGACAACCCGGTGCTGCCGATGATGGCGTACCGGCCCAACTGCCTGTTCACCGACGGTGCGGTGCACCTGCGGCTGCGCAAGGCGGTCACCGACAGCCTGGCCCAGCTCAACATCACCCGGGTCCGCCGTGACGTCGAGCCGATCGCCGACTACCTCCTCGACCAGTTCAGCGAGCGGGGCCGCGCCGACCTGCTCAACGACTACGCCAAGCTGCTGCCGCTGCTGCTGTTCAACAAGCTCTTCGGCTGCCCCGCGAACATCGGTGACACCCTCACCACCGCGATGTCGGCGATCTTCGACGGCAAGGACGCCCTGCGTGCCAACGAGGACCTCACCGCCTGCCTCATGGAGTTGATCGCCCTCAAGCGGCGCCAGCCCGGCGAGGACATCACCTCCTGGCTGATCCAGCACCCGGCCGGGCTGACCGACGAGGAGCTCAAGGACCAGCTGGTGATGCTGATGGGCGCCGGGGTGGAACCCGAGCGCAACCTCATCGGCAACGCCCTGGTGCTGCTGCTGTCCGGCACGGGCGGCCGGCAGAGCGGCATGCTGATCGAGGAGGCCCTCGATCACGTGCTGTGGAACCAGACCCCCATCGCCAACTACGCGACCCACTACCCGGTCCAGGACGTCGACCTCGGCGGCCATGTGGTGGAGGCGGGCACCCCGGTCGTCATCTCCTTCGCGGGCGCCAACAGCGACCCCGCGCTCGCCGAGGCCCGCCGCATCCGCAGCAGGGGCGCCCATCTGGCGTGGGGGGCCGGCCCGCACGCCTGCCCCGCCAAGGACCCGGCGCAGGTCATCGCGATCACCGCGATCGAGCGGCTGCTCAACGCGCTGCCCGACCTGACGCTGGCCGTACCGCAGGAGGAACTGCAGTGGCGGCCGGGGCCGTTCCACCGCGCGCTGGTGACACTGCCGGCGACGTTCAGTCCGACGCCGGCCACGCGGATGGCGGCGGCTCTGCAGCACCGGGCCGCGTCGGCCGGTGCGGAACAGCCGCTGCCCGTGGCCCAGGCCGCCCCGGCGCGGCGGGAGTCGGGCCGGAGGAGGGGCTTCTGGAGCAGCTTCCTCGACGTCTTCCGCGTCTGATGCACGGCATGTGACAGGGGCAACACCCTGTGGCGCATGACGGAGGAGGGTGGAAGGGTAGATTCCGGCGGTACCGGCAGCGCCCAGCCAAAGGAGCTTCGCGTGACCGCCGTTGGCGAAATACGTGATATCAGCACCATCCCCGGCACCAGTAACACGGACCGCCGGACCGTCATCTCCCTCCTCCGTCGCCTGCGTTCGAGTGAAGGACAGACCAATCCGCTTCCCGTCTGGGAGGAACTGCGTTCCATGGGAGACGTCGTACGCGCCCCCTGGGGCGGCTACTTCGTCACCGGATTCGAGGCGTGCAGCCAGGTCCTGCGCGGCAGGAACTGGCTCGTCCCCGACTTCGCCTGGCAGGAGCGCCAGTCGGACCAGGACCGCTGGGAAGACCCCGCCACCCGTGAGATGACCAGAACCCTGATCCGCCTCAACGCCCCCGCCCACACCTGCCAGCGGCGGGCTCTGGGCAACCCCTTCGACCGCTCCTCGATCGAACAGGCGCGTCCCCGGATCGCCGCTCTCGTCACCGGTCTCCTCGACGAACTCGCCGACCGGCTCAGCGCCGCCGGCGAGGCGGACTTCGGCACCGTCGTCGGTGAGCAGCTGCCCGTCCGCACCGTCGGCCAGTGGCTCGGCCTCGACCCGGCCGACCACGCGCACATCCTGGACTTCACCCACCGGCAGGTCTACGCACAGGAGTTGCTGCCCAGCAAAAACGAACTCGCGATATCGGCCCAGGCCACCCTGGAGATGCGGGCCTACTTCACCGAGCTCATCCGGCACCGGCGCGCACACCCGGGCGACGACGCCCTCACCGGCTGGATCCACTACTGGGACGCCCAGTACCCGGACGACCGGGCCGCGGCGGACCAGGTGCTCTACGACCTGACGATGTTCATCACCATCGCCTCCCTGGAGACCAGCGCCGTCCTGCTGACCAACGCCGTCTGGTTCCTGACCCAGGACCCGTCGCGCGCCGACTGGCTGCGGCGGAACCCCGACCACATCGACGACGCGATCGAGGAGACGCTGCGCTACGACCCTCCCGTGGTCCTCAACTCCCGCATCGCCGCCGACGACACCGTCCTCGCGGGCGTGCCGATCGCGAAGGACACCACCGTCCACGTCCTGTACGGATCCGCCGCCCACGACCCGCGCCGCAATCCGGACCCCGGTTCCTTCGACATCCTGCGGGGCGGCGGGCACCTCACCTTCGGCGGCGGCGCGCACTACTGCCTCGGAGCGGGCCTCGGACGACTCGAGGCGCGTGAACTCCTCGTCCAACTGCTGGAACGCTTTCCCACTCTGCGGCCCACCGCACCTCCCGCGTACGACACCACCCGTATCGTGTTCCGCCGCATCACCTCCCTGAAAGTGACGATATGAACGCCCCGCTCCTGTCCGGCGACCCCGACGACCGGATACTGAAGACCCTGCGCACCCACCGGCAGGGTCCTGTCCTCACCATCGAGTTGAACGTTCCCGAGCAGGGCAACGTCGTCAGCGAGGCCATGCTGGACGACCTGCTCACCGTGCTGGACGACCAGGACCCCTCGGTGCGCGTCCTGGTGATGACCGGCGCCGGGCAGGACTTCTGCCTCGGCGGGGACCGTGAGGAGTTCGCCGGGCACCTCGCCCACGACGCCACCGGCAACGGCATCCGTGTCTCCGGCGTCAAGGCCCGGCGGGTGTGCGACGCGCTGACGTCCCACTCCGCCGTCACCATCGCCCGCGTCCAGGGCAGAGCCATCGGGGCCGGCTTCGCCCTCGCCCTCGCCTGCGATCTGCGGGTGGGTGCCGACACCGCGAGCTTCCGGCTGCCCGAACTCGCCCTCGGTCTGCCCACGGCGTGGGGCGGCCTGCTGCCGCGGCTGGTCAGCGAGGTCGGAGCCGCGTCCGTGCGCGAAATCATCCTCACCGGACGCCCCCTCCCCGCCCATGAGGCCTTCAATCTGTCGATCCTGCAACGGGTCGTGCCCGAGGATGCTCTCGACGCCGCGGTCGACGAGTGGGCCAGACCGCTCCTGCGGCGCTCGTTGCCCGCCGTGCGGGTCACCAAGACGCTGCTGAACTCCCTGACCGCCTCGACCCGTCTCGCCGACGCGTCGGTCCTGGATCCCGAACTGATGGCGGCGGTCGCCAGCGAAGTGCACCATATGCGCACGTCCAGCTGATCGCGCCCTCACAGCGTCACCGGCCCCTGGAACACGCCGACTTCCGGGGGCCTTGTTGTGCGTTCAGCCGGGCCGGGCCGTTTCGGTCGAGCACCGCGACGGTCTCGCTCTCCACCGGGTGACGCGGTTGCCGGCCGGCCGGCAACCGCGTCACCCGGTCGCGCGTCCTGGGAAGGACAAGGTCGATCGTGCGGACGGGGAGCCGGGGAGCCGTGAGGGAACGGGTGGGCAGTGGTGCGCTGCCGGTGGTGGGGACGGCCACGCGCGGGCGGGTGGTCGCGGTGGCCGCGGTGCTGTCGGCGGGGTTGCTGGTGTTCCACCGTGCCGTGCCGAACGCCGTCGGCCGGGTGGGCAGCCTGCTGGAGTCGTTCCTGCCCTGGCTGAGCCTGGTGGTCCTGGTGCTGTTCGTCCTGGCGCTGCTGCGGCGTTCGGCCCTCGCGCTGGTGGCCCTGCTGCTGCCGGTGGCGGCCTGGACGTGTCTCTTCGGCGAACTGCTCCTGCCCGAACCGCCCGTCGGCCCGCGGGAACTGGTGGTGGTGCAGCACAACGTCAGCGACGAGAACGCCGACCCGGTGGCCACGGCCCGCGCCCTGGCCGACGCCGGGCCCGACCTCATCGCGCTGGAGGAGCTGGTGCCGACGGCGCTGCCGCTCTACGAGAGGACGCTCGCCCGGCGCTACCCGTACCACGCGGTGCGGGGCACCGTCGGCCTCTGGTCGAGGCATCCGCTCACCGATGCCCGGCTGCTGGACATCAAGCCCCCGGGGATCACCGAGCCCTGGAGCCGCGGGCTGCGGGCCGTGGTCCGCACACCGCACGGGGAGGTGGCGGCGTACGTCGCCCACCTGCCCTCGATCCGGGTCGGGGCGAGCGGCCTCGCCTCCGCCCACCGGGACGAGAGCGCCCGTCTGCTGGGCAGGGCGGTCGCCGCCGAGGAACTGGAAACGGTGATCCTCCTCGGCGACCTCAACGGCACCGTCGACGACCGTGGCCTGACCCCGCTGACCTCACGGATGAACGTGGCGGAACGCGGCTTCGCCCTGAGCTTCCCCGCCGCGCTGCCCCTGGCCCGGATCGACCAGGTCATGGCCCGCTCGGCCACCGTCCGTCACCTCCGCACCCTGCCCGCCACCGGCAGCGACCATCTGCCGGTCGCCGCGCGCATCACCCTCGACTGAGAGCTCCGAACAAAATGGGCGCCCGGTACCGGGCGGTGTCACGTCGCGGGTCCCCGGAGCCCCACGCTCATCTCCTCCGTGCAGCGCGTCTTCCGCTCTCAGCCAGGGCGGACTACGCGGTACGAGCCGCGCTGCAGCTCGCCGCGGCACGGGACGACGCCCCCTCAAGGCCGAGGCCATCGCCGACGCCCAGGACATCCCGCACAAGTTCCTCGAAGGCGTCCTGAACGACATGCGCCGGGGCGGTCTCGTCCTCAGCCGGCGCGGCGGCAACGGCGGCTACCGACTGGCCAAGCCCGCCGACACCATCAGCATCGCCGACGTCATCCGCGTCGTGGACGGATCACTGGTCTCGGTGCGCGGGGTCCGCCCGCCGGACCTGTCCTGCACCGGCCCCGCCGAGTCCCTGCTCCCCTTGTGGATCGCACTGCGGTCCAACGTGCGCGAGATCCTGGAAGGTGTGTCGCTGGCCGACGTCGCCGCGGCCGAACTACCCGCCGAGGTCGCCGCGTTGACCGATGCTCCGGACGCCTGGGTCAACCCCTGAGCAAGCGGACCGGCCGCCCGGGTTCCGGATCTCGGATCATGAGATGAGCCCTGCCAGAATACGGAAACCCTCTTGGAGGGAGGGTCTCGGTCTGCCACGATCCCTGGCAACCGGGTAGGAAAACCAGGGACAGGGGGCTGGTCATGCGTGCACTGGACCGCACGGCCCGCTTGCTGCCCCACCTGACCTCGCGCCGTCACATCGACTTCGGCCGCGCGTCGAGCGCCATCTGTCGCCGTTCCGCGTCCCGGCCGCCCGTCTCCCGGTAGTCCGCTTTCCGGCACGCCCGAGACGACGCGGCGTCCCCTTCCCGGCCTCCCGGCCGTATCTCTGCATCTCTGCGTCTCCGTATTTCCGTATCTCTGTCTCTGCATCGCTGCATCGCTGCATCTCCATGTCGGCGTATCGACCTTTGCCGCGTCGCCCACCCCGAAAGGACACCTCCGTGTCTGCCGCAAGACCCCTCTCCCTCCTGCGCGCCATCGCCGTCACCGCGACGCTGCCCCTCCTGCTCACCGCGTGCGGCTACGGCTCCGAGTCCACCGACGACGGCAAGCAGTCCGAGGTCGCGGCGGACGCCGAGAAGCTGTCCGTCGACGAGGTGAAGCTCGGCTACTTCCCGAACCTCACCCATGCCAACGCGCTGGTGGGCATCGAGGAGGGCCTGCTGCAGAAAGAGCTCGGCGGCACCCGGATCAAGTCGGCGACCTTCAACGCCGGGCCGTCCGAGATCGAGGCGCTGAACGCCGGTTCCATCGACATCGGCTGGATCGGCCCCTCCCCCTCCATCAACGGATTCACCAGGTCCCAGGGCAAGAACCTGCGCATCATCAGCGGTTCCGCCTCCGGCGGCGTGAAGCTGGTGGTGAACCCGGACAGGATCAAGTCCGAGGACGACCTCAAGGGCAAGAGGATCGCGACCCCGCAGCTCGGCAACACCCAGGACGTCGCGTTCCTCAACTGGATCGCGGAGAAGGGCTGGAAGGTCGACGCGCACAGCGGCAAGGGCGACGTCTCCGTCGTCCGCACCGACAACAAGGTGGCGCCCGACGCCTACAAGTCCGGTTCGATCGACGGTGCCTGGGTCCCGGAGCCGACGGCGTCCCGGCTGGTCGCGGAGGGCGCCGAGGTGCTGCTCGACGAGGCCGGCCTGTGGCCCGACAAGAAGTTCGTGATCACGAACATCATCGTGTCGCAGAAGTTCCTCGAGGAGCACCCGGACGTCGTCGAGGCCGTGCTGCGCGGCTCGGTGAAGACCAACGACTGGATCGAGGCCAACCCCGACAAGGCCAAGGAGTCCGCGAACAAGGCCCTCGAGGAACTGTCCGGCAAGGCCCTGCCCGAGGACGTCCTCGACCCGGCCTGGGAGTCCATCACCTTCCTGGACGACCCGCTGGCCACCACGCTCGACTCGCAGGCGCAGCACGCGGTGAAGGCCGGCCTGCTGGAGCAGCCCGCCCTGGACGGCATCTACGACCTCGCACCGCTGAACAAGGTGCTCAAGGCCGAGGGCAAGGACGAGGTGGACGACGCGGGCCTCGGCGTCGAGCGGTGAGCTCGGCCCGCTCCGGGTGAGTTCCCGGGAGCGGCGGTCGTAGCCGCGGCCGCCGCTCCCCCGCCGCTCCTCTGGGACACTGGTGCGATGCCGCCGACTCCGCGGTCACAGCCGCGCCCGACACCCCCGAGGCCCCCGGAACCCGTCACGGCCGAGGCACCGGCGACCATCGCGCGCCCGCTGCTCACCCAGTGCTGGCTCGACCTGACCTTTCTGCACTGGGCCGCGGACCCGGCCGACGTGGCCCCGCTGCTGCCGGCCAAAACGGTGCCCGACACACTGGACGGTGTCACCTACGTCGGACTCGTCGCTCTCCGGATGCACCGGGTCGGCTTGCTGCGCCTCCCGGGGATCCCCTACCTCGGCTCCTTCCCCGAGACCAACGTCCGCCTCTACTCGGTGGACGCGCACGGACGCCGCGGCGTGGTGTTCCTCTCCCTGGACGCCTCCCGGCTACTGCCCGCGACGATCGGCCGGATCGGCTTCCGGATGCCCTACCGCTGGTCCCGGATGGCCGTCCGGCGCAGCGGCGACACCCTCACGTACACCAGCTCCCGGCGGTGGCCCGGCCCTCGCGGCGCCCACAGCCGCATCACCGTGCGGGTGGGCGAGCGGGTCGAGGAGCCCACCGAGCTGGAGCACTTCCTGACCGCCCGCTGGGGCATGCACGGCTCCTTCTTCGGCCGGTCGATGTACCTGCCCAACGCCCATCCGCGCTGGTCCCTGCACCGCGCCGAGGTGCTCGACTGCTCGGAGGACCTGCTGACGGCGGCGGGACTGCCGAAGCCCGCGGGAGACCCCGTGAGCGTCCTGTACTCGCCGGGCGTTCCCGCCCGCTTCGGCCGCCCCGCCCGCCCGGCGGGCATCCGCACCCCTTGACGCCCCGGGCTCAGCCCTGCGGCTCCTGCGGCTTGGTGTCCACCTCGCGCAGGTTCCGGTCGGTGAGTTCGGTGCGTGTCTCCGTACGGTGGCCGCGGGCGATGTAGTCCCGCACCACGAGCTCGACGGCGTCCTGCGGCGACCCGACTCCGGCCAGGACCATGACCTCCACGACCAGTTCGGCATCGAGTGTGACGGTGACCTTGGCCATGGCGCTCTCCTGACGGCGTCGGGCACTGCGTGGACCGGATCACCGAACTCTACAAGGCGGGCCGCTCGCCGCCCTGGCCCCGCCCGCGCCGACGGAAACCGGAAGGAACTCCTCCTCTTGTTCTCGTTCGACCCCTCCGACCGGCGATGATGGCAGTGGCAGCCGCGTGCGCACAGCGGCCGTCCGTCCGACGAACGTGTGCCAGGAGCAGGGAGGAATCACCGCGATGAGCCACCAGAGGGTGCGCGACGTGATGAGTGACGCCGTCGTCCGGATCCAGGGCGGGACACCGTTCAAGGAGATCGCGCACCTGCTGCTCGAGTACGACATCACCGCCGTCCCCGTGGTCGACGCCGAGGACCGTCCGGTGGGCGTGGTGTCCGAGGCGGACCTGCTGCACAAGATGTGGGGACGTCAGGAGGGCGATGCCGGTGGGCCGGGAGTGGAGTCCCGGCCGGAGAAGGCCTGGGCCACTGACGCCTCCGGGCTGATGACCTCGCCCGCGCTCTGTGCCGCCGAGGACTGGAGCGTGGTGGACGCCGCCCGGGTGATGGCCCGGCACGGCATCAAGCGGCTGCTGGTGGTCGACGGGGCCGGGCGGCTGAGGGGCGTGGTGAGCAGGAGCGACCTGCTCCGCGTCTTCGTGCGCGCGGACCGGGCGATCCGCACGGAGATCGTCGAGGACGTGCTGGTCAGGACGCTCGGCGAGGCGCCCTCCGCGGTGGAGGTGACGGTGACGCACGGCCATGTGCGGCTCAGTGGGCAGTTGTCCTCGCCGGCGACGGCCCAGGAGCTCGAGGAGCTGTGCCGCAACGTCGACGGCGTCGTCGACGTGGAGTTCCGTGCGGTGCCCGATTCCGGGACCGACGGCCCGGCGCCGTCGGTCTGACCGCGCGCCGCGGGTGCCGGACCGGGGCCGTCGCAGGGCGGGACGGCCCCGCTGCACGGCGATCCCCCGGCGGTACCGGTGCTGGAGTCGCTCATGCGTTCAGGTCCGTCTCGAGGCGTGCGGTGTCGTTTGACGGAGCCCCCGGTGATGCCGGCGGCGATGTACTTCTGGGCGAGGACGAGCAGGATCGCCGCGGGGACGGCGGACAGCACGGACGCGGCCATCACCGAGCCCCCGTCGCCGACGTGGGCGCCGATGTACCGGTAGATGCCCAGGGTGATCGGCTTGACGTCGTCGGTGGTGTTCAGGGTGAGCGCGAACATGAAGTCGCTCCACGAGAACAGGAAGGCGAACAGGCCGGAGGTGATCAGCGAGTTGCGGCTCATCGGCAGCACCACCTGGACGAAGGTGTGCAGCGGGCCGGCGCCGTCGATCTGCGCGGCCGCGAGGACCTCGCCCGGAAGGAACGGGATGCCGAGCGAGGCGTCCGCGAGCATCAGGCCGAAGGGGGAGTTGACCAGCCCGAGCTCGACGTAGGAGCCGTATTGGGCGATGACGATGCCCGGCGGCATCTGGGTGATCAGGGTGCCGAACACGATGGTGCGGGTGCCGCGCAGACCGAAGCGGGCCATCGCCTCGGCGTCCCAGCGGTGGTAGGACTCGTCGGTCGAGGAGTTCATCACGGTGTACACGTCGCTGTCGCGTTCCTGCGCGCAGCCGGTCGGTGCCGCCCCGGAGACCAGGACGGAGACGGCGGCGAACGACGTGACGGCTCTGCGCGGGCGGCGCCCGCGCAGAGCGGCAACCGGGGGATGTGCTGTCACGGTGGGTGCCCTCGGGTGGGATCGACCCGGTTTTTCACCGGGCCGGCGGCTCATCAGGGTCAGTGAAGCGCTTCGACGAATAGTCGATCTTGCCGACGTACATCGCTCGCGCACGACCCCGCACTGCGGGTCGGAGGCAATTTGTTCGGCCTGATTACCCATACGCCGGCAGGAGCCGGTCGCGCTGGCCCCCGGCGGCACGTTCCCCTCACTCCAGGGCGTGACAGGAACTCACGGACCTGTCATAGTTCCTGGTCAGGCACGTCCTCCTGCTCGCCATCATCCCTCCCCCTCCGAGGAAGATCATGAAGTTCACTGACGGCTTCTGG
This sequence comes from Streptomyces sp. M2CJ-2, assembly GCF_016757295.1. Lineage (NCBI taxonomy): Bacteria > Bacillati > Actinomycetota > Actinomycetes > Kitasatosporales > Streptomycetaceae > Streptomyces > Streptomyces sp. M2CJ-2. The sequence continues at coordinate 133,909 of NZ_JAESIF010000007.1, read as the reverse complement.
CGCATCCGCGAGGGCGTCCAGATCTCGTACGCCACCGAGTTGCGCGATGTGCGCACGGAGTCGAAGCGCTTCACCAGCTATGCCGCCGTCAAGAGAGTGACACGTCGAGGCGACACCCTCAACGCTCCCCTCGTCACGGTCGAGTGCTTCTCCCCCGCCGAGGGCGTCATCGGCGTCCGCGTCACCCACCACGCGGGCAAGCGGCGCCCCGGCCCCGACTTCGCCCTCACCGGCGATCCGAACGGCGCCGGGACGGTGCGCACGGACGGCCCGGTCACCGAGCTGACCAGCGGCCCGCTGACCCTGCGCCTCGACGGGTCCGGCCCCTTCTCGCTCGGCTTCCACGACGCGGACGGACGCGAGCTGACCCGCGCGGACGCCAAGGGCACCGCCTTCGCCACCACCGGCGACGGAGCCCACCACATGCTGACCCGGCTGGCGCTCGGTGTCGGGGAGCAGATCTACGGCCTCGGCGAGCGCTTCACCCCGTTCGTCAAGAACGGTCAGACTGTCGACGTCTGGCAGGCCGACGGCGGCACGAGCAGCGAGCAGTCCTACAAGAACGTCCCGTTCCACGTCTCCTCCCGCGGCTACGGCGTCTTCGTCAACCACCCCGGGGCGGTCTCCTACGAGATCGGCTCGGAGTCCGTGGGCCAGGTGCAGTTCAGCGTCGAGGACCAGTCGCTGGAGTACTACGTCGTCGCCGGTCCCACCCCGAAGGACGTGCTCAGCCGCTACACGGCCCTCACCGGCCGCCCCGCCCTGCCCCCGGCCTGGTCGTTCGGCCTGTGGCTCAGCACCTCGTTCACCACGTCCTACGACGAACGGACCGTCACGCCGTTCGTGGACGGCATGGCCGAGCGCGGCATCCCGCTGTCCGTCTTCCACTTCGACTGCTTCTGGATGCGCGAGTACCAGTGGTGCGACTTCCGGTGGGACCCCGACGTCTTCCCCGACCCGGACGGCATGCTGGCCCGGCTCAAGGGGAAGGGCCTGCGCATCAGCGCCTGGATCAACCCCTACATCGCCCAAAAGTCCCCGCTCTTCGACGAGGCCGCCGCCCTCGGGCACCTGGTGCGCAGGCCCGGCGGCGACGTGTGGCAGTGGGACCTGTGGCAGGCCGGCATGGGCCTGGTCGACTTCACCGGCCCCGAGGCACGCGCCTGGTTCCAGTCGAAGCTCAAGGCCCTGCTCGACCAGGGCGTGGACTGCTTCAAGACGGACTTCGGCGAGCGCATCCCCACCGACGTGGTCTGGCACGACGGCTCGGACCCCGAACGGATGCACAACTACTACACGCAGCTGTACAACCGCACGGTGTTCGAGCTCCTCGAGAAGGAGCGCGGGCAGGGTGAGGCCGTGCTGTTCGCCCGGTCCGCGACGGCCGGCGGGCAGCAGTACCCCGTGCACTGGGGCGGCGACTGCTGGTCGTCCTTCGAGGCCATGGCCGAGTCGCTGCGGGGCGGTCTGTCGCTGTCGCTGAGCGGGTTCGGCTTCTGGAGCCACGACATCGGCGGCTTCGAGGGCACGCCCGATCCCGAAGTGTTCAAGCGCTGGCTCGCCTTCGGCCTGCTCTCCTCGCACAGCCGGCTGCACGGCTCCTCGTCGTACCGGGTGCCGTGGGAGTTCGGCGACGAGGCGGTCGACGTCGCCCGGCGGTTCACCCTGCTCAAGCACCGCCTGATGCCGTACCTGTACGGCGCGGCCGTCGAGACGCACGCCACCGGCGTGCCGATGATGCGGCCGATGGTGCTGGAGTTCCCCGACGACCCGACGTGCCGTCCGCTCGACCGCCAGTACATGCTGGGCCCCGACCTCCTGGTGGCGCCCGTGTTCGGCCCGGACGGCGAGGTCGAGGTCTACCTGCCGGAGGGCACCTGGACCCATCTGCTGAGCGGCGAGAGGGTCACCGGCCCGGGCTGGCGCACCGAACGGCACGGCTACGGCAGCCTCCCGCTGTACGTCCGGGAGGGCGCCGTCCTGCCACTGGCCGGCGACGACTCGCGGCCGGACGGCGACTGGCTGGACGCGCCGGTCCTCCTCGTCCACCCGACGGCCTCGCCCGACTACGCGGCCGAGATCACCGTGCCCGACACCGCGGGGGCGCGGGCCGCGGCCTTCCGGGTCCTGCGTGACGGCGACGTCCTGCGGGTCACCGCGTCGGGGACCGAGCGGCCGTTCACGGTGCGTGTCGCCGGCGGGGCGGAGGTCCGGGGAGCGGGTGAGGTGACGGTGCCGCTGGGATGACGGGCGCGACGGCGGCCGGGGCGGGAGCGGTGCCGCGTCAGCGGAGCCGTGCGACGCCCGCGTAGATGCCGCTGTCCTCGGGTGCGGGGGCCGGGGCCGTCCGGAACCATTCCGGTGCGGTCACCAGGCCCGGCTCCACCATGTCCAGTCCGTCGAAGAAGCGGGCGACCTCGGCGCGGGTGCGGAAGCCGAGGCGGATGCCGGCTCTGGCGTACTCGTCGGTGACCTGCGCGGCCAGTTCCGCGTGCCGGTCGGAGGCGGCGTGCGACAGCACGAGGTAGCTGCCCGGCGGGAGCGCGGAGAGCAACTCGCCGACGATGGCGAGGGGTTCCTGGTCATCGGGGATGAAGTGCAGGAGGGCGATCAGGGACAGCGCGACCGGACGCCCGAGGTCGAGGACGGTCCGGGCGTGTTCGATGATCTTTCCCGGACCGCGCACATCGGCCTGGATGTAGTCGGTGACACCCCCGGGGCCGCTGATCAGCAGGGTCTCCGCGTGCCGCAGGACGATGGGGTCGTTGTCGGTGTAGACGATCCTCGCGGCCGGGATGACGGACTGCACGATCTGGTGCAGGTTCGGCTCGGTGGGGATGCCCGTGCCGATGTCGAGGAACTGGTCGACGCCCTGCCCGGCGAGCCAGGCCGCCGCCCGGTGCATGAACTGACGGTTCTGCCGGGCGCCGTCCCGCGCCTCGGGCGGCAGCTTCTCGCCGACGGCCTCGTCCACGGGGTAGTTGTCCTTGCCGCCGAGCAACCAGTCATAGACCCTCGCGGGGTGCGCCTTGCTGGTGTCGATCTGCGGAGGATCGGACCTGCCGGCCGACATGGAGGACTCCGTCCCACGGTGGACCAGGGCTGCTGACGATCACCGAGTCTCGCACATCAACACGCCTTCATACAGGGCTGGTTGAAACAGACGGACAGAGAACCGACCCGCGCCCCGGACCCACCGGCCGGTGGGCGCGGGCCGGGGGCGCGGGGCGAGTACGGCCCGGCCGGCGGTGAGGACGGCCGCCAGTTCCTCGGCCCCCTGAGCGGTGAGGGACGCCGGCGGCGGGCGGACCGGTCCGGCCGACACGGCGGAGTCGGTTCCGGGTGCGCCGTTCATCCATGACGTGCGCCCATGATGCCCGGTGAAGCCAGATGTCGACGGGCCGTCGAGCCGGACGTGGTGTGAAAGCGTCGGCGGCATGGGCATCTCTTGTCATGAACCTGCGATCCGATGGCCGGGTCGCAGCCTCATGGAGGTTCGGGATGCACCGTAGACTCGCCACCGCACTGGCCACCTCGGCCCTTGCCGCCGTCAGCGTGCTGGGCACCGCCACGGCCGCCGACGCCGCTCCCGCCGACAAGGCCCAGGTCCTCTCGAACTGGACCCAGACCAGTGCCTCGAGCTACAACCAGTGGGTCGCGGCGCGGTCCAACCAAGCCGCCTGGTCCGCCTACCAGTTCGACTGGAGCACCGACTACTGCTCCACCTCCCCCGACAACCCGTTCGGCTTCCCCTTCGCCACCTCCTGCGCGCGCCACGACTTCGGTTACCGCAACTACAAGGCGGCCGGTTCCTTCGACGCCAACAAGGCGCGCCTCGACAGCGCCTTCTACGAAGACCTCAAGCGGGTCTGCGCCGGCTACAGCGGCGGCACGAAGACCGCTTGCAACAGCACTGCGTGGACCTACTACCAGGCGGTCAGGGCCTTCGGCTGACCGGAGCGTCCGGACCCCACCGGGCGCCGCCGGTTCCCGCACGGGACCGGCGGCGCACCGCTTCCGTCAGGCTTCCTGAGCCGCGGGGCGCAACGGAGTCAGAACAGGTGCTCCTGTTCGGCGGGCGCGCCGCCGCGCGGGAGGCGACGCGGGACGGGGCGTCGGGCCGAGGGCTCCTCGCCGAACAGGGGCACCGTGCCGTACTCGTCCGGCTCGGCCGGCACCACGACGGGCCCGGTGCCCACGTTCAGGTACAGCGGGGCGTCACGGTCGAAATCCCCTGGCGTCATGTCCGTCCAGTCGCGTTCCTGACGCTCGCTCACCGACGCTCCGCTCCCCGTCCCGGCCTTCCCGTCCCCTCATTGCTCCCGTACCGGGCCGGGGCGTCAGTCCTGGCCGCGGCCCTGAACGCGCGGCAGGGCGGTGCCGCTCCCGGCGGGCGCAAAGGGGTGGTCCTGCATGCTGTCAGGCTATCGCTCGTCCGCCGCTCCGTGGACGACGCCTCCGCGAGCCCGCCGCGGTCCGACCCACCGCACCCCGCGGGCCGTCTCCGGCCGGGAGACGCACGTCACATCCCGGGAACCTGTCACATCTCGGCGGGCCACTTCGTCAGAAGGGTGTCACCGCACACGCGAACCAGGAGATCACCATGGATGCCCGTATCAACCTCTTCGGCAACGCGCTCGCGACCAAGGTGCTGAAGCACATCAACTCGGCGGGCAAGGCCGTCTCCGACTCGGGTCTGCCGCACGCCACACAGGAACTGGTGAAGATCCGCGCCAGCCAGATCAACGGCTGCGGCTTCTGCACCGACATGCACACCAAGGACGCCGCCCACGCCGGAGAAACCGCCCAGCGCCTCCACCTCGTCGCCGCCTGGCGCGAGGCCACCGTCTTCACCGACGCCGAGCGCGCCGCCCTCGAACTGGCCGAACAGGGCACCCGCATCGCCGACGCCGCCGGCGGGGTCACCGACGAGGCCTGGACCGACGCCACCAAGTACTACGACGAGGACCAGCTGGTCGCCCTCATCTCCCTCATCGCCGTCATCAACACCTACAACCGCATCAACGTCATCAACCAGCAGCCCGCCGGCGACTACCAGCCCGGCCAGTTCGGCTGACGGACGGCACAGACGGACAGCACAGGGGGCGCGCCGCCTCGCGTGCGCGCCCCCTGTGTGCGGCCTCGGATGCCATGGAGCTCAGGTGCTCATGAAGGCCAGGTGCCCAGAGGCTCAGGACTCCGCGCGCTTCGGCAGACGCCAGCCGGGGCGGACGAAGTGGCAGGTGTAGCCGTCCGGGTACCGCTGCAGATAGTCCTGGTGCTCGGGCTCGGCCTCCCAGAACGGTCCGGCCGGTGCGACCTCGGTCACCACCGGGCCCGGCCACAGGCCCGACGCGTCGACGTCGGCGATCGTCTCCTCGGCGACGCGCTTCTGCTCGTCGCCGAGGTAGAAGATGGCGGAGCGGTAGCTCAGCCCGATGTCGTTGCCCTGCCGGTTCTTCGTGCTCGGATCGTGGATCTGGAAGAAGTACTCCAGGATCGTGCGGTAGTCCGTGACGGCGGGGTCATAGGTGATCTCGATCGACTCGGCGTGGGTGCCGTGGTTGCGGTACGTGGCGTTGGGGACGTCACCGCCGCTGTAGCCCACCCGCGTGCCGAGGACGCCCGGGAACGTGCGGATCAGTTCCTCCATGCCCCAGAAACAGCCGCCCGCCAGCAGCGCCGTCTCCACGGTTTTCTCGGTCCTCGTCATCTGCTCCAGCCCTTCTCCCGCGTCCTGGACGGACGGTTCCGCCGCGTCTTCGTGACCTTCATGGTCCCGCACCGTCGCAGCCGTACGTACAGCAGTCTCAACCATGCCGGGAAGCCTGTTGTTCCGGCCATGACCGTCCGGCCTGGAGGATTCCGCCCAGGTCAGGCGGCGACCGTGGGTACGATTCCGCATATGACCGACTCACCGGCCCCGGCGCAGCGCCTGCGCGACCTCGCGCGACTGCGCCGGGTCCGCGACCGGATCGACCGGGAGTACGCACAGCCGCTGGACGTCGAGGCGCTCGCCCGTGGCGCGCACATGTCGGCCGGGCATCTGAGCCGGGAGTTCCGGGCGGCGTACGGCGAGTCGCCGTACAGCTATCTGATGACGCGGCGCATCGAGCGTGCGATGACGTTGCTGCGCCGCGGGGACCTCAGCGTCACCGAGGTCTGCTTCGCGGTCGGCTGCTCGTCGCTGGGCACGTTCAGCACGCGCTTCACCGAGCTCGTCGGCATGCCGCCCAGCACCTATCGGCGCCGCGCGGCGAGCATGACGGCGGGGCTGCCGCCGTGCGTGGCGAAGCAGGTCACCAGACCGGTCAGAAATCGAGAAGCGCCCGCGCCCGGCCCCCCTCTAGCGTGACGGCCATGGACATCACCATTCACGCGAGTTTCCTCCCGCACGACGACCCGGACGCCTCCCTGGCCTTCTACCGCGACACCCTCGGCTTCGAGGTCCGGGGCGACGTCGGACACGGCGGGATGCGGTGGATCACGGTCGGCCCCGTCGGCCAACCCGGCACCTCCGTCGTCCTGACCCCGCCGGCCGCCGACCCCGGTGTCACCGACGACGAGCGCCGCACCATCGCCGAGATGATGGCCAAGGGCACGTACGCCAGTCTCCTGCTGGCCACCGACGACCTGGACGCCACCTTCGCGCGGCTGCAGTCGGCCGACGGCGCCGAGGTGGTCCAGGAGCCGACCGAGCAGCCGTACGGCGTCCGTGACTGTGCCTTCCGCGATCCTTCGGGCAACCTGATCCGCATCCAGCAGCTGCGTTGAGCCGCCCGGTCACCGCAGTCACCGCCCGGCCCCGACCCGGCGATCGCACCCGACCCGGGAATCACCCACGAGAGGAAGACACCACCAGCATGGCCATGAGGACGAAGACGCGGCCGGCCGCGCCGCACGGTGCCGACAGCCACGAACTGATCCGCGTGCACGGCGCACGCGTGAACAACCTCAAGGATGTCAGCGTCGAGATCCCCAAGCGCCGGCTGACCGTGTTCACCGGCGTCTCCGGCTCGGGCAAGAGCTCGCTGGTGTTCGACACGGTCGCCGCGGAGTCCCAGCGGCTGATCAACGAGACCTACAGCGCCTTCGTGCAGGGGTTCATGCCGACCCTGGCCCGGCCCGAGGTCGACGTCCTCGAGGGTCTGACCACCGCGATCATCGTCGACCAGCAGCGGATGGGGTCCGACCCCCGTTCGACGGTCGGCACCGCCACCGACGTCAACGCGATGCTGCGCATCCTCTTCAGCCGGCTCGGCACGCCGCACATCGGCCCGCCCGGCGCGTACTCCTTCAACACCGCCTCGGTCCGGGCGAGCGGGGCGATCACCGTCGAGCGCGGCAACAAGAAGGCGGTGAAGGCGACCTACCAGCGCACCGGCGGCATGTGTACGCGCTGCGAGGGCCGGGGCACCGTCTCCGACATCGACCTCACCCAGCTCTACGACGACTCCAAGTCGCTGGCCGAGGGCGCGTTCACCATCCCGGGCTGGAAGTCGGACAGCTTCTGGACCGTCGGGGTCTACGCCGAGTCGGGCTTCGTCGACCCGGACAAGCCGATCCGGGAGTTCACCGAGCAGGAGAGGCAGGACTTCCTGTACCGGGAGCCGGTCAAGGTGAAGGTCAAGGGAGTCAACCTCACCTACGAGGGACTGATCCCCAAGATCCAGAAGTCGTTCCTGTCGAAGGACAAGGAGTCGATGCAGCCGCACATCCGGGCGTTCGTGGAGCGGGCCGTGGCCTTCACCACCTGCCCCGAGTGCGACGGCACCCGGCTCAGCGAGGGGGCCAGGTCGTCGAAGATCCAGGGCATCTCCATCGCGGACGCCTGCGCGATGGAGATCCGGGACCTGGCCGAGTGGGTCCGCGGCCTGTCCGAGCCCTCGGTGGCGCCGCTGCTCACCGCCCTCGGCAACAGTCTCGACTCGTTCGTGGAGATCGGGCTGGGCTACCTCTCGCTGGAGCGGCCGTCGGGCACGCTGTCGGGCGGCGAGGCGCAGCGCGTGAAGATGGTCCGCCATCTCGGCTCCCCGCTCACCGACATCACCTACGTCTTCGACGAGCCCACCACCGGCCTGCATCCCCATGACATCCAGCGGATGAACGACCTGCTGCTGCGGCTGCGGGACAAGGGCAACACGGTGCTGGTCGTGGAGCACAAGCCGGAGACGATCGCGATCGCCGACCATGTCGTCGACCTCGGCCCCGGCGCCGGCGCGGCGGGCGGCACCGTCTGTTTCGAGGGCACCGTCGAGGGGCTGCGGGGCAGCGACACCGTCACCGGCCGTCATCTGGACGACCGGGCCGTCCTCAAGGAGTCGGTGCGCAAACCCACCGGGGCGCTGGAGATCCGCGGTGCGTCGACGCACAACCTGCGCGGCGTCGACGTCGACGTCCCGCTCGGGGTGCTCACCGTCGTGACCGGCGTCGCCGGCTCCGGCAAGAGTTCGCTCGTGCAGGGGTCGTTGTGCCGGCTGGAGGGGGAGGACGGCGAGGGCGTGGTCTCGGTCGACCAGAGCCCGATCCGCGGCTCGCGGCGGAGCAACCCGGCGACGTACACGGGGCTGCTCGACCCGATCCGCAAGGCGTTCGCGAAGGCCAACGGCGTCAAGCCGGCGCTGTTCAGCGCCAACTCGGAGGGTGCCTGCCCCACCTGCAACGGTGCCGGTGTCGTCTTCACCGACCTGGCGATGATGGCCGGGGTCGCCAGTACCTGCGAGGACTGCGAGGGCAAGCGGTTCCAGGCGTCGGTGCTGGAGTACCGCCTCGGTGGCCGCGACATCAGCGAGGTGCTCGCGATGTCGGTGGCGCGGGCCGAGGAGTTCTTCGGTGCCGGTGAGGCGCGCACACCGGCGGCGCACCGGATCCTCGGCCGGCTCGCCGACGTGGGGCTCGGCTACCTCACCCTCGGCCAGCCGCTGACCACGCTCTCCGGTGGCGAGCGGCAGCGGCTCAAGCTGGCCACCCACATGGCGGAGAAGGGCGGCGTCTACCTCCTCGACGAGCCGACCACCGGCCTGCACCTCGCCGACGTCGAGCAACTGCTCGGCCTGCTGGACCGGCTCGTCGACTCCGGCAAGTCTGTCGTGGTCGTCGAGCATCACCAGGCGGTCATGGCGCACGCCGACTGGATCATCGACCTCGGTCCGGGCGCCGGGCACGACGGCGGCCGGATCGTCTTCGAGGGCACCCCCGCCGACCTCGTCGCCGCCCGCTCCACCCTGACCGGCGAGCACCTCGCGTCGTACGTCGGCGCCTGAGAGGAGCGGCACCCTCGTGGGGGCGGCCGGTCGTCAGCGGCCGGTCGTCTCCACGAGGGGGATGCGGGCCGTGATGCGTTTGCCGGTCGGCTCCGGCTGCACCTCCAGTCCGTGGGCGACGGCCATCACGATCTCCAGGCCGTGCTGTCCCACCCGGTCCGGGTTCGCGACCCTGGCCACGGGCAGCACGCCGCTGCCGTCCCGGACCATCACCTCGAGGGCGTCATCGGTGATGCGCAGGTCCAGCCGGACGGGGCCGGGGGCGTACTTGCGGGCGTTGGTGACCAGCTCGCTGACCACGAGCTGGGTGACCTCCACCACGCGCGCCGAGACGGGCAGCCCGTCCTCCGTCCGGGCCCGCGTCAGGAACGCGGCGGCCAGCTGCCGGGCCTTCGCTATCCACGCGCCGTCACCGTCCAGGGCGTACGTCACCCGTCGCGGTGCGCCCGACACTGGGTCTCCTTCGTCCACCGGAACTAGTTCCATTCGGTCCGCCTTCACTCACCGATCACACCGCGCGACTACCCGAAATGCCCGGTCCCACTCCCCGGCCCACCATGCCGGGCCGGGCGGTCGCTCACCGTCCGTTCGGCGAAATGTGCCGGGCACGTCATACGGGGTTCCGGCCACCCGGTGCCGGGGCGTCCACCCCCGGTCGCAGAGCGAGGACCGTCGCAGTGGCCGTGGCGAGGATCAGCGGGATCAGGAGCCGGTCGGCGAAGAGCCTCACGGCCCGGGCGGATGCCCCCACGGCGGCCGCGGGCCGGTGGTGTCCGCGGTGACACCACCGGATGCGAGCAGCCCGGGGGTGAGCCCGAGCCGGCTCGCGGAGGGGACGACAAGGACGACGAGGAAGGCCCGGCGTGCGGGACGGCTGATTTTCACCTGCCCCACGGCACCGGGCCCGGTCACCGCGGGCGTCCCGCAGCGGGAGCGACCCCGGGTACCGGCCTCGGCGTACGGGAGGGCCCTCACCGGTCGTGCAGCCGGCCCGCCTCCTCCAGCGTGCGCCTGACCGCGCCGGCCAGCCGGGGGCGGTCGCGTACGAAGCGGCGGGCGGCCCGTGCCGGTTCGCGGCTCAGCCGGTACGCGGCCCCGCCCGGCACCGGGCGCACCACGGCGCCCTCGTAGACCGGCAGTTCACGGGTCTTGAGCGAATCCTTGTAGCGGGCCGGCCCGCTGCCCAGGTCGACCAGGCGGATCCCGTCGGCCGCCGCCGCCTCCAGCATCCGCAGGTGCAGCACCAGCCCCGGGGAGTATGTGCCGTAGTCGCGGTCGTAGGCGGGGAACCACCAGGAGAGCACCGTGGGCGAGCGCAGCCCGAAGTGGGCGGCCACGGGGCGGTCGGCGGCGTACAGCACGGAGAGCAGTCCACGGCACTCGGGGTCGTCGCCGCCCGCGAGCCGTTCCACCAGAGCGGTGATCCGCTGCTGTGCGAACCGGTCGCGGCGGCCGGTGCGCCGGTACTGGGCGGACTTCCAGCGCATCAGCGCCCGTAACGCGTCCGGGTCGTGCGCGTCGTACACGAACCGCACCTCGCCGACCTGCCGGGCGAGCCTGCGTTCCTTGGCCAGGGTCTGCCGGAGGAATCCGGGGGCGGTCGCGCGCAGCCGTCGGGTGTAGGACTCGAATCCCTCGCCGATGTCGACGACGGGGCTGGCGAGTTCCGCGGTGGCATGCGGTACGAAGAGGTGCTGACCGGCCTCCAGGTTGTCGAACTCCCATGAGGAGAGGGCACAGGCGGCCAGGAGGCGGCGGGGGTCGAGCCGGATGCCGGGGCGCAGGACGGCGCCCTGGCTGTCCGACACGCCGAGCCCGATGGCCCTGCCCTGCCCCCATGGCCCTCTCTCGTACGGAAAGAAGCCGACGGGTGTGCCGTCCTCCTCGAGTACGGCGACCCTGGCTCCCGGCCGGCCCCGCCCGACGGCCGCGGTGAACGCCGGGGCGAGGAACGGGTTCTCCGGTGCGCCGGATTCGCTGCGCAGGTGTCTCCACGTCTTGTACTCGGTGGGGCCCAGTTCGTCCGGTCGCAGAACGAGAACGCGCTTTCGGGACGTCTTTCGGGACATGGGGTCTCCTGTGTCGTCACGGTTTCCGGGACGTGCGGAGGCCTGCCGCCTTGCGTCGGCGTGGTGCGCGAGCGGTCACCGGAGAGTACGCGGGCCGCGCGGTGCAGGCCTCGGGCGGTACTGCGGTCGCTCAGCAGCGAAGAGTCCGTGATGCGGCGGCGCGGGCCGGGCCCGCCGGTTCCGCGCCGCGTGGGGCCCCCGGCGGATACGGGGCGAGGGCGGCCCGTTCGGGGGGAACCGCGTCCATCCGGGCGTCCGTCGCCGTCTGGTGCGCAGCTCCGGTCGCGCCCGCGGTCCTCGGAGAGCGTGCCAGGGGGCGGTGGAGGCAGGCGTCCTGCGTACCGGGCGAGGGCTCGCGGACGCGTTGGGGCGCGGGCTCCTGAGCGTCCGTGGGGAAGGGGGCGGCCGTGGGGTGGGTCGCCGTGTGCCGGTCCGCCACGTCGGCGACCACCGGCGAGTACAGGTGCGCGAGGAGTATCGACGTCAGCAGAGCGATCGCCGCCGCCCATCGAGGCCGCACCGGTCACCTCCGACGTGCATCCCGGCGGGGGCGGGCATACCGGGCCGGTACCGGGCGTCCCCCCAGAACGTCCGCCCGGGACGCCTTCCAGTAGCGCCGAGCGCGTCCCGCCGCGTCAAGCCCCCGGCACCGCAACGGGGCGCACTCGGCGCGCCCCGGCCGCAGTGCTCCACTGCCGCATCACCGGTCACGTCGTCGAACGCCGTCGGACGCGACGGGCGTCCCCGGGAGGATCTGCGGCTCAGGCGTTCGGTATGTGCCGGTGGGCCGCGCCCGCCATGGTGCTGAAGCGGGTGCGGTAGGCGCCGGGGGTGACGCCGAGCTCGCGTTGGAAGACCCGGCGCATGGTTTCCGGGCTGCCGAATCCGGCGTGCCGGGCGACGGCGTCCAGCGGGTCGGTCCCGGTCACCAGCAAGGTGCAGGCCGCTTCCAGGCGCACCTGCTCCACGAACCGCGCGGGCGAGGTGTCGGTCTCCGCCCGGAAGAGCCGGGTGAGGTGCCTGGGGCTGAGCCCGACCTGGCGGGCGAGGGAGTCGAGGGTGTGCTCGGCCGCCGGATTCTCGGTGACGAGGTCCAGCACCGTGCGCAGCGCCGGGGTGCGGGGCTGGCCGATCCGGGCGCGGACACTGAACTGGGACTGCCCGCCCGGCCGGGCGAGGAAGACCACCAGGTGCCGGGCGACGGCACGGGCCGCGTCGGCGCCCAGGTCCTCCTCGATGAGCGCGAGGGTGAGATCGATGCCGGAGGTGACCCCGGCCGAGGTGTAGAAGGTGCCGTCGCGGACGAAGATCGAGTCCGCGTCGACCTGGACCCTGGGGAACCGGTCGGCGAGGTGCGGGGCCAGCTCCCAGTGGGTGGCTGCCCTGCGGCCGTTCAGCAGGCCGGTCGAGGCCAGCGGGAAGGCGCCGGCGCACACGGCGGCGGTGCGGCGGGCACCGGTGGCGAGGGCCGTGAGGGCCTGCCGCAGGTCGCGGTCCAGGAGCGAGGGCCGCCAGTTCGGCGCCCCGGGCACGATCAGCGTGCCCAGTTCCCCGGGCAGACCGTCCACGGAGCAGTCGGCGCCCAGCAGGACGCCGGAGCTGGTGCGGACGGCCGCTCCGTTCAGCGATGCGGTCCGCAGGTCGTATCCGCCGCCGTACTCGTTGGCGGCGGCGAACGCGTCCAGCGGTCCGGCGACGTCCAGCAACTGCACACCCTCGTACAGCAGGACGGCGACCGTGTGGGAGGAGGGGCTCGGCATGGGTCCTCGGACGGGTGGATCCCGCCGAGAGCCGCCGCCGGTACTGGTGCGCGGCTCTCGGAGCGGGCGGGAGGGGCGGGAAGAGCGGGGACCGGTCACTCGGGCCAGTCGGAGTCCAGGATGACGTCGACGAAGTTCTGGCGCACGTATCCGGGCACATAGCGCTCCAGGACGTCGGCCTTGACGTTGCCGAAGGTGGTCTCCGGGCGGTGCGCGATGCCCTGCGTGAACTCCTTGAGGATGCTCCGCTTGAAGTCGGGACGGGGGTGCGCGGCCACGACCTCGGCGAGCGCCGGAGCGGGGATCTCGTCGCGGCCGATGCCCAGCACGTCGGCCTCGACACCCGCGGTCACCAGGGCGACTTCGGGAGCCATGTGCCAGGGGATCTCCGGGGTGGTGTGCAGGGCGATGCCCTCCCACACCAGATGGGCGGCGTCGTCGGCGATTCCGTGGCGGCGCAGGAAGTCCCGGGCCTCGTCGGCGCCGTCGATCTCGAACCGCTGCTTGCTGTCGCGGTGCCGCTCGGTCAGGCCCAGGTCGTGGAACATCGCGCCGACGTAGAGCAGTTCGGGGTCGGCCTGCAGACCCCGGGCCTGCCCGCGCAGGGTGCCGAAGAAGTAGACGCGACGGGAGTGGTGGTAGACGGTGTCGTTGGCCGCCTCCCGGACGAGTTCGGTGGCTTCGCGGACGAGACTGCTGTCGGGCAGGGTGACGCCGGCGAGGGCGGTGGTCGGGGTGTCGGTCATGGCTGAACTCCAGGGTCGTGCGGACGGGTCGGCCGGCCGGTGGCCGCCGAGTGGTGCGGAACGGTCGGTGTGGTCAGGGCCATCAGGACTGTCAGGGCGGTCGCGCGGATGACAAGCATGACGAGGGCGACGAGGGCGACGAGGACGACGAGGACGCAGAAGGGGGCATGGGGACCACTCAACCCCGAACAGGACCCTACTGCGCCCGTCCTTCAGGACACGACACCCTCGGATCAGGACATAGCCGGCTCCTCCGGGCCCGGGTCCCGCGGTGTGGGTCCGGCCCCGGCCGGCCGCTCCGCGCCGCCGTCCGGCTTCGTCACCCGTTCGGACCCCACCGGATTTCCCGCATTGGCATGGACCTGATACTCCGGGGCCGCTAAGCTCTGCCCAACTCCGATGAGAGCGCTCTCAGACGCGGTTGTTCCACCCCCACCTTGCTGGAACGACGAAGGGCAACTTCCCATGAGACGCACCCGACTCACGCATGCCTGCGTGGCCGCCCTGCTCATGATCGGCAGCTGGACCGCGGCCGGCACCCTGCCCGCCTCGGCGAGTGACATTCCCGACTCCGCCGAATCCACCGCCCGGGCCGATTCCGCGCCGGCCTCCGAGACCCTGTTGCAGGCGATGCAGCGGGACTTCGGCCTGTCCCCCGCCCAGGCCGAGGCGCGGCTGGCCGCCGAACGACGGGCCACCGCTCTCGAACCCGAGGTGGTCAAGGCCGCCGGATCCGCCTACGGCGGCGCCTGGTTCGACGCGAAGAGCGAGAAACTGACCGTCGCGGTCACACCGGACGCGGACGCGTCGACGCTCCGCGGCCTCCGTTCCTCCGGCGCGGCCGTCCGCGTCGTCGAGCACAGCGCACGGCGACTCGACGCGGCCAAGTCCCGGCTGGACCGTCTCGACGCACCTTCGGGCGTGAGCAGTTGGTCCGTCGATCCGACCGCCAACACGGTGGTGGTGAACGTCGTCGAGGGCGAGCGGGCCGACAACGATGTCCGGCGGTTCCTCTCCGAGGCCCGCGAGGCCGGACCGGTCACCGTGCGCACCGTGGAGGCCGCCGCGGAGACCTTCGCCGCGGGGACGGTGGGCGGCGACCCCTACTACACGGGCAACGTCCGCTGTTCCATCGGCTTCTCGGTGCACGGCGGCTTCGTGACCGCCGGGCACTGCGGCGGCGTGGGCGGCCAGGTGCGGGGCTGGGACGGCTCGTACATCGGCAACTTCCAGGGTTCCTCGTTCCCGGACAACGACTACGCGTGGGTCAACGTGGGCAGCGGCTGGTGGACGGTCCCGGTGGTGCTCGGCTGGGGCACGGTCCCCGACCAGCTGGTGCGCGGCTCGAACGAGGCTCCCGTCGGTGCCTCGATCTGCCGCTCCGGGTCGACGACCCGCTGGCACTGCGGCAGGGTCCTGGCCAAGAACGAGACCGTCAACTACAGCCAGGGCGCGGTGCATCAGATGACGAAGACGAGCGTCTGCGCCGAACCCGGCGACTCGGGCGGCTCGTTCATCAGCGGTGACCAGGCGCAGGGCGTCACCTCCGGTGGCTGGGGCAACTGTTCCGGCGGGGGCGAGACCTGGTTCCAGCCGATCAACGAGATCCTGGGCCGCTACGGCCTGACCCTGCACACGGCCTGACCCACTCCAGGGGGCACGTGGCACCGATGACGCAAGCCCGGTTCCCGAACACATCGTTCGGGAACCGGGCTTGTGGTGGAGCGCTGGGCAGGCCTTGCACCTGCATCTCCCCGCAGGAAGCGGGGCGTCTTTCCTTGGACCACCAACGCACGCTCTGGCTCCGGGAGTTCCGGCGCCTTGACGTGCGTCAATCATAACCACACTCGCCTCGGGCAGTCACATCGGGCGGGTGAGCGGCACGGCAGGTGGTCCGGTGGGTGCGGTGGCGCCGCCGGTCAGTCCCTGATCAGCACGGCTCGTGGCGTCGGTCCCGCCTGTTCCGTCACGCCCGTGCCGGAGAGGGCGCCCGCGAAGTTCTTCTCGACCGTCGCCTTCTCCGCCGCGTTCGGGTAGCGGTTGGTGCACGCGGTTCCCGCGCTGGAGCCGGACATCAGGCTGGAACAGGGGCCCGGCTTGCGGTCCGGCAGGCCCAGGATGTGCCCGAGCTCGTGGGCCGAGATGCGGATCGTGTCGTATCCCTGGTTCACGGCCTGGCGGCCGATGTAGACGGTGCCGCCGCCCAGACCGGTGGGCAGGGCGCGGGGCCAGCCGTTGTCCGCCAGGACCCGGACGTCGGCGCGCTGTCCGGACGCGGCCGGGCGGAGTTCCACGGCGGCGACGCTCTCGTTCCAGACCGCCGCGCCGCGGTCGACGGCGGACCTGAACTCCGCGGAGCCGCTCGCGTCGTAGGTGAGCACACGGGCAGCCAGGGACTGCTCGGGCACACCGGACGGGGCGGCCACGGCCTGGCCGCCCGACAACAGGGGGAAGGACATCACCAGAACCGCGGCCAGGCTTCCGGTCAGCGTACGGATGCGCATGGTCGACCTCCTTGTGGGGGAAGGGCAGTCGTGCTCATGACACTCGGAGCCTCCCTGCCCGTCGGGCGAGGGCGGCAATCCGTCAATCGGCCCCCGCCCGTCCGGCAACGGCCCCCCAGGATTCAGAAGCCGCGTCGCTGAGTCCTGTGCGAAGGATCGGTTGGACTTCCGGATCACGCGGAGGCAGTGTGGACAGGGTTCCCACGTCCCACGGGACATTCCTGCATCGCACCCGGAGAACACCAGATGAACCACGTCATCAATCCCGAGCGCTACGACGGCACCATGCGCTACCGGCGCACCGGGCGTTCGGGACTCGACCTCCCCCTGCTGTCCCTGGGCTACTGGCACAACTTCGGCGACGACCGGGCCTTCGAGACCCAGCGTGAGATCGCCCTGCGCGCCTTCGACCTCGGCATCACCCACCACGACCTGGCGAACAACTACGGCCCGCCCTACGGGGCCGCGGAGATCAACTTCGGCCGACTGATGAAGCAGGACCTGGCCCCGTACCGGGACGAGCTGGTGATCTCCACCAAGGCGGGCTGGGACATGTGGCCGGGTCCCTACGGCCAGGGCGGCGGCTCACGCAAGTACCTGCTCGCCTCCCTGGACCAGTCGCTGGAGCGCATGGGCCTGGACTACGTGGACATCTTCTACTCCCACCGGCTCGACGCCACCACTCCCCTCGAGGAGACCATGGGCGCGCTCGACACCGCGGTCCGCCAGGGCAAGGCCCTGTACGTCGGCATCTCCTCCTACGACGCCGAGCGCACCCGGCAGGCGGTCGCCATCCTCCGGGACCTGGGAACTCCACTGCTGATCCACCAGCCGTCGTACAGCATGCTGAACCGCTGGATCGAGACGGAGGGACTGCTGGACGTGGCCCAGGAGGAGGGCTTCGGAATCATCGGGTTCACCGCGCTGGCGCAGGGTCTGCTGACCGGACGGTATCTGGACGGTGTGCCGGAGGGTTCACGGGCGACGCAAGGCAAGTCGTTCGACGCCGCATGGCTGACGGACGACATGCTGCACCGGCTGCGCGCCCTCAACGACATCGCGGCCCGCCGCGGGCAGACGCTCGCCCAGATGGCGCTGGCCTGGGCCCTGCGGGACCGGCGTGTCACCTCACTGGTCATCGGCGCGTCCCGCACCGAGCAGCTGGAGCAGAACGTCGCCGCGCTGGAGAACCTGGACTTCGGCGACGAGGAGCTGGCCGAGATCGACAAGTACGCCACCGACGGCGGCGTCGACCTGTGGCGCGAGGCCCGTCTCGGCACCATGGGCTGAGCCGGACCACCGGCTCGTCCTCGCGCGGGACCGGCCGGTCGGGGCCGTTCTCGGCGGCCCCGGCGCCTCCCTCTCGGGAACAGCCGGGGCCGCCTCGGTCGTGCCGCGTGCCTAACGCGAGGAGAGGTACTTCTCGACGCCCGGGGCCGTGTGCGCCTCCTCGGCGTTCACCACGCTGCCCACCGCCTGCGCGTCGGGCTTGAGCACATACGTCTCGACGCTCGCCGGACGGTCGACCTCGGAGAAGTTCTGCGCGGTGCCGAGGCCGGTGTCGGCGTTCTTCTGGGAGCGGTGCGCCGTGACCACGTCCTCGCGGCTGAGGCCGCCCGCCTCGCAGGCCGCCTTCAGGTCGGCGCCCATGAGCTGCGCGGCGTTGTAGCCGGACAGCACTCCGGAGTCGACCGGCGAGTCCGGGTACTTCTTCTTGTACGACGCCACCATGCGCTGCACGCCCGGCAGTTCGGAACTGACGGCGGGCGCGGCGCTCACGATGTGCAGCATGGCCGCCAGCGCCGGTGCGGCGGGGGTCTCCATCAGCTGGGGCGCGTAGCCCGGCGCGCTGCTGACGACGGGGACGCGCAGGCCGCGGGAGGCGGCGACGCCGACGAGGGAGGCCGTCTGGGCGGGTCCCGCGCTGATCAGGACGGCCTTCACGCCCTCCTTGCGCAGGGCCGAGACCTGCGCGGACAGGTCGGTGTCCGTGGCCTGGATCTTCTGGCCGGCCACCTTCAGCCCGGCCTGCTCCGCCGCCCAGGTGGAACCTTCCAGCGCGTTGGCGCCGTAGTCGCCCTCGAAGTAGACGTGGCCGATGGTGTCGCCCTTCTTCAGCCCCTTGGTGCGGGTGAGGAAGTCGACCGCGGCGATCATGTCGACGTCGTAGGTGGTACCGAGGACCTGGATGGCGTCCTTGCCGAGCAGGGAGGCCGCCCAGGCCTGAGGGAAGGTGAGCATCCTGTCGCGTTCGATGTCGTCGAGCAGGGCGGCGACGACCGGCGAGCCGATGACCTGGGGCAGGGCGACGACGTCCGGGGCGATGTCGGCGTAGGCGGTGACCGCCTTCTGCACGTCGTAGCCGTGGTCCTTGACGACGATCTCCACCTCGCGGTCGCAGATGCCGCCGTCGGCGTTGGTCTCGTCGGCCCACATCTGCTGGGCCTGCACGATGCTCTTGCCGAGCGTGGCGTAGGGGCCGGTCAGGTCGGTGAGGGCGCCCAGCCTGATGGTCTCGGCACTGACGCCGGGGCCGGTGCGGACCCCGTCGGCAACGTCGCCGCCCCCGTTGCCGTCGTCCGCCTTGGAGCTGCATCCGGTGGCCGCGAGCAGCAGGGCGAGGGCGCCGGCGAGCGCGGCGGGGGCGGTGCGGCGCCGGTCGCGGGGCCGGTGATGCGTGGTGTTCACGGGGTGTGCTCCTTGGATCGTGCGGCTGCGGCCGGTTGCGGGGGCGAGGAAACTGAGTCGGTTGAGCCGGCTGGGTCGGCTGAGTCCGTGGCGGGGGCACGGGGGCGGCTGCGTCCTACGCGGTCGCGGACCCGGCGGGCCAGGCCGTGCAGCCCGTCGGGCGCGTACAGCAGGACGACGACGATCGCGGCGCCGTAGAGATAGCGGGCGGCCTCGGTGGGGCCCACGGAGCCCTCCCCCGATCCCGGGGCGGCCACCAGCGGGAGCTGGTCGGCGTAGCGGGTCATCAACAGCGGGAGCGCGGTGACGAACACGGCGCCGGCGGTGGCTCCGGCGACGGAGCCGAGCCCGCCGATGACGATCATGGCGAGGTAGTCGACGGAGAGGACCAGGGAGAAGTAGTCCGGGACGACCCGGCGGAAGGAGAGTGCGAGGAGCACGCCCGCCAGGCCCGCGTACATGGACGACACCACGAAGGCCGCCGAGCGGTGGCGGGCGACGTCGACGCCCATCACCGCCGCCGCGGTCTCGCTGTCGCGCAGGGCGGCCAGTGCCCGCCCGGAACGGCCGCGCAGCAGGCCGCGGGCGGTGAACCAGGTGAACCCGAACAGCGCCAGGCCCAGGAACCACAACCGCTCCTCCGCACCGAACGGCACCCCGAGCACGGTCAGTTCGGGGTCGCTCTCCGCGAAGGTGAAGCCGCCGAGGGTGAGCGGGGGCACGGAGCGGCCGTTGAATCCGCCGGTGACGGAGTCGGCGGTCAGCAGGACGTGGTGGCCGAGGAAGACCAGGGCGAGGGTGGCGATGCCCAGGTAGATGCCCTTCACCCGGGCGGCGACGGGGCTGAACAGCCCGCCCGCCGCTCCGGTGAGCGCCACGGCGAGGAGTGCGGCGAGGGCCGGGGGCAGTCCCGGTCCGGGCTCGCCCGCCAGACAGGCGTAGCCGTAGGCGCCGACGGCGAGGAAGAAGGCGTGGCCGAGAGAGAGTTGGCCCGCCGTTCCGGTGAGCAGGGCGAGGCCGACGGCGCCGATGGCCGCCGCCATGGAGAACAGGCCGATGCGGAGCCAGAAGGCGTCCAGGTAGAACGGCGGGAGGCACAGGACGGCGGCGAGGAGCAGGATGCGGACCGGGCGGTGGGTCAGGGCGCCGAGGAGACGGTCAGACACGGGCCGCTCCCTTCGCGCCGAACAGCCCGGCGGGCCGCACCAGGAGCACCAGCAGCATCACGGCGTACGGGGCGACGTCGCCGAAGCCCTCACCGAGGACGTGCAGGTCGGACTGGTGGCCGACGACCAGCGCCTCGGTCAGGCCGATGAGCAGGCTGCCCGCCAGGGCTCCGGTCGGGGAGGCCAGCCCGCCGAGGATCGCGGCCGGGAACGCGTTGAGGGCGATCTGGCCGGTGGTGCGCTCCAGGCCCGGTGCCGGGAACGCGGCGAGGAACACCGCGGCCAGCGCGGCGAGCGCGCCCGCCAGGCACCAGGCGCCTGCCCGCACCCGGCTGAGCCGTACCCCCATCAGGGCGGCGGCCTCCAGGTCCTCCGTCGCCGCACGCAGGGACAGCCCCCACGAGGTGAACCGGAAGAGCGCGAACACGGCGCCGATGACCACCGCGGACACCACGATCGCCGCGAGCCGGCTGTCGGCGACGGTCACCGGCCCCAGTTCGGTCACCGCGTCGCCCCACGGGTCGCCCAGGGACAGCAGGTCGCCGCCGATGCGCCGGGCCAGGTCGGTCAGCAGGACGATGTCGACGCCGATGGTGACGATGGTCTGCACATGGGCGGAGTGCGCGTCCTGTCCGCCGCGTTGCAGCAGGAACCGGTCGAGCGCGCCCGCGAGGGCCGCGGTGGTGAGGACCGCCAGCGCCAGCGCGCCGGCGAAGCCGAGGTCGTCGTGCAGGACGGCGGTGAGGTATCCGCCGAACAGGAGCAGGGAGCCGTGGGCGAAGTTGAGGACGCCGGACGCCTTGAAGATGACGACGAAGCCGAGGGCGACCAGCGCGTAGACCGCGCCGAGCGCGATGCCGCCGAGGACGTTGTCCAGGAAGCCGGTCATGCCGCGTCCTTCCTCTGGGTGTCGGTGCCGAGGTAGGCGCGCAGCACCTCGGGGTCCTGGCGGACCTCGTCGGGGGTGCCGTGGGCGATGGGGCGGCCGAAGTCGAGCACGGTGACGTCGTCGGCGAGGCGCATGACCAGTCCCATGTCGTGCTCCACCAGGAGGACGGACAGGCCGAGTTCGGACCGCAGTTCGCCCACGACCTCGGCCGTGCGGGTGCGTTCGGCGGAGTTCATGCCCGCCACCGGTTCGTCGAGCAGCAGCACGCGCGGTTCCAGGCAGAGGGCGCGGGCGAGTTCCACGCGCTTGCGGTCGCCGTACGGCAGCAGCGCCACGGGGCTGTCGAAGTGGGCGCCGAGACCGGTCAGTTCGGCGATCTCGCGGACCCGGGCGAGGTGCTCGCGCTGTTCCCGCACGGCTCGTGGCAGACGCAGCGCACCGGCGGCGAAGCCGGATCGGGACAGGGCGTGGCGGCCGAGCATCAGGTTGTCGGCGACCGTGCCCTGGGTGGTGACGATGTTCTGGAAGGTGCGGGCCACGCCGAGCGCGGCGATGCGGTGCGGGGCGAGCCGGGTCAGCTCGGTGTCGCCGAGTGCCACCGTGCCGGCCGACGGACGGCACAGCCCGGACAGTACGTTGAAGCAGGTCGACTTGCCGGCGCCGTTGGGGCCGATGAGCGCGTGCACCGAGCCCGGGGCGACGGTGAAGGAGACGTCGTCGAGCGCGGTGATTCCGGCGAAGCGCACGGTGACGCCCCGTACGTCGAGCACGGGGGGCGCGGGCGGTGCGGTGGCGGTGCGGTCGTTCACGCGGCCCCCTGGTCCTCGGCGGCCTCGCCCAGGTAGAGGCGGCGTACGGCGTCGGTGCGGGCGAGTTCGTCGGCGGGGCCGGACAGGCGGGTCTCGCCGACCTCGAGGACATGGGCGTGATCGGCGAGGGAGAGTGCCATGCCCGCGTTCTGCTCGACCAGGAGCACTGCGGTGCCCTGGGTGTTGATCTCGCGGATCACCTCGGCGATCCGCTGCACCATCTGCGGCGCGAGGCCGAGGGAGGGCTCGTCGAGGAGCAGCAGTCGGGGGGCGGCCATCAGGGCGCGGCCGATGGCGAGCATCTGCTGCTCGCCCCCGGACAGCAGGCCCGCGGCCTGGTGGGTGCGTTCGGCGAGCCGGGGGAAGAGCGCGAACACGCGCTCCCGCGCCTCGTGGACCTGGTCCCGGCCGCGCCGGCCGAGTCCCAGGCCGCCGCTGCGGAGGTTCTCGTCGACCGTGAGCCCGGCGAACACCCGACGCCCCTCGGGGACTTGGACGACGCCGGCGCGTACCGCCGTCACCGGGTCCCTGCCGTCGAGCACGGTGTCGCCGTAGCGGATGCGGCCGGCCGTGATCGTGCCACGGTGCAGGCGCAGCGTGCCGGAGACGGCGCGCAGCAGGGTCGTCTTGCCCGCGCCGTTGGCGCCGAGCAGGGTGACGACGCCGCCGTGCGGCACGGTCAGGGAGACGGAGCGGAGGGCGGACAGGGCTCGCCCGTACGTCACGTCGACGTTCTCGACGCACAGCGCGGGCCGGTCGTCCGGTGGTGCTTGGGGCATCACGGCTCCTCGGGGCCGTGCCGCACGGCGGCGACGGCGTGGACGGCAAGGGGAGCTCACGACACCACGGGCGCGAACGGCCGGTACAGGCTCCGGGCCCCGCTCGCTGCGCCGTCCCAACAGGGGCTGCCGCGGGTTGTGCGGCTGCCCAGGACCGGGTTCAGCCGCGGGCGCGGAGGTAGGCCTCCAGTTCGGCCGCCCCGGTCAGCATGGTCCGCCCGCGGGCGGACAGCCGGCCGTGCCAGTCGTGCAGTGTCGCTTCCAGCGGTTCCGGCCCGCCGGCCGACCGCACCTGCGCGACGATCGGGGCGATCTGCTCCAACAGGTAGCCGCCCCGCCTGAGTTGGTGGGTCAGCCGGGCGTCCCGTACGTCGGCCTCCTCGTAGACGCGGTAACCGGTCACCGGGTCGCGGCGCGGGCTCACCAGCCCGGCGCGCTCCCACTTGCGCAGTGTCGCGGGCCGGATGCCGAGCTCTCCCGCCAGCGGCCCGATGAACCGTCCGCCGGTCCCGGACACCGCCGGGCCGGGTCCGGGCGCCGTGGTGGGGGCCAGGTCGCCGAGGGCTCGTTCCACCGCCTGCAGGGTCCGCCGGTCGTCGAGCAGTTGGGCGTGGCTCTCGTCGACGGTCCGCAGGGCCTCGTCGACCGCGCCCCGGTTCACGGCCCGCATGATCGACGTCGCCACCGCGTGGCCGTGGCCGGGCACCAGGGCGAGGAAGGTGCGCAGGGCACGCGCGTGCAGCGGGGTGTAGGCGCGGTAGCCGTGGGGGGTGCGGTCGGCGGGCGGGAGGATGCCGGCCTCCTCGTAGTTCCGGACGGCCTGCGTGGACAGACCGTGCCCGCGTGCCAGGTCGATCGGCCTGAGCCGTTCCCCGTTTTGAAGGTTTCGTCCCACGGGTCCGATGGTATCGCGGGAAAGTCTCCACCGTGAGTTCAACGATAGCGTTGAGGGCATGACTACTGGCATCAAGGACATCACCCGTGCCGTGACGGCCGCGGCCGTCACGGAGCTGCTCGGGGCCCGGCCGCGGGTGCTCGCCCTCGGCGAGCCCACCCACGGTGAGGACACGCTGCTCGAGCTGCGCAACGACGTCTTCCGGCAGCTCGTCGAGCGGGAGGGCTACCGGACCGTGGCGATCGAGAGCGACTGTCTGATGGGCCTGGTGGTGGACGAGTACGTCACCTCGGGCACGGGCACCCTCGACGAGGTCATGGAGCGCGGATTCAGCCACGGGTTCGGCGCGTCCGCGGCCAACCGCGAACTCGTGTGCTGGATGCGGGAGTACAACGACGGCCGACCGGCGTCCGAGCGGCTCCGCTTCGCCGGTTTCGACGGCCCGCTGGAGATCACCGGCGCCGCGAGCCCCCGGCAGGCCCTCACCGCACTCCACGGCTTCCTCGCCGCCCGACTCGCCCCGGCCCTGCTCCCCTGTACCGCGGAAACCCTGGACCGTCTGCTCGGCGCCGACGACCGGTGGACCCATCCCGCCGTCATGACGGACCCGGCCCGGTCCGTGGGGCGGTCGGCCGAGGCCGGGGAGCTGCTGCTGCTCGCCGACGACCTGGTGGCGCTGCTCGAGGCCGAGACACCGCACCTGATCGCGGCGACCTCGCGGGACGACTGGGAGAGGGCGCGCCTGCACGGGCGCACCGCCACCGGCCTGCTGCGCTACCACTACTGGCTGGCCGACACCTCACCGGGCCGCATGACCCGGCTGCTGGGTCAGCGGGACCGGATGATGGCCGACAACCTCCTCGCCCTCGCCGAACGGGGCCCGACCCTGGTCTTCGCGCACAACGCCCATCTCCAGCGGGAGAAGAGCACGATGCGCATGTGGGACCAGCCGCTGCTGGAGTGGTGGAGCGCCGGTGCGCTCGTGAACGCCCGCCTGGGCGAGGAGTACGCCTTCCTGGCCACGGCCCTGGGCACCATCCGCCACCGGGGAGTGGACACCCCGCCGGCGGACAGCCTCGAAGGACTCCTGTACGCGCTTCCGGAGGACCGCTGCGTCGTCGACGGCACCCTGCTGGCCGGCCTCCTCGGCGACCGGCCGCCCGCTCCCAGGGAGTCCCCCTGGTTCGGCTACATGCCGCTCGACCCGGCCCACCTGACCGGGATCGACGGGGTGGTGTTCGTCAAGGACGTCCCACAGGTCCGGTGAGCGCTCGGCGCGGGAGGAGTCTGCGGGCGGTCAGGGCGAGGGTGACCTCGACCAGGTCGAAGGGGCGGGAGAGGGAACGCCCTGTCAGTTGTTCGTAACGGCGCAGGCGGTTGAGGACGGTGTTGCGGTGGCAGTACAGCCGTCTGCTCGCCCGCTGGGCCGATCCGTCGCAGGCCAGCCAGGTGGCCAGGGTGTCCAGCAGGATCTCCGCGTCGGCGGGCTCGAGGTGCGCCAGCGGACCGAACAGCCGGTCGGCCAGAGCGGTACCGAGGTCGGGGGACGACACCACCAGCGCCGCCGGCAGGTGTTCCGTCAGCCGGACCGTGCCGCCGGTCTCCGGACACAGGCTCAGCGCGGTGTCCGCCAGCCTGCGCGCCTCTCCCACCGCCGCGAGCCCTTCCACGACGCTGCTGACCCCCACCCGTACGCCCGGCGGCTGCTCGTCCGCCACCACCGGCTCCGTGTCGTCGCCGACCCGCACGATGCCGTGGTCCGCGTCCACCCCCGTGTGCCAGTGCACGCGCACACCCGGAGCGAGGACCGCTTGGGCACCGGGACAGGCGGTGAGGCCGCCACCGCCGACCGCGACGACCACGTACCGGCCCTGCTCCGGAAGCTCCAGCGCGAGCGCGGCCTCGGGCAGGTCGGCGATCCTGCTGGTTCCGTCCAGCAGCGCCGCGGTCAGCAGCCGCACCCTGTTCTCCCGCCGCCAGGCCAGTTGCCGCTCGGTCTGCCGGTAGGCGTCCGCCACGACGGTGCAGTGCTCGTCGACGAAGTGCCACACGTCCGACGCCACGTGCACCAGCAGCCGCACGTCCTCGGGGGCCGTCCGGGAGGTCTCGTCGACCAGGCCCTGCCACACCAGGGAGCCACCGAGGCGGAAGGCGTGCAGCACCGCGTCCAGCGGCAGCCCCTGCTCGGCGCGTGTGGTGCCGATCTTCCAGGAACAGTGGCGCGCGGCGTCGCGGGCGCCGCGCGGGTCCAGCAGCGAGGAGATGCTGTGCCGCAGTGAGCGGTGCACCTCCTGCCAGATCTCGGCGGCATCGTGCTCGATCGCCGATCGGTAGGCGGGCTCCTGGTCCTGGAGCACGGCGACCAGTTGGTCGGTGAGCCGGGGCAGGTCGTCCAGCAGGACCCGGGCGGCGCGGTGCAGCACGCGGAGCGCGTCGGCGTCGATCAGTGACCGCACGCGCGGGGTCCGTGGCCGCGGTGCGGGTGCGGGTGCGGGTGCGGGCACGGGTCCGGGGCGGGGCAGGCCACGTGGCCGTACAGCGTGTCGCATCGCGCATCTCCCCCAGGGTCGGCTTCCCGGCGGCACCCGCGTGGCGGTCCGCGTACCGGCCACCGGCCGGCCGCGGAGCCCGTGGGCGGCCGCCACCTGACTCGTCCTGCCCCGAAGGATCGCATACCGTCCGGTCGGTCCCTAGAGGTGTGCACTGGCCTTTTCCGCCTGTTCGACCAGCCGGACGAGCTCGACCCGGGAGCGGACGCCGAGCGTCGCGAAGACGTTGCGCAGGTGGTAGTCGACGGTGCGGGTGCTGACGGACAGGCTCAGGGCCACTTCCCGGTTGGTGGCGCCCTCGGCGACACACCGTGCGATCCGCAGTTGCTGCGGGGTCAGCCGGGACAGGTCCCGCCCGTCGCGCCGGGGCGGCTCGCCGGTACCGGCCCCGGCCGGCACCGCGCCGCCCGCGCGCAGTTCCGCGCCCGCCTGACGCGCCCACAGGTACGCGCCGCAGCGCTCGAAGTCCACCAGCGCCTCCCCGAGCCGCGCCCGTGCCTCACGCAGCCGGCGACGGCGACGCAGCCACTTGCCGTGCAGCAGTTCGGTGCGGGCCCGTTCGAAGTCGCCGGACGTCTCGTCGTGCCGGTCCAGGGCCCGCAGGTACAGCTCGTCGGCCGCCTCCGGGGCGGCAAGCAGGGCGCGGCAGCGCAGGAGTTGGGCGGGAGCCTGCGGGTCCGCGCCGCACTCGGACCACAGCGCGAAGTCCTCGACCACCGCGCGGGCGCTCTCGGGCTGCCCGGCCAGTGCGGCGGCCTCCACGAAGCAGGGGACGGCAAGCATCCACACCGCGAAGTGCCCGCGCCGCGCACCGGGGCGCACCAGGGGGCCGAGCCGGTCGGCGGCCTCGCGGGGGCGGCCCGCACCCAGGGCGGCGCGGGCCGCCGCCGACTGGGCGAGCATGGCGGCCTGCGCCAGTCCGTGCCGCCGGGCCGTGGCGAGCGCGGTCGCCGTGTGCTCGGCGACGCGTTCCTGCGCCCCTTCGATCGATGCCGCAAGGGCCAGCACCGCGTGGTGATGGGCGGCCGTGTTCCGCTGCCCGGTCCGGCGCGCGGCGCGCAGCCCCTCCTCCGCGTGGGTCCGGGCGAGTTGGTGGCGGCCGGCGCGCAGTTCGGCGTAGGCCAGGTATTCCAGGGCCCTCGGTTCGAGGGCGGCGGCCCTCGGGGTGCGTGCCGCGGCCAGCGCCCGCGCCCCGGCCCGCCGGGCGGCGGTCACGTCGCCGAGCATGAGTGCCGCGGCGGCCGAACGCAGCAGCCGCTCGGGCTCGGTGGCGGGACGGCCCCGCTCCACCACCCGGGTCAACGGGGCGGCGGCAAGGTCGAACCGCCCCTGGAGGACCGCCCGCATACCGTCCCGGTGGTCGCGGAGCAGGGCGACCGCGCCGTGGTTCTCGGTCCCGGGCGGGGCGGTCGTCTCTCCGGACCCGGGCGGGGCCTCGTGGGCGAGGGCGCGGAGGCAGGCCGCCGGGTCGCCCGCGGCCCACGCCGCGTCCGCCGCGCCGAGGACTGCCGCGCCGGACTCCGCGGGGCTCGGGTCCGCGAGGAGGGAGGCGGCCAGCAGGAAGGACTCGCGGGCGTCGTCCACCGGGCCGTCGGCCAGGAGCACCCGGGCACGGAGCAGTTCGGCACGGCCCCGCACCGGGGCCGGCGCCGGGCAGGTCGCGGCGGCGTCGAGCAGCCGCAGGGCCTCGGACGGATGCCCGGCGAGCAGGGCCTGTTCCGCGGCGGCCGTGTACCGGTGTGCGCGCTCCGCGCCGTCCGGTGTCAGTTCGGCGGCACGCACCTGGGCCGTGCGGCGCACACCGGGCGGCAGCCCGGACGTCACGTCGGCCGCGGCAGCGGCCAGTTCCGCAGCAAGGCCGGCGTGGGGGCCCGGGACGGTCCACGAGCGGTGCAGCAGGGCGGGCACGCCGTGCGGTACCGGGAGCGCCCCGGCCAGCGCCCGGTGCGCGGAGCGGCGGCGTTCGGGCGGCGCACCGGCGTACACCGCCCTGCCGAGCAGCACGCTGCGGAACCGGATCCGGCCCTCGAGGAGCACGAGCAGCTCGGGCAACTCCTCTTCGTCAAGGGGTGGTTCGGCGTGCGGCACCGGTACGGCGGTGGCAGCCGCTCCCGCGCCCGGCACCTCCCCCCGCCCTCCGAGCACGGCCGCCGCCCGCCGTACGAGCGACGCGTCCGCATCCGGCTCACCCGTGACACGTGTCGCCGCCGCGACCGACAACAGCAGGTCGGCGTGGTCGGGCCGCACACCGGTCAGGCACCCGCCGGCGACGGCGGCCAGTGTCCCGGCGTCGGCCGGTGGGCGGGGCAGCGCGCGCCGACCGCGGAGTCGGTCGGGCGAGAGGCGGTGGGTCAGGGCCACCAGCAGTGCGGGATTGCCCTGTGCCTCGATCACCAGTTCGTCGCGGACCGCGGGGTCGACGGCACCGTCCGTCAGGTCGTGCAGGAGTCCCACTGCGTCCCCGGGCGTGAGCGGGGCGAGCTCCAGCACCGGCAGCCCGGCCAACTCCGGGTCCACGGGCCGGTGCCCCGGGACGGTGAGGAGCAGCCCGACCCGGTGGGCGCCGTCCGCCGCGTGCACGCGTGCCGCCGCCCTGCCCAGCACGGCGCGCGAGGCGGGGTCCCACAGGTGCGCGTCGTCCACGCACACCAGCAGGGCCGAACGGGCCGACGCCTCGCACAGGACGTCCAGGAACACCTTGTCCGCCGTACCGTCGTCGGACAGGCGCACGGAGCGGCCGGCGGCACGCAGCAGGGTGCGCAGACCGCTGTGCGGCCGCGGGGCCCGGGCCGGATCGGCTCGGACGTGCCACACCGGTCCGGCGCGGAAGGAGCGTGCGGCGAACTCCAGGAAGGCCGTACGTCCGCCACCTGGTTCACCGGTCACGACATGGGCGCCGCCGTGGGTGCGCAGACCGTCCAGCAGCGCGGCGAGCGCCTGCCGGCGGGGGCCCGGGCGGTACTGGAGCGGAGCGGGTCCGGGGGTCGTCTGTCCGGTCATCTCCGTGACGTTACTCACGCGTAAGAAACGGCGGAAGGTTTCCGTCCGCGCGCACGAACCAGCCCAACCACCGCTCTACCAGCGACTTTTCGTCACAGAAGCAGGGAATGGAGTGTGCTGGGGACCAAGTTGAGCAGCCCCCGGTGGTGCACCCGCACAACGCCGGTGGCGGCCCGCGCACCGCGTGCGGGCCGCCACCGGGTCGAGGTCCGGCGGAACCTCAGGACGTGTGCGGGCAGTTGCCCCGCGCCTCCTCGATCGTCAGACTCCGCTGCGGCAGCGGGCACAGGAACCGCTCGTAGCGGGTGTCGTTGTCGATGAACCGCTTCAGCCACGAGACGCTGTACTTCGCGATCGTGGTGTTGTTCGAGTTGGGCGTGAAGTGGGTGGCGTTGTTCAGTTCCAGGTAGGCCCGGTCGAGGGAGGACGGCAGACCGGTGTAGAGGGGCTCGGCGTGGGTGGAGACCGGGGCGATCGTGTCGCCGTCGGCCCCGAAGATCAGGGTCGGGGTGCGGACTTCGGGCCAGGTCTTGTCGAGGTTCCAGGGCGTCAGCGGGATCGCCGCCTGCAGTGAGGGGCGGTCCTTCGCGGCTTCGAGGGTGCCGCCGCCGCCCATCGAGTGGCCCATGACGCCGAGGCGGCTGCTGTCGATGCGGCTGCGGACCGCACTGCTTCGGGTCAGGTAGTCCAGCGCGGCCAGCAGCTGGTCACCGCGGGAGGCGGGCTGGTCGAGCGTGGTGTTCGTGTCGATGGTGAACACCACGAAACCCTGCGAGGCCAGGCGCGGGCCCAGCCAGGCGATGGAGGACTGGTAGGCGGTGTAGCCGGGCGAGACGGCGATCGCGCCGAACGTTCCGTCGGCGGTGCTGGTCGGATAGTAGATGGTGCCTCCGCCGAAGCCCCTCACGGAGAGCGAGGAGACGGAGATGTCGGAGACGGAGTACGGGCCGCGCAGCGCCTCGATGCTGGATTCGGTCGGCGCCGGACCGCGCTCGTAGGGGTTGTCCGCGGCGTGGGCGCCGGGACCGGTGAGGGTGGTGAGGCTGACGACGGCGGCCACGGCCGCGGCCAGGCCGGCGAACCGTCCGGTTCTGCCCCGCCGGGTGCGGGCCGGGCGCACGGTCACGGCCGAGGTGCTGCTGTGGGGGTGCTGCTGCACGACGAGTGGTCCTCTCTGTCGCGGCGAGCCGCCCGGCGGCCGGTGCACGGGGTACGAGGTACGACATGGAACGTGGGAGTGACCGTGCTCCGGCCGTGGGCGCCGCCTCTGGGGCTGGCGGTTGCCACTGTCGGCGTGGAAGGGGCCGGCGCGGACCGGCAATCTCACCGGTCTCCTTCCGCCGCCTCGTCGCCCCGCTCCCCCGGGCCCGTCAGTCCCCTGTGCCGGCGGCCCGCCGGGCGGAGGTGACCGCCGTGCGCGAACTCGAGCGCACTTGCCCGCGCGTCACCCGCATGGCCCTCTCCGGAAGTCGATTCGGCCCGCTCCGTGCTCGGATGGAAGCGGCCTGCCTACCCGGAGGGAGCTGGGAATGCACGAGATGTGGTGCGGTGCAGACACTTCGGGGGAGCCTGTGTGGCATGTCCTTACCACGGACAAGAGGACCACGTTGTGCGGGGTGGAGAAGGAGGAGGAGTCCCGTCGGCGCCACGCGACGGACCGCCACTGCTTTCCCTGCATGCAGTCGTTCCAGGAGGTCGTGGAAGCCCGCTGAAACCGCCCGCCGTTCCGGTGAGGAACCTCTGCTCCCGGCACGGCGGGCGCCGGCGCCGGCCGTGCCGGGAGCAGATCGGTGGTGCGCGCACCCGCGCGGGCGGGATCAGCGCGCGTCTGCCGCCGTGGCCGTCGTGAACGGCAGCAGGAGCCGGGAGGGGTGCGCGGCGTCACGGTAGATCTTGTGGGTGACGGGGCGGCCCACCGGCAGGTGGAAGGCGTCCGGCGGCAGCAGGGCGTTGTGCTCGTCGGCCAGCGGTTCGGCGTTGGAGAGCTCAACGACCAGCTTGTGGCCGGGCAGGAACGTCGCCGCGAACGGGTAGACGCGCAGCACGTACTCCTCGATCTTCCCCGGCTCGACCGGCACCGCACGCATGTGCGGGTGGTAGGGGTCGCCCTCCGTGGTGCGCTCCTCGTCGAGTTCGCGGTGCGATGCCTTGAGGTAGGCGGTCGTGAGGAGCTGACGCTTGCCGCCGGGAGCCTCGTCCCACATGCGCAGGATGAAGTTCGTGTCAGGCTGGTCGATCTCCGCGAAGAGGTGCGCCGCGCCCTGACCGATCATCTCGGTGGGCTCGGTGAACGGCTCGGTGCTCCAGCTGAGCATCTCCACCTTGTCGGTCACCGTCAGCGGCGCCTGGTAGAAGCCGTCGGGGGCGGCGTACTCGGCGCCCATCGGCTCGGGCTCGAAGGAGAGCTTGCGGCGCGGGCGGAGGTAGAGCGCCTTGTGCTCCACCGCCTTCGGCGGCCACTGCGCACCGGTGACGTACTCGCGCGAGCCCTCGACGTGGACGGTGACGGCGGGCTCGTCCATGACGCCGTTGTCGATGCCCTTGATCCAGTAGTCGTACCAGCGGAACATCTTGTCGTGCTCTTCGATGAAGGGGCGCGACTGCATGGGCGGGTAGGGGCCGATGTCCAGCTTCTTGGGGCCCTTGAGACGGTTGAAGACCTCGATGGTGCCGTCCAGCGTCCAGCCGCGGCCCTGGTCGATCTGGAGCCAGACCGGGATGTCGATGTCGGGCGCGAGCGTGACGGGGTTGCGCTCCTCGTACCACTCGCCGTCGACCTCGTTCATCACGATGTCGAACCAGGCCTCGTGGTTCTTCGGGTAGTTCAGCACGTGGACCAGGTTCGGCCAGGCGGCCACGTCCGGGTCCTTCAGGCGCTCGGCGACGCGCTCCTTGATCTCCTCGGGGGAGAAGGTCTCCAGCATGCGGGACTTGACGCCGTCGGTGAAGGCCCAGCCGGAGTCGCCACCGCGCCCCTCGCGGGCGGCGCGCGGCATGAACCACATGACGCCGCCGTGGTAGGTGGTCTCGTAGAAGTCGTAGTGGCCGCCGCTGACGAAGATCGCCTTGAGGCTCGGCGGCCGCTCGGCCGCCGCCAGCACCTGCATCGAGCCGAAGTAGGAGATGCCGATCATGCCGACGTTGCCGTCGCACCACGGCTGCTCGGCGACCCACTCGATGAAGTCGTACGCGTCCTGGCCGAGCGGGACGCCACCGGCGTTGTAGTTGCCGATGTGCTCGCCCTCGGAGTCGCCGGAGCCACGCAGGTCGCCGATGACGTGGACGTAGTCCTCCTTCACGACGCGCGCGATGTCACCGGCCTCGATGCAGCCGTCCCACATCGGGCTGGGACGCCGCTGCGGCGGCGTGGTGAGCGCGAGGGCCTGCAGCTCCTTGCCGTACGGGCTGAGCGCCACGAGCGCCGGACGCGGCTTGTCGTCGACGCCGCTGTAGGTGTCGGCCGCCAGCATGACACCGTCGCGCATCGGGATCCGGAGATCCTTGCGGACGGCGATCTCCTGCTCGCCCGCCTGGATCGTCTGGAAGTCAGTCATGAGTGCGAAGCTCCTGTACTACGAGTTCTGGTCGTGCTGCGTGCGGTAGCCGTGCATCGAGGTGAAGAACGGCGACGGCTCGAGCGTGGGGTCGCCGGTGTAGCCGAGTTCCTCGGCGGCGCGGGCGAACGGGGAGTACGGCGAATCCGTCTCCTCCAGGCCGGCCCGCAGGCAGCCGCAGGCGGCCGAGGCGACCCGGCCCTCGACGGCGAGGCTCTGGTCGATGGCCTCCCGGGCCTGTACGGCGTCGAGCTCGACGCCGTACGGCGTGCCGTCGGCGCGGCGGTACGGGTGTCCGAGGTACAGCCGCTGCGGACGGATCTCGTCCCGCAGGTACTCCAGACCGGTGCGGTAGGCGGCCGGGTCCGTGTAGCCCGGGAAGCCGTTGGCGGCCCCGTGGACCTGCACGGAGTCGCCGACGAACACCGAGCGCTGTCCGTCGACGACGTAGGCGACCGATCCGGGCGTGTGGCCCGGTATCGAGTGCGCCGAGACGGTGACGCCGCCGCCCAGCGAGAGGGTCTCGCCGCCCTTGAGGAGCAGGGTGGGCTCCATCTCGCCGGAGATGACGGCCTGCGCGGCGGCCGTCACCTTCGCCTCTCCCTCCGGGTCGCCCAGGTACCGGCCCCGTCCCGCGAGGTACTCCTCCACGTGGGCCCGCCGCGAGCGGAGCATCGGGGCGTCGGCCTCGTGGATCACCACCTGTGCGCGCCGGCCGGTGAGCTCCCACAGGGCGTGCGCCCCGCCGACGTGGTCGATGTGACCGTGGGTCAGCAGGATCCAGCGCACGTCCTCGATGCGGCGGCCGATCGCCTCGAGCGCGGGAACCATCCCCTCGGCGGGCGAGGAGGCGATCCCGGTGTCGACGACGGCCGGCTCGGGTGCGTCGATGAAGAAGCTGTAGAGACCGAACCGGCCCCACGGCGAGACCAGGGGGTGGACGGGAACTGCGTGCGTCATGGCCCTCTTTCTGTGCTGGTACGCGGTCGGCCGGGTCAGCGCCGACCGAGGAAGTCGCGCGTCTCGGCGAAGACCTCGTGGTACTCCGGGATCCAGGAGAAGTGCTGCACGAACCCGTGGCCCGCGCCCTCGTACCGGCTCACCGTCGCCTCCACGCCGGCCTCCTGCAGCCGCCGGCCGTAGAGCTCGCCCTCGTCGCGCATCGGGTCGTACTCCGCGGTGACCACGAGGGCCGGCGGCAGCCCGGTGAGGTCCGCCCGCTTGATCGGCGAGACGAGCGGGTCCGCGGGATCGGCGCCGCTGTCGATGTAGAAGGCGTTGAAGGGCTTCAGCCCCGCCGTCTCCAGGCCGTAGCCCACGGCGTTCTCCCGCAGCGAGGCATAGCGGTCGACGTCGAAGTCCAGGTCCAGCGAGGGGTAGTAGAGGATCTGGTGCGTGATCCGGTCGAAGCCGTCGTCGTGTGCCTTGGCCGCGACCGCGGCGACGAGGTTGCCGCCGGAGCTGTCGCCGGCGATGGCGAGCGTCGTGCCGTCCCAGGCCAGGCTCTCCCCCTCCTCGGCGACCCACCGCACGACCGCGTAGCAGTCGTCGAGACCGGCGGGGAAGGCGGCCTCGGGCGCCAGCCGGAAGCCGACGGAGACGACCTTGAGCCCGGTCTCCTTCGCCAGCGAGCGCGCGACGTGGTCGTGCGTGTTCAGGCTGCCGAGGAAGAAGGCACCGCCGTGGAAGTAGACCAGCACGCCGTGGCGGTCGGCCTCGGCCGGTGTGTAGATCCGCACCGGTACCTCGCCCGACGCCGTCTTCGCGGTCACGTCCTCGACCGCGTGGAGCGGCAGGCGCTCCTCGGGGGGAGCGACGTGCGCCTCGTCCCCGGCGCGCATGGCGACCGGGTCGAGCGGGCCCTCGGGCGGGGTCGGCAGACCGGCGAGGAACTTGGCGATCTCAGGGTGCAGGGGCATTCCGTTACTCCTTCGGCGCGGCGTCGGCGGGCTTCTGGCCGGGGAAGACGTCTTCGATCTCTTCTTCGGACCAGCCCTGGCGCGAGATGGCCTGCAGCTTGTCGGTCTCCGGCTTGCGGGTGGCCTGGTACTGGGCCAGCGCCTCCTTCAGGGAGTCAGCGTCCCGCAGGGCGTCGGCGAGCGCGCCGGCGTCCTCGATGGCGGAGTTCGCGCCCTGACCCTGGTGGTGCAGCATCGAGTGGGCGGCGTCGCCCACCAGGACGACGGAGTCCGAGTGCCACCTGTCGACCGGGTCGATGTCGTAGACCGCGCGGATGTTCACGGTCGCCATGTCGAGGTCACGCGTGATGCTGACGAGGCGCTCGTCGAAGCCCTCCACCGTCGCCAGCATGTCCTCCTTCGTGTTCTGCGGGTTCCAGGTGCTGTCCGGGCACAGGGCGGTGATGTCGAACGACACCTGGCCGCGGTGGCGCAGCGGCAGCAGGTAGATCTTCGTGCCCTTGCCGATGTACATCCGCAGGTTGTCGTCGGTGACCATCCCGTGGGCGTCGTCGACGGAGATGACGGCGCGGTAGGCGTGCTCGCCCGAGAACACCGGGCCCTTGTCGCTGAACAGCTGGTGGCGCACCACCGACTTGATGCCGTCGGCGCCGACGACCAGGTCGGCCTCGACGGTCTTGCCGTTCGCGAAGGTGAGGACGGAGCGGTCGCCGTTGTCCTGGACGGTCTCCAGCTTGTGACCGAGGTGCACCATGCCCTCGGGGAGCACGCCCAGGAGGGCGTCGATGAAGTCACCGCGGTGGATCAGGTGGGTGTGGGTCTGCTCCCCGGAGACCGGCCAGGTCTCTTTCATGATCGGGTCACCGGTGGCCGTGAGGATCTCGAAGTACTCGCTCGGCGAGCTCACCTTCGCGATCGCGTCGAAGATCCCCCACTCGCGGAAACGGTTCATGGTGGAGGGACGCAGACCGATGCCGGCGCCGACCTCCCGGATCTGGGTCGCCTGCTCGTAGACGTCGACCTCGGCGCCCAGCAGGCTGAGGGCCTTGGCCGCCGCCGCACCGCCGTAACCCGCTCCGACGATGGCGATCTTCAGGTTCTTCAGTTCTGAGGTCTGCATGGTGGTTCTCTCTGATTCTGGAGGGTCAGAAAAGCTCTGGAGGATCAGGAGGACTTCCGGAGGGTGAGGAAGTCGGCCGGGTTGTCGACGAAGATCGTCTTGATCGCGGCCTCGTCGAGACCGGCGGCGCGGAGGTCCGGGATGAGGTCCTCGAAGATGTAGTTGACGGTGTGGCCCTTCACGCCCGGCCAGCCCAGGGGGCTGCAGTTGGCGTCGGCGGAGGCGAGGACCTGGTGCAGCCGGCCGTCGCCGATGAACCGGAGGAAGTGGTCCAGCCGCTCCTGGCGGGGGCGGGCCCAGAACGGCGGGTCCGGCAGCTCGGTCTCGTAGCCGAAGGTGTCGAAGCCGATGCGCCCGCCCTGCTCCGCGATCCAGACGTCGCGCGTCTTGTCGGCGTTCACGCCGTCGTCGACGTGCCCGAACAGGACGCGGTCCAGGGGGAGGCCCTCTTCGTTGAAGATCGCGATCGCGTTCTCGGCGTCGATCGCGAGGTGGGTGAGGATCGGCACGCCCGTGGTGAGCGAGGCGCGGGCCGCGGCCCGGTAGATGCGCTTGTCCAGGTCCGTCATGCGGCCGCCGCGGCTCACCCCGACCTTGATGACACCGGCGAGGCTGCCGGTGTCGCCGATACCGACGGTGATCTCGTGGACGAACTGCCGGGTCAGGTAGTCCACGTCGGCCCGGGCGAAGTGCGGTAGGGCGGTGTCACCGCCGACGAAGCCGGTGCAGGCGACGATGTGGACGCCGGTCTTCGCGGACAGTGACTTGTAGTAGTCGACGTCGCGGCCGTTGCAGATCCCGGTGGCGTCGACGAAGGTGCCGCCGCCCAGTTCGTGGAACCTGCGCAGCTTCGGGACGGTCTCCTCGTACCGCTGCTCGGGGGTCTTCCACCACTTCGTGTCCAGCTCGGAGCCGGGCATGCCGTAGCCAATGTGCTCGTGGATGGCCACGAGGCCCAGCTCCTCGGCCGGGATCGGCCCCAGGACGGTGTTCACTCTCGACACAACACTCACCTTTGCTGAAGAAACTCGATGGTCGTTCGTGCCGGCGCGCTCAGCGCGTCGACAGCAGGTCGCGCGGGTTCTCCACGAGGATCCGCCGCGTGTCCTCGTCGCTGAGAGCCCGTGTCTTCAGGAGCGGGACGAAGGTGGTCAGGACGTAGCTGTACGGGAGGTCGTTGCCGGGGTGGCCCTTCGCCACGCCGGTCGCGTTGCTCGAGAGCAGGATCCGGTTGCCGAAGCCGGCCCGCACCAGGTCGGCGACCAGGTCGGCGCGCTCGGCGTCGGTGATGTGGGCCTCGTCCTCCACACCGACGTGGTCGAACGCGACGTAGGCGCCGCGGCGGGCGATCTCGAGGGGGGCGCCGGCGGCGACGGCGTCCTTGCGGTCGAGTCCGCCGACGGCCACGCGGTCGGCCGGCAGCTTCTCGTCCAGGACGACGTCGAGGTCGTGGACGGCGTCGCTCCCGTAGCGGACGGAGACCGCGACGCCGGTGCTCAGGGCGGCCCGGGCCGCGCCGCGGAACAGGCTCTCGTCGGTCGCGGTCATGCCCTCGAGGGTCGCGGTGGTGGCCACCAGGCCGGCGGCGCCGCGGCGCTCCACGCGGGGGACCACCATGCCCTCGGTGACCTCCCTGGCGAAGAGGTCGGCGAACTTCTCGGCCGGCCACGGCGTCGGCGGGTTGGTCTGCGGCGTGAGGAAGTAGCCGCCGAGCAGTTCCTCCGGGCCCTGCCCCGTCGAGGCGACGATGTGCACGCCGGTCGTGCGGGAGAGGGCCTCGTACAGCCGGACGTCCCGGCCGTGGAACATGCCGGTGCTGTCGACGATCGTGCCGCCGCCGTGGGCTTGGAAGTCCTTCAGCTTCGCGGCGAGGGTCTCGAAGACCTCGGCGCGGTCGATGGTGATGTCGTACGCGTGCTCGGCACCCGGGACCACGGAGAGCAGGGCCTCGTGGACCGCGACGACGCCCAACTGCTCGGTCGGCACCGGGCCCAGAACGGTGTTGACGGTGTTGCTCTTGACGCTCATGCCTGCCCTCACGTGTTCAGGTGGGGTGCCCAGCACCCTGTGGCTGCTGGCACAGTATCGATTCGGTTTACATAGCGTCAATGAAATGAACGACACGTAAAACGATGCGCGGGGAACGGGTGCGGACAAACCGGAACTTTCCGTCCGGCGCTGCACGTCAAGGCCGCCCCAGGAGGCGACGGCCTCGCGGCGCGGATGTGGCGAATGCGGCGGATACGGCGGATACGGCGGATAGCGTTGTCGGCGTCAGAGGTTGGTCGCGACGTCGAACAGCAGCGCCCGGAGCCATTCCATGAAGTACTGATCGGCCAGCCGGGGGTTCCAGACCATGTCTATCCCGAGCCCGGGAAGCGGGAACGGGAACTCCTCGATCCGCAGATCGGCGAGCGCCTGCATGGCGGCGGCGACCCGGTGACGGAGGAGAGCGACGCCGCCTGCGCGCGCCACCAGGAAGGGCACCAGCAGGAAGTCGGAGCTCAACTGGCCGACGCGGTAGGTGATTCCCTTCTCGTCGAGCACCGAATACGGGAAGACGCGCTGCTCGGTGTCGACGACGACGTGCGGCTGAGTGGTCAGGAGGTCGAGCGCGCTCGCTTCCGGTGGCGTGTCCGGTGAGGCCACCACCACGCAGCGGTCGTTGTACAGCCGCTCGCGCGGGTACGGCGAGAAGTGCCCCTCGGAGAGCAGCACGACGTCGACGCCCTTGTCGGTGAAGGTGGCCTCCGTCGGCACCGTGATCGTGCGCAGACGCAACGTGGCGTGGGGCGCACGCTCGGCGACGAGCCTCGCCAGTCGGGGACCGACGACGAACGCCGTGCTGTTCGTCATGGCGATCGTGATGACGCGCCGATCCGTGGCGGGATCGAAGCAGGGGAAGTTCACGATGTGTGCCGTCTGTTCCAGGGCACTGCGCAGCGGCGCGATCAGCTCCAGCGCGCGCGGGGTCAGCGTGAGGCTCGTGCCCTGCCGGACGACGAGGTCGTCACCCAGCAGCCGCCGCATTCTCGTGAGCGCGTGGCTCATCGCCGGCTGTGACAGACCGACCCGCTCCGCGGCCCTGGTCACCGAACGTTCCTCGAGGAGCGCGAGGAGGGGCACCAACAGGTTGAGGTTGACCGATGCCAGTCGGTCCAGCCCCGAACCCGTGGTGCCCTCTTCGCCCATGTGTCGACCTTACGCGGCTGCCTGGGTCATGCGGCGCAGCCGGGGGATCGGGATCCGGTAGTCGAGCGCCACGACGTCGCCGGTGCCGTCCTCGTGCGGCCAGCGCATCAACGCCGGCCCGCCCCCGGGCTGCCCGTCGACGTACGTCGGTTCCCCTTCCACCGGAAGGTGGCCCATCGCCTTCAGACTCAGTCCGAACTGCTCGGTCCAGAAGTACGGCTGGAACCGGAGCGGCGGCGACTCGTCGCCGCGGACGAGCGCCGTGGCGGCGACCTTCGCCTGCTCGATCGCGCTGCTCCACAGGGGGACGCGGCGCAGGCCGTGCCGAGTGGGGAAGGCCGCGAGGTCACCGACGGCCGCCACGTCGGGGCGGACGAGCCCGCGCCGGTCGACCGGGATGGGCCCCTTCGCCGTGAGTCCCGAGTCCGCGAGCCACTCCGTGTTGGGCACGTCGCCGGCGGCGGTGATGATCAGCTCCGCGTCGAGGACCGCGCCCTCCTCGAGGACGACCCGAGTGCTTCCGTCCCGCCGTTCGAGCCGTGCCGCCGCGGTCTCGACGACGGTGAGTCCCCGGTCCAGCGCGGCCTTGACGAAGACGTCGGCGAGGTAGGGGCCGAGCTGGAGGATGAGGGGTACGCCCTGGGAGACGACGGTGACCCGGCAGCCGGCGGCCAGGCACCCGGAGGCGATCTCCATTCCGAGCGGGCCGCCGCCGACCACGACGACCGACGGCTTGCCCGCCAGCCGCTCGCGCAGGGACAGCGCGTCGTCGAGCCCGCGCAGAGTGAGCTCTTCGGGCAGGTCGGACAGCCGCCGCGCCCGGGAGCCGGTGGCCAGGACCACGCGGTCGTACGGCAGTTCCGTACCGTCGTCGAGTGCGACGCGCCGACGGTCGAGGTCGAGTCCGGTCGCGCGTACGCCGAGCAGTTCGGTCGCTCCGTGACCGGCCGGTGGAAGCTCGTGCGACGACATGTCGTCACTGTCGAGCAGAAGTGCCTTCGACAGGGCCGGGCGGCTGTACGCCGGGCGCGGTTCGTCGCCGACGATGGTCAGCTCGCCGTCGAAGCCGGCTTCACGGAGCGTGTCGGCCGCGGTGAGCCCGGCGATCCCGTTGCCGACCACGACGACGCGGTTCAGGGAGCCGGTGCTCATATGACCCTCAGCGCGGCGACCGGGCACACGCGGGCGGCGGCGTTCGCCAGGGCCACGTCGGCCCCGTCGACCTCCTCGCGGTCGAGCACGAGCTCGCCCTCGTCGTCGAGGTGCATGAGCTGCGGGGCGGCCTCCTCGCACAGGCCGTGGCCCTCGCAACGGGGGCGGTCAAGAACGATCCTCATGCGGGGATCACCTCCAGGACGGGGAGCTCCTCGATGCTCCGGGTGGTGTTGCTGGGAACGCGGACCTCGGGTCCGACGACGAGGCGCTCGACGCGCCGGGACAGCGCGTCGATCACCGCGTGGGCCTCCAGGCGGGCGAGTCCCTGGCCCGCGCAGCCGTGCGGGCCGTAGCCGAACGCCAGGTGGTCGACCGGGTTGCGCTCGACGAGGAAGGCGTCCGGGTTCTCGTAGTGCCGGGGGTCGCGGTTGCCGGCGCCGAGCAGGACGGCGATCTGCGCGCCCTCGGGGATGACGGTCCCGTCGATGTCGACGTCCTTGGTGGCACGCCGGCCCCAGGCGTTGATGGGCGGCCAGAAGCGCAGTACCTCGTTGAACGCCGCCGGTATCAGCGACGGGTTCGCGCGGACCAGGGCGAGCTGGTCGGGGTGCTCGGCGAAGAGGGCGACGATGTTGCCGATCGCCGCGATGGTGCTGTCGACACCGGCGCCGAGGTACTGGTGGATGATGTGGCCGGCCGTGTCCGGCGGAATGGCGCCGCGCGCCTCGGCCTCGAAGATGCCGCGGCCCACGGAGTCCTCGGCCAGGTCGTCGGCCTTGACCTCGGAGCACCATCCGTAGAGCTCGCCGGCGATGGGGAAGTTCTCGGCCGTGCGCTGGTTCATCGGGCCGAGGACCTGCATGGCGGCCTGCCCCCAGCGCAGCATGTTGTCGCGCACGTGGCCGGTGAAGCCGATCAGGTCCGCGACGACCTCCAGCGGGAAGGCGCGGGCGAGGGCGTCGATCGCCTCGAAGGAACCCGTCTCGACGAGCTCGGCGACGAGAGCGTCCGCCTTCTTCTCGATCCCGCCCTTGAGACCACGCAGCGCCCGCGGGGAGAGGTTCTCGGTGAGCGTGGCGCGCAGCTGGGTGTGCACCGGCGGGTCGGACGCGAGCGAGGTGCCGGTGAGCGCCTCGTTGGCCATCGGGTTGAACGCGATCGAGGTCGAGGAGAACGACTCCCAGTCCGCGAGTGCGTCACGGATGACGTCGTACCGTGTCAGCGCGTAGACGTCGTTCTCCCGAAGGTGAACGACCGGGCCCTGCTCCCGCAGTTCGGCGTAAACGGGGTAGGGGTCGAGCACGACCTCGTCGGCGAAGAGGTCGATACCGGAGGTGGGTGGAGTGACCATGCCCCCAGTGAAGTGGTGATCTTCACATCCATCAAGTGAATGTTTTACATGCCGTAACATGCACGCAATTCATGCTTCCCCTGCGGTACTCCGGCAGGCCCGCACCGGGACGGTCGGCGGCCTCCCCCGCGCCACGGCGGCGGGAGGAAACATGTGATACCGGCACGCACACGGTGACTGCTGGCACCGGCAAGGACAACTCCACCATTCCTTCGGGGGCTTGTTCGCCCATGGACTGGTCCGAGCCGCGCGGCGCTCCCTAGGATGTACTCCCTGTCCAGCCAGCCCAGTTGGCACTCCGCAGGGGGAACGATGCACACCGGTAAGCAGTTGTCCACCGAGATCGACGCAACCGTGCCCACGGCCGCGCGCATGTACGACTACTACCTGGGCGGCAAGGACAACTACTCGGCCGACCGTGCCGCCGTGGAAGAGCTCGACAAGGTGGTGCCCAGCACGCGCCGCCTGGCCCTGAACAACCGGCGCTTCCTCCAGCGCGTCGTCCGGGTCCTCACCCAGGAGTACGGGATTCGGCAGTACCTCGACCACGGCTCCGGTCTGCCCACCCAGGACAACGTCCACCAGGTCGCCCAGCGCATCGACCCGACCACCCACGTGGTGTACGTCGACAACGACCCGATGGTGCTGGTGCACGGGCGCGCCCTGCTGGAGCAGGACGAGCGCACCGTGGTCATACAGGCCGACATGCGGGAGACCGACGAGATCTTCGGTCACGCCGAGACACAGCGCCTGATCGACTTCTCGCAGCCGGCCTGCGTGCTGTTCAACTCCGTGTTCCACTGCATCCCGGACAGCGACACCGACGGCCCGCTCGCCGTGGCCCGCCGGGTCCGTGAACGGCTCGCACCGGGCAGCTTCCTGGTGATGTGCCAGCTGGTCAGCGAGGACGCCGAAGTCCGCAAGTCCGTCACGGAGTTCATGGACCAGGCGACCCAGGGACACTGGGGCCGGGTGCGGCAGGAGAGCGACGTCGAGTCGTACTTCGAAGGCCTGGAGGTCCTGGAGCCGGGCCTGGTGGAGGTCTCCACGTGGCGCCCGGACACGGAGGTGGCTCCCCGTCAGCTCACCCAGGAGTGGATCGAGTTCGGGGGCGTGGGCCGGATCCCGCTGTAGGCCCCGGCACGCCGCCGCCCCTCGCGCGAACCCGGATCACCGGATCGTGCGAGGGGCGGCGTGCGTTCCGCGCCGGCCGCGCCTCACGGGACCGCTACGCCTCGGAGTGCGGGGCGGAACGGGGCGAGGGGTAGCGGCTCTCCATCGTGGTGCGCAGCAGGTCCAGGGAGTCACGGGGCTTCAGGGCCTCGTCGGCGAGGCGGTCCAGCGCGATCCGGTACTCCTCCGTCTCGTCGAGGTCCTCGAGGAAGTTGGCGCTCTTGATGTGTTCCAGGTAGACCACGTCGGGCAGATCGAGACCGTCGAAGCGCAGATACGTCACCGGGATGGCGGGGGCCGACGCGTTGGTCACGTCCAACGGCACGATCTGCACCGTGACGTTGGGGCGTTCCGCCATCCGCGCGAGGTGTTCGAGCTGCTCGCGCATCACCTCGACGCTGCCCAGCACACGCAGCAGAACCGACTCGTCGATGACCGCCCACAGCTGCGGAGCTCCCTCGCGCAGCAGCAACTCCGCCCGCCGCATGCGTAGTTCCACGCGGCGCCGCACCTCCTCGGCCGGGGCGTTGGGCAGACCGCGCTCCACCACCGCGCGGGTGTAGGCGGCCGTCTGCAACAGACCGGGAACGT
Source organism: Streptomyces sp. M2CJ-2 (assembly GCF_016757295.1). NCBI lineage: Bacteria > Bacillati > Actinomycetota > Actinomycetes > Kitasatosporales > Streptomycetaceae > Streptomyces > Streptomyces sp. M2CJ-2. The sequence goes on along the minus strand of NZ_JAESIF010000007.1, from coordinate 90,737 downwards.
ACTGGATCTCGAAGGTGCGGATGGTGGCGGCGGCCTCCTGCAGCCCGACCAGCCGGTCGAACCACTCGGGCATCAGCCGCTTGTCGTACCGCTGCCACCAGCCCGGATCCCCGGCCCGCCGGAGCAGTTTGAGGAGCACCGAGATCTCGTAGTCGTCGGTGCCGTACAGCTCCAGCAGCGCCCGGACATCGCCCTCGGTGGGTGGGCGGCGCCCCTTGCCGGACTCGATGCGGGACAGCTTCGCCGCACTGAAACCGACGGAGCGCGCCGCCTGGTCCTGGGCCAGCCCGGCGTCCTCGCGGAAGCCCGCCAACTGCACACCGACCAGCATCTTCAGCAGGGTCGGAGCCGGCTCGGGGCGGTCCAGGTAGGGTTCCAGGCGGGAGACGCGATGCGAGGCGGCGGACATCCTGACTCCCAGCAGACCGACACAAGGGCGATTCACACTATCGCACCTAACTCTACCCAGCGCGTCCACTCGAAGAAGCCCTGCGGAAGTGGGAAGTTGGGCTCCGCTTCACTGCCCCGGCGCCGGGCTCCGAAGCACTCGGACCAGGTGGTCGAACTCGCCGTCCCTCGCCCCGGCCAGGAATGCCGCCAGCTCCGCGGCCGTGTAGACCAGCGCGGGCCCGTCGGGGTCGCGGGAGTTGCGCATCGCGACACCGCCGTCGCTCAGCGGGGCCACCTCGACGCAGTTGCCCTCGGCGTTGCTGTGCCGGCTTTTGATCCAGCAGGCGTCCAAGGAACTCGCCCGCACTCCGTTCCGCACTCCTGGCACCGCAGCCTCCTTGTTGTTCACGGGTGTCGCCGGACGGGGTCCGACCGTTCACGCGGGAGGGACCGAGCCCGGTCACCGCCCGATCCGCCACGCCGCGAAAAACTTCACGCAATTTCTCGTGCAATTGCACACGATCACTCTCAGCGTGGATAATAGCTGTGGCGTCAACCCCCTTGGTGACGCCCTGTCCTGACGTCGCATCAGGGAGATGGCGTGTCATCACCCGTGCATCAAGTGATCTGGTCGAGCGCCGGGATCGCGGCCCGGGCCCGGTTGCCGGCCCGGTCGCCCCTCTGACCAGCCCCCCCACTCGACACAACCGCCGCGGAAAGGCACCCACGCGATGCGCAGCGCTTCGACGGAACACCCGGGCAGCGAGCGCCCTGTGCGCCACACGCCCCCGACCGGAATGGCACGTACGGCACCCCTCATGTCACTGTCCCGGGTGCCGTGGCGCGACATCCAGGACTCCACCGGGTCGGCGGCGGCCATCCCCCTGCTGCTCAACGGCATCGCCTGGGGGGACGCCGACACGGCCCGGTCCGCTCTGGCCGATCTGCGGAAACGGATCTGCCAGTACGGCTTCGTGGTGGAGCAGGCGACGGCCGCCACCGTCCCCTTCCTCTGGGAGCTGGCGCAGCTGCCGCACGTCACCTGTCGCGCCGAGATCATCCGGCTGCTCAAGGCGATCGCCGACGCCCGGCAGTGGGAGAGCACCGCCGCCGCGTACCCCAAGCTGCTCAACCACCGCGAGAACCCGGTGGTGTGGGAGCGGGCCGCCCGGCAGGCGGTACGCGCCCGGCGGGGCGACCTGAACCGCCTGATGGCCGACCAGGACACCAAGATCGCCCGTGCCACGACCGAGCTGGCCCGCGCGCTGGCCGAATGAGCCCTTCCGAGCGCCTGGGGGACGAGCGCCGAGGGGCCAGTGGCACGGGAGGGGGGAGGGCCGCGTGACCGGAAACGCACCGCCGGTCGCGCGGCCCTCGAGCACATCCGGTGGCGGGACCGCCGACGCCCCTGACCGGCCCGGGGCCCCGCCGCGAACGGCCGTCGCCCGTCGAAGACAGGCCATCGGGGCCTGTAGTTAAACTCGGCACATGGTCCGACTGATGGGTCGATCCCAGGCCCGGTCGCCCCAGCGGCCCAGCACCACGGCCTCCATACGCCGGAAACGGCAGGGCGGCGATGGTTCGCGGTGGTACCCACCGGCGTGGCTCCGGCCGGTGCTGAGCGTACGCAGCGTCGCAGGGCAGGTGTTCATCCTGCATGTCGTGATCGTGCTGCTGCTGGTCGTGTCGGCCGTGATCGCGCTGGTGCTGCAGGTACGGCACGACAGCACTCAGGAGGCCCGCAGCCGTTCGCTCGCCGTCGCGGAGACGCTCGCCCACGCGCCCGGCATCGTCGACGCACTCGGATCCCCCGATCCCACTGTCCTGCTCCAGCCGCGCGCGGAAACCATCCGCAGGCAGGCGAAGGTCGACTTCGTCGTCGTCATGAACACCGAGGGCATCCGCTACACGCACCCCAGGACGGACCGTATCGGCAAGAAGTTCGTCGGCACCCTGCAACCCGCGCTGGCCGGACGGCCGGTCACCGAGGAGATCACGGGCACCCTCGGCCCCCTCGTCCAGGCGGTGGTGCCGGTGAACAACCCCGACGGCGTCGTCGTGGGCCTGGTCTCGGCAGGGATCACGACCGAGCACGTCGGGGGCGCCGTCGACGACCAGTTGCCGCTGGTGCTGGCCACCGGGGGCGCCGCACTCGCGCTGGCCACCGTGGGCGCGGCCCTGATCAGCAGACGCCTGCTGCTGCAGACCCACGGACTGGGTCCGCACGAGATGAGCCGGATGTACGAACATCACGACGCGGTGCTGCACGCGGTGCGGGAAGGCGTGGTCATCCTCGCCGACGACGGCACCCTGCTGCTCGCCAACGACGAGGCGCACCGGCTGCTCGGTCTGCCCGAGGACGCGGAGGGCCGTCATGTGCTCGACCTCCCCCTCGACCCCGGCACCGCCGACCTGCTGTCCTCGGGGCGCGTCGCCACGGACGAGGTGCATCGGGTCGGCGGCCGGCTGCTGGCCGTCAACCAGCGGTCCACCGACCGCGCCGGGGGCCCGCCCGGCAGCGTCGCCACGGTCCGCGACTCCACCGAACTGCGTGCCCTGTCCGGCCGGGCCGAGGCCGCGCGGGAGCGGCTCGACATGCTCTACGACGCCGGTGTGGGCATCGGGACCAGCCTGGACATCACCCGCACGGCCGAGGAGCTGACGGAACTCGCCGTACCGCGGTTCGCGGACTTCACCACGGTGGACCTGTTCGAGACGGTGCTGGCCGGCGGTCAGCCGGACGGGGCGGGCTCGGTGCGCCGCACGGCGATGGCCGGCGTCCGCGAGGACGCCCCGCTGTACCCGGTGGGCACCCGGACCCGGTTCGTCGAGTCGTCCCCGCAGGGCCGCAGCCTCGCCCTCGGCCGACCGCTCGTCGAGCCCCGGCTGAGTGAGGCCCCGGGATGGCGGGCGCAGGACGTGGAGCGCTCCGGGCAGATCGTGGAGTACGGCATCCACTCGCTGATCACCGTGCCGCTGCGGGCCGGTTCCCTGCTGCTGGGCGTGGTCGGCTTCTGGCGTTCCGAGAAGCCCGAGCCGTTCGACGAGGACGAGCTGGCTCTGGCGGAGGAACTGGTCTCACGGGCCGCGGTGTCCATCGACAACGCCCGCCGCTACACGCGCGAGCACAGCATGGCGGTCACGCTCCAGCGCAGCCTGCTGCCCCGCAGTCTGCCCGAGCAGAGCGCCCTGGACATCGCCTACCGCTATCTGCCCGCCCAGGCCGGGGTGGGCGGTGACTGGTTCGATGTCCTGCCGCTGTCCGGGGCGCGGGTCGCACTGGTGGTCGGAGATGTCGTCGGGCACGGGCTGCACGCCGCGGCCACCATGGGGCGACTGCGCACGGCGGTGCACAACTTCTCCGCGCTCGACCTGCCGCCCGACGAGCTGCTGGGCCTGCTGGACGAGTTGGTCGGCCGCATCGACTCGGACGAGACGGAGGACGAGCACAGCGCCCCGGTGACCGGGGCGACCTGTCTGTACGCCGTCTACGACCCGGTCACCCGGACGTGCGAGGTCGCCCGCGCGGGCCATCCGCCGCCCGCGCTGATCCACCCGGACGGCACCGTGGAATTCGTGGACGTGCCCGCCGGCCCGCCCCTGGGGCTGGGCGGGCTGCCGTTCGAGACGGTCGAGCTGGAGCCGGCGGAGGGCAGCCGTCTCGTCCTGTACACCGACGGGCTGGTCGAGGACCGGGAGCACGACATCGACGTCGGTCTGGAACTGCTGCGCGAGGCGCTGTCGCGGGCCGGGGACTCCCCCGAGGACACCTGCCGGGCCGTGCTGGACTCCCGGAGTCCGGTCAGGGCACGGGACGACATCGCCCTGCTGGTGGCCCGTACCCGGGCGCTCGCCGCGGACCGGATCGCCCAGTGGCCGGTGCCCTCCGAACCGGCGGCCGTCGCCGAGGTGCGCGCCGCGGTCACCCGGAAGCTGACCGAGTGGGGACTGGAGGACCTCTCCTTCAGCACGGAGCTGATCCTGAGCGAGCTGGTCACCAACGCGATCCGGTACGGCGGCGGTCCCATCGAGGTGCGGATGCTGCGGGACCGCCATCTGATCTGCGAGGTCTTCGACAGCAGCAGCACCTCGCCGCACCTGCGGTACGCGACCATGACCGACGAGGGCGGGCGCGGCCTGTTCCTGGTGGCGCAGCTGGCGGAGCGCTGGGGCACCCGCTACCTACCGGCCGGTAAGGTCATCTGGGCGGAGCAGTCCCTCCCGTGACCACGGGGTTCACGCCGAGAGCATGCGAGAAGCCTTGAGGAGCCATAAGGGCCGCTTATGTGCCCATAGACCGGACCCGCGTACCAGGTAAGGCAAGCCTTTGTTTAGGATCGAGTGAGGCTCTTGTCATCGCTCGAAGGGAACCTGCCCATGCCCCGCCCCCTGCGGGTAGCCGTCGTAGGATCCGGCCCCGCCGGGATCTACGCCGCCGACGCCCTGCTCAAGTCCGACGTGGCCGCCGAACCGGGCGTCTCCATCGACATCTTCGAGCGCATGCCGGCGCCGTTCGGTCTGATCCGGTACGGCGTCGCTCCCGACCACCCGCGGATCAAGGGCATCATCACGGCCCTGCACCAGGTGCTCGACAAGCCGCAGATCCGGCTGTTCGGCAATGTGGACTACGGCGCGGACATCCATCTCGACGACCTGCGCGCGTTCTACGACGCTGTGATCTTCGCCACCGGCGCGACCGCCGACCGGGCGATGTCCGTCCCGGGGATCGACCTCGACGGCTCGTACGGCGCGGCCGACTTCGTCTCCTGGTACGACGGTCACCCGGACGTGCCGCGCACCTGGCCGCTCGAGGCGGAGAAGGTCGCCGTGCTCGGCGTCGGCAACGTCGCCCTCGACGTCGCCCGCATCCTGGCCAAGACGGCGGACGAACTGCTGCCGACGGAGATCCCGCCGAACGTCCACGAGGGGCTGAAGGCCAACCGGGCGCGGGAGATCCACGTCTTCGGCCGCCGCGGCCCGGCGCAGGCGAAGTTCAGCCCGATGGAGCTGAGGGAGCTGGACCACTCCCCCAGCATCGAGGTGATCGTCGACCCCGAGGACATCGACTACGACGAGGGCTCGATCGCGACCCGGCGCGGCAACAAGCAGGCCGACATGGTCGCCAAGACCCTGGAGAAGTGGGCGATCCGCGATGTCGGCGACCGTCCGCACAAGCTGTTCCTGCACTTCTTCGAGTCGCCGTCCGAGATCCTCGGTGAGGACGGCAAGGTGGTCGGCCTGCGCACCGAGCGCACGGAGCTGGACGGCACCGGCAACGTCAAGGGCACCGGCGAGTTCAAGGACTGGGACGTCAGCGCGGTCTACCGCGCGGTGGGCTACCTGTCCGACAAGCTTCCCAAGCTGCCCTGGGACCTCGACTCCGGCACCGTTCCGGACAAGGGCGGCCGGGTCATGCAGGAGAACGGCGAGCACCTGACGTCCACATACGTCACCGGGTGGATCCGCCGCGGCCCGGTGGGCCTGATCGGCCACACCAAGGGCGACGCCAACGAGACGGTGGCGAACCTGCTGGACGACTTCGCCAACGGCCGGCTGTCGGCTCCGGTCTCGCCCGCCCCGGAGGCCGTGGACGCGTTCCTCGCCGAGCGCGCCGTCCGCTACACCACCTGGGACGGCTGGTACCGGCTGGACGCCGCGGAGAAGGCGCTGGGTGAGCCGCAGGGACGCGATCGGGTGAAGCTCGTGGAGCGTGAGGACATGCTGCGGGAGAGCGGCGCGTGAACTGAGAGCCGGGCGGCCGACGACCTGCGGCCGGCCCCGGGCCCCCGCCGGACCGTCATTCCGTGAGCGGCAGGCGGCCCGTCTCCCCCGGGTGGAGGCGGGCCGTGCGGTCCGGGAGGCGCACGTCGATCGGGGCGGGGCCGGAGGCCGGTACGGCGATCTCCAGCAGGCCGCGTTCCAGCCTCAGCCGGACACCCCAGTGGCCGTGGTAGCGCAGGGTGAAACCGTAGGAGGACAGCTCCGGCAGGGGCACCGGGTCCAGCCGCAGGTCGCCGCCCCGGGTCTCCAGCCCGGGCAGCCCGCGCTGGACCAGGTCGAGGGTGCCGGCCATGGCACCGAGGTGAATGCCCTCACCGGTGGTGCCGCCCTGGATGTCGGCGATGTCCCCGCGCAGTGCCTCCTGGCAGAACGTCCAAGCCTCGGCGCGCCGCTCCCGGGCCAGCACCCAGCCGTGGACGAGGCCGCTGAGGGTGGAGCCGTGGCTGGTGCGGTGCAGGTAGTGGTCCACCGTGAGCCGCCAGGTCGCCTCGTCCAACTCATGCCCCAACCGGCTGAACAGGCCCTGTAGTTCGGCCGGGGCGAACAGATAGCCGAGCATCAGGACGTCCGCCTGCTTCGAGGCCCGGTAGCGGTTGACGCTGTCGCCCTCGGCCTCCAGGATCCGGTCCAGCCGCCGGATGTCGTCGTAACGCCGCCGGTAGTCCTGCCAGTCGAGCTCGGCGAGCTTTCCGTACCCCTCGAACTGGCTGATGACCCCGTCGTGGAAGGGCACGTGCAGGGTGCGGGAGACCTCCTCCCACTTCTCGAGTTCGCTTTCGTCCAGTCCCGTGCGCTCGTCGAGTTCCCGCCGTCGCGGCTCGGGCAGGTCGCGCAGCACGTCGAGGGTGTGGGCGAGCACCCAGGCAGCGGTCACGTTCGTGTACGCGTTGTCGTCCAGTCCGGGCTCGGCCGCGTCGGGATAGGCGTCGTGGTACTCGTCGGGGCCGACCACACCCTTGATCCGGTGCCGGCCCAGCAGCGGGTCCCAGGCGGCGGCGTCCGCCCAGAAGCGGGAGATCTGCAGCAGTAGTTCGGCGCCCTTGGTGTGCAGGAACTCCGTGTCGCCGCTGGCCTCGCAGTACTGCCACACGTTGTACGCGATCGCCGAGCCCACATGGTGCTGGAGGTGGGAGTGGTCGGGCACCCAGCGGCCCGACCGCGGGTTGAGGTGGAGCTGTTGGGCCTCCTCCCGGCCGTCGCTGCCGCTCTGCCAGGGGAACATCGCCCCTCTGCGTCCGACGTCCCGGGCAGCGTTGAGGGCCCGGCCCAGCCGGCGGTGCCGGTAGTGCAGCAGGGCGTGGGAGACCTCGGGGAAGTGCAGGTTGAGGTAGGGCAGCACGAACAGCTCGTCCCAGAAGACGTGTCCGCGGTAGGCCTCGCCGTGCAGTCCCCTGGCCGGCACCCCGACGTCCAGGTCGGCGGTGTGCGGGGAGAGCGTCTGGAGCACATGGAAGAGATGCAGACGCAGAATGCTGCCGGCCTCGCCGGGGACGTCCAGTTCGCCCCGGCGCCACAGCTGGCCCCAGGCCGTCCGGTGGGACTCCAGCAGTTCGTCGTAGGCGGGGACACGGTCCACCCGGTCGACGGCGGCGTGCAAGGGGTCGCTGATGGCCGGGTCGCGCGAGGTGTGGAGGGCGACGATCTTGTCCACGGTCGCCGTGTGGCCCGGGGCCAGGTGCAGACGGGTCGACTGGACGGCACGTCGGTCCTCCCTGCGGATCGCGGTGGGCGCCTCGGACAGCAGCCGGGAGGCGAAGGCGATCAGGATGTCCGAGGTACGGGTGCGGCAGGACAGCCACACCGTGTCCGGCGCCGAGCTGCCGCTGTGCACATGGGTCAGATGCCGGCCGTCCAGGTCTCGGTAGCGTGTCACTCCCGCGTTGGTGACGTCGCCGTCGAGCGCCGCCTCGACCTCGAGGGCGCCGGAGTGCTGCTCCCCCGTGAACTCGGTGCGCAGCGCGGCCAGATGGGGGTCGGCCATGTGCACCATCCGTTCCTGGCGGATCCTCAGCACCCGGCCGTCGCCCAGGTCGTACCGGGTCAGCCGCTCCAGCAGCCCGGAGGCCATCCGCAGGGTCTCGTGGTGGTCGAGCACGGTCGCGGTGTCGGGGGTGAGCCAGGTGCCGCCGGGCAGCCGGAAGCGCAGCGGCAGCCAGTTGGGGAGGTTGACAAGGTCCTCGTTCTCCACCTGCCGCCCGGCGACCTCCGAGGTGAGCCGGTCGTAGCAGCCGGCCTTGTAGGTGCCCGGGTAGTGCACCTCGTCGGCGGTGCACTCCGGCAGCGCTCCCCGGGTGGCGAAGTAGCCGTTGCCGAGCGTGCACAGCGACTCCCGCAGGCGCGCCTCGGCGGCGTCGTACCCCTCGTACTCCCAGGTCCAGCCCGTCACGACGACGCTCCTTCCGCGGTCGGCCCAGCGGAGAGCCCCGGTGGTTCGGCACGGGGTACCCAGCCCCGGGCCGACCACACGCGGCCGGACGGGTCCTAACCCTCCCGTACGGGCGCGCGCCACACCAGGGTGGTGCCCCGGTCCGCGGAGCTGTCGATCTCCAGTTCGCCCCCGAGTTGCGCGGCGCGCTCGGCCATGTTGCGCAGTCCGCTGCGGCGGCCGCCGGCCGGGATGCCCACACCGTTGTCGGAGACCGTCAGCCGCACCTCGCGGCCGTCGGTCTCGAGGGCCACCTGGGCGCGGTCGGCGCGCGCGTGCCGGGCGATGTTGGTCAGGGACTCGGACAGGACGGCCACCACATGGTCGGCGGTCTCCTTCGACACATGGGTGTCGACCAGGCCCTCCATCCGCACGCTGGGGGCGAAGCCGAGCAGGGGGGCCGCCTCGCCGGCCACCCGCACCACGCGGGCCCGCAGACCGGTCCCGGACGCGGTGTCGTGCGCGCGCAGACCGAAGATGGTCGACCTGATGATCTTTATGGTCTCGTCCAGGTCGTCCACCGCCCGGGCGACCCGCTCCGAGGCCTCCTTGTGCTCGATGAAGCGGCCGGCGCTCTGCAGCGTCATCCCGGTGGCGAACAGCCGCTGGATCGCCAGGTCGTGCAGGTCCCGGGCGATCCGGTCCCGGTCCTCGAGCACGGCGATCTGCTCGGCGTCGCGGCGCCGCTCCGCCAGTTCCATCGCCACGGCCGCCTGCGCGGCGAAGCCCTGCAGTGGTTCGATCTCCTTCTCGGAGAACTCGCCGGCGCCGGTGGCGCGCACCAGCAGGACGATGCCCCGGACACCGTCGTCCGATCCGACGGGCACCGCCACCGCCGGGCCGAGTCCGGCGAAGCGCGGTGGTCCGGACGAGACCCGCTCGTCGCTGGAGACGTCCGGGCTGGTGACGGGAGCGGCGCTGGTGAACGCCCGGCCCAGCAGACTGTCGTCGACGGGGACGACGAGCCCGCGGTGGGCGTCCGCCTCCTGGCCGATGGCGAGTTCCACGGTCAGTGATCCGGTGCCCTCCATCGGCACCGCCACCTCGGCGAGCGCGGCGCCGGTGATCTCCCTGGCGCGCTCGGCGATCAGCAGGAGGGCCTCGCTGCCGCCGCTGCCGGACATCAGGGCGTGGGTGATCTCCGTGTTCGCCTGCAGCCACCGCTCCCGCAGTCGGGACTCCTCGTAGAGCCGGGCGTTGTCGATGGCCACGCCCGCGGCGACGGCCAGGGTCGACAGGACCGACTCGTCCTCCTCGTCGAACTTCGCCCCGGCGCGCTTCTCGGTGAGGTACAGGTTGCCGAAGATCTGGTCACGGACCCGGATGGGGACGCCGAGAAAGCTGTTCATCGGCGGGTGGTGGGGCGGGAACCCGTAGGAGGAGGGGTGGTCGGAGAGCTTGGCCAGCCGCAGCGGCTCGGGGTGGCGGATCAGTTCCCCGAGGATGCCGTGCCCCTCGGGGAAGTGGCCGATGCGGGCGATCACTTCCTCGCTGACGCCGACGGTGTGGAAGGCCGACAGCCGTTTGCCGTCGGGGCCGATCACGCCGAGGGCGGCGTACTCCGCGTCCACCAGCACCGCCGCGGCGTCGACGATGCTGTGCAGGACCTGCTTCAGGTCGAGCTCGCGCCCCACCTCGAGAACGGCCTCCAGCAGGCTGTGCACCCGGTCACGCGTACCGCGGGCCGCGTCGGTCCGGGCCTGGAGCTCCTCCAGCAACTCGTCCAGCCTCAGCTGCGGCAGCCGAAGACGGGCGTCCCCGTCCCGCTCGGAGCTCTCCACCCGTGGTCCTCCCGTTCGCTCGCCCCACCGGGAGCGTGCCCCCGGCAGGTGCCACGGTAACGGGCCCGGCACGGTCACGTCCCACCGAATGCCGTACCCGGCGTCAGCGGTCCGTGCGCCGCAGCCGGTCCTGGGCCTGGGTGGCGATCACGGCGGCCTGGATACGGCGCTCCACCCCGAGCTTGGCCAGCAGCCGGGAGATGTGGTTCTTCACCGTCTTCTCCGCGAGATACAGCCGCTGGCCGATCTGCCGGTTGGTCAGTCCTTCACCGATCAGCGCGAGGATCTCCCGCTCGCGTTCGGTCAGTCCCGGCAGGGCGTCCGGCTCCTCCTCCGGCTCCTCCTGTTCCTGCCGCAGCCGGGCCATCAGGCGGGTGGTGGCGCTCGGGTCGAGCAGGGACTGTCCCGAGGCGACCGTCCGCACGGCCGCGACCAGGTCCGAGCCCTGGATCTGCTTCAGCACATAGCCGGAGGCACCCGCCATGATCGAGTCCAGCAGGGCCTCCTCGTCGTCGAACGAGGTGAGCATCAGACAGGCCAGGTCGGGCATCTTCGAGCGCAGCTCGCGGCAGACGGTCACACCGTCGCCGTCGGGCAGGCGGACGTCGAGGACCGCCACGTCGGGGCGGAGCGCGGGGACGCGGACCAGGGCCTGCTCGACGGTGGCGGCCTCGCCGACCACGGTGATGTCCGGTTCGTCGTTGAGCAGGTCGTGCACTCCGCGGCGGACCACCTCGTGGTCGTCCAGCAGAAAGACCCGGATGGGCCGGTCCGGTCCGGGCTGCTCACTGTCCGCCATCTGACGCTCCTTGTCCTCGAATGTCCTTGAATGACCTCGTATGCCGGCCGCCGGCTGTCGGCCGGCCGGTCCTCTACAGGGAGATCCTTCTCGATCACGGGCCGGACGGCCAGGGCCGACCGGCCTTGCTTTCCTCGGGTGACCCGTTTCGCCCCGGGCCACCCGCCGTCCTGTGCGACGCGGCCGAGGCCGGTCGGTCCGGGACGCCGGGACCATCGGCACCTGTGCCACGGCGCGCGGCCGGGCCATCCTCGAGGACAGGAGCGGCGCCGATCCCCCGCGGTGTCGCTCCGCTCACGATACCGACGGTTCCGGTGCCCGCCCCGTCCTCGTCCTCCCCGAGTGCCGTACTCACCGGTCAGTGCCGGTCGGCCCCGGTGGACCGCTGCGGCTGGGGCCGGCCGGCCCTACCGGCGGGCCCGCCGCTCCGGGTTGCCTGGACGGTATGCCCCAGAACCCCAGCCGGTCCGTGGCGGAGCCGTCCGAACGGACCGTCGCCGGAACGACAGTCGTCACCCCGCGCGGTGAACTCGACCTGCGCACCGTGCCCGTTCTGTCGCGGCGCCTGGACGCGCTGACCGACCGCGCCTTCCCCGACCTGGTGCTCGATCTGCGCGCCGTGTCCTTCATCGACTGCTCGGGGCTGGGCGTGCTGTGCCGCGCCCGCAACCGGGTGCTGGCCCGCGGCGGGCGGCTGCGGCTGATCACGGACAGGCCCTCCTTCCTGCGCGTCCTCCACCACGTCCGGCTCACCGGCGTCTTCGAACTGCTTTCCCGGCCGCCCGCGGAGCTCGACGCGGCCGCCCCCACGGTGCGCGAAAGCCACTGAACAGCGCCGTGGGTCCCCCGTGGCCGAGCCGATCGGCCCTGCCGGTGCGCGGCGCCCGGGACCGAAGGTCCCCTTCTCCCGGGCCGATGGGCCCGCAGTTCCCCGCCAACACCGGTTACCGACGGAAACCCTCATGCCGGATTGCTATACAGGTGGTGCCGCCGGTCCGGAACGGCGGCCCAACGCCCTTACTCCGTCACGCTGTTGGGAGACCTCATGCTGTCCGAAGAATCTGCCGCAGTGGTCCGGGCCACCCTTCCCGCCGTGGCCGGAGCGCTCGACGAGATCACCGCACGTTTCTACGGTGCGATGTTCCGCGACCGCCCCGAACTGCTGGACGGCATGTTCAACCGGGGCAACCAGGCCAGTGGTGCCCAGCGCCGGGCGCTGGCCGGTTCCATCGCCGGTTTCGCGCAGGCGCTGCTCGCCGACCCGGACACCCGGCCGGACGCCCTGCTGGCACGGATCGCGCACAAGCACATCGCGGTCGGGGTCACCGACGACCAGTACACGATCGTGCACAAATACCTGTTCGGCGCGATCGCGGAGGTGCTCGGCGAGGCCGTCACCCCGGAGGTGGCCGCCGCCTGGGACGAGGTGTACTGGCTGATGGCCGGTGCCCTCATCGGGCAGGAGGCCCGCCTCTACCAGCAGGCGGGGGTCGAGCCGGGCTCGATATGGCGGCAGTGGACGGTCGTCGAACGGCACGAGGAGACCCCCGACGTGGTGTCGTTCCTGCTGCGTCCGGCCGACGGCGAGCCCGCCCCGCCCGCACGGGCCGGGCAGTACGTGAGCGTGCGGCTGCGGATGCCCGACGGGGTGCACCAGCTGCGCCAGTACAGCCTGTCCTCGGACCCCGGGGGCGACCTGCGCCGCATCACCGTCAAACGCGTCACCGGCGAGGCGGAGGCACCGGACGGCGAGGTGTCCGACCTGCTGCACGCGCAGATCGGTGTGGGGGACGAACTCGCGCTGTCCGTGCCGGCCGGCGACGTGGCCCTGGACGAGGCCGACACCCCGCTGGTGCTGGTCTCGGCCGGTATCGGCTGCACCCCCATGGTGGGCATGCTCGCCCGGCTCGCCGCGACGGGCTCGGCCCGCCGGGTCCTGGTGCTGCACGCCGACACCTCGCCCGACGAGCACGCCCTGCGCGCCGAGGTGCGGTCCCTGGTGGAGCGACTGCCGAACGCCCGCGCGGTCTTCTGGTACGAGCGGCCGGGCGCCGAGGAGCCCGACGCGCGCGACGGCCTGATGGATCTCACCGGGATCGACGTCGCTGCGGACGCGTCGGTGTACCTGTGCGGCCCGCTGCCGTTCATGCGCACGGTGCGTGGCGGGCTCCTGGGTGCCGGCGTCCCCGCCCGGCAGATCAGCTATGAGGTCTTCGGTCCCGACCTGTGGCTCCCCGACGCGGCCTGACCGAGGCCGGCTGACGCCGCAACGGGCGTGTGCCCTTCGCGAGTGGTGCTCGCGGAGGGCACACGCCCGTTGCGGCGTTCCGAACCGCTCCGGTCCGGTCCCTGCTCAGACCTCCAGGTCGGTCTCGATCCGGCGCAGCTGGTGGCGCGCCATCGCCAGGTTGGCGCGCACCTTGTCCAGGACCAGGTACAGGAACAGACCGTTGCCGCCGCGCCCCGTGAGCGGGCGGATCAGGTGGTACTGGGTGCCCAGGGTGATCAGGATGTCGTCGATCTCGTCCTTCAGCCCCAGGAGTTCCATGGTGCGCAGTTTCGAGCGCATGACGTCGGTGTTGCCCGCGGCGGCGACCTCCAGGTTGAAGTCCTTGCCACCGCCGATCGTGCCGAGCGCCATGCCGCTGGTGTAGTCGACGAGTGCGGCGGCCGTCGCGCCGTCGATGGAGCTGAGGCAGTCCTTGAGCGCGGTCTCGGTGTTGGCCATGAGAGGTTTCCTTTCGGTCGTGATCGTTGTTCTGGCCGGTCGCCGGGTCGTGCCGCGGCGGCGGGCCGGGAGGAAGAGCCCGGATTCAGCCGCCGGCCTGGGGCCGGGGCCGGTGTGCGGGCCGCTGCGGAGCGCGCACCGGGAGGGTGCCGATCCGGCGGTCCGTGTCCAGTGCGGGTACGGGGCCTTGTTCGGGTGCCGTGCGGTCGGCGTGCCGGCCCACGCCGGGGCCGGCGCCGGTGGCGACCAGGTCCGCGATGCGGGCCCCGCTGCGCCGGCCCTCCAGATGCAGCCGGCCCACGTTGACCCGGTCGTCGGCGAGCAGGGTGAGCACGGCGGTGCTTCCTGCGGCGTAGGTCGCCACGTATCCCCGCGTCCCGCGCACCAGCAGTTCGCGGAACTCGCCGCGGGCGGTGGCGTCCGTCACTCGGTACGCGACACCGAGCGCGGCGGCGGTGAGCGCGGCCAGCCCCTCCGGTTCGGTGTCGGGCACGTCGTGGGCGAGGACGAGCCCGTCGACGGTGGCCGCGAGTGATCCCGCCAGCCTGGGGACCCGGGTACGGAGCCGACGCAGTTCGTCCAGCACGTCGGTCTCGACGGCCATGAGCAGTCTCCTTTCGGCACGCTGTCGACGCGCGCGGATCACAGGGCCTCCAAGGCGTCCAGGAGCCGTCGCAGCAGCGCTGTGTCGGGCTCGTCCCATGTGGAGCCGGCTTCGCCGGTGCCGTGGGGGACGGTGGCGACGGGCGGGGGTGGGGGCGGTGGTGCGGGGGTGATCAGTCCGGCGGCGGCCAGGCGGCGCAGTTCGACGAGGGTGTGGAAGGTGCGGCAGGCCAGGGCCGAGGCGATCTGCGCGGCGGTGCTGGCCCCGTCGACCCGGGCGAGGGTCCGGCCGCGGCGGGGCGGCAGGTCCGCCGGGTCGGCGCCGGACGCGCGGGTGAGGGGGGCGGTGTCGACGGTGGGGTCGGGCCAGATGCGGTGCAGCAGATCGCGGCGACGCCGCGACTCGCGCAGCACGCTGTGCACCGGAACCGGGCGGACCGCGCCGAGCCAGTGCGCTGCTTCCGGGCGGAAGCGGAGCGCGGCGGTGTCCTGGGCCAGCGCGAAGTACGCCGCGTCGAACAGCGCGCCCGTGTGGCACAGTTCCAGCGCGCCCTCGGTGAGACGGCCGCTGTCGACCAGCTGGCGGCCGACGCGGTGGCGGGCCCCGGCCCGCTCGACCGCCTCCCACCAGCCGTCGGCCGGGAGGGCACCGCTGCGGGTGAGCAGATCGCCGAGGTCGGGGCTGTACACGGATTCGACATGGACGACGTGCCCCGCCGCCAGGTAGAAGACCCCGGACTCGGTGGAGAGGGCCCCGGTGGCACGGTCCGCCGCGAGGCTGCCGAGCGCGGCCGGCACCGATCCGCCGGTGGGCGCCGATCCCTCGATGGGTGCCGCCGTGGTCATCCGAGCACCAGCCGGTCCGCCATCTCGGCCAGCCGGATGCGGGCCAGGGCCAGGTTGCCGTCACGGCGGTCGAGCCACAGGTACAGGAACACGGTGCTGTCGAAGGCCGTGATGACGAACCGGAGCAGGTGGTACGCGTCGACGGTGGTGAGGATGAGGTCCTGGACGGGGGGTTCCTTGCCGGAGGCGACGGACCCGACGGACAGGCCGCCGTCGGCCGGTGCGAGTGTGCCGCTCTCCATGGCGAGGCGGGCGAGCTCGGCGGTCTCCGCCGCTGTCGCCTCCGGGTCGTCGCCCGGCGCGTCGCCCACCGCGCCCAGCGCGAGTCCACTGATCCAGTCGACCACCAGTGCACCCCGCGCACCGGGCAGTCGCATGGCTTCCAGCAGGCTCTCGTCGATTCCGGGCACGCCGGATCCCCCCTCATCGCACGGCTGTACCGCGAACGTGACGTCGACGCTACGGTGTGTGCTCGACCGAGGTGGGGGCTTTGGTGTTTTCCCTTGGAATATGCGACAAGGAAGCTTCGGTGCTGATAACGTCAGCGATTTTCCCGGTCCGGTGGACCGGGGGACGAGCAGGACCTTCCCCTGTGCGGATGGCGGGTCGGCCCTGCTCACCGGATTCCATTGTGGGGACCGGGTACTGTCGCGACCACGAGTGAAAGCCTTCCGCCATGTGTGCGCCCCGCACACCCCGTGCGCGGGACCCGCGTACGGGGCGACACGTGGCACATGAGAGCCCCACAGCGCGGGTAGCCGCGGACGAGGACCGCCTCCCGGCGGAGCCCTCGTCAGTTCGCCGTCCGACAGCGACGACAATGGCAGGAGCACGTGCCCCCGTTCACCCCTGGACCCATGCCTACCTCACGCACAGCCCGCCCCACGATCCCTCCGTCCGTCTGGCTGACCGCCGGCCGGCACACCGGTGCCTCAGCGCTGGACGTGCTCCGGCGCACCCTGCCCCGGCTGGAGGGCAGCGGGGGCGTCGACGCCTTCCTGGAATTGCCCGACGACGTGCCCGAAGCCGGGCACGAGACGCGGCACGACACGCCGGACCGGGTGTTCCAGGCCCGTGTCCGGGTCGCCGGGGAGGTGACCGTGCGCGCCCGGCTGAGCGTCGGCCCCGCCGACGGGGACGGGCAACATTGGATCCTGGTCGCCGAGGCCGAGCAGCCCTGGGACCACACGTGGCCGTCCCCCGCAGGTATGTTCTGGCCCCTGGACGACCCGGCCCCGGACTGGAACCACGACGCGGCCACGGGACTGCGGCTGGGAGAGATCAATCCGCTCCCCGAGGACGACAAGGCCGTACGGCGGCTGCTGCGCGACTGCGCGCGGAGCGCCGGCGGGAACGGGTGGAACATCCATGTCGTCGTCCACGAGGCGATGACCACCGACGACCGCGGCCGGCTGCCGCTCGCCCACTGGCTGCCGTCGGGGCTGCGGCACCGCGTGGTGGAGCACCGGGCCGCGCCGCATCAGCTGCGGGTCGTGAACTGGGCGCTGCGGGACTCCGGTGTCGAGGTGCCGCGCGGCGGTGCCGTGGTGCTGCCCGGCGGACCGGTCCCGGACGGCTACGACGCCGGGGAGTTCTCGGTGCGCGCGGTGTTCCTGGACGGCACCCGCCCCGTCGACCTGGTCGACGCGGTGAGCCGGTTCGCGGCGCTGCCGCGTCCGCTGCCGGACGGCGCCGAGGCCGCTCTGACCGCGCTGCGGGAGGACTGGCGTCTGCTGACCCTGGAGGAGGAGCTCGCCCGCGAGCGCCGGCTGGTCGCCATGTACGCCGACGCGCTGGAGGCCATGACGAAGTCCCGCGACCTGTACCGCGAGGCGGCCGAGAGCGCGCACGAGGCGCTGGCCGCCTACCGGGAGTCCGCCGCGGCCTCCGGGCCCCGTGCCCTGCCGCCCGGTGGTACGCCGGCTCCGTCGCCCGTGCGGCAGCTGACGCGCACGCTGGAGCGTCTGAAGTTCGGTCCCAGGGCGGCGCGTCGCCCGTCGGCCGACGAGGAGGAGCGCGAGGAGCGCGGGGCCCCGCCCGCCACCGACAGGCAGTCGGCGGCTTCGGGCCCGTAGGGCCTTCCCGGTCCGTGCCCGGTGATCCCGGCGCCCCTCCTCGGTCGGTGCGCGCTCAGTCCGGCATCCGGTGTGTCCCGGGTGCCGGCCACACCGCCCAGTGCCTGCCGGGGAACGGTGACGCCACCCGGACGACCAGGGCCGTCAGCGCCAGCAGCGCGGCGGTGACGGCCGCCGCACTGGCCAGCCACTGCGGGGCGAGCGCGAGGCGGACGGCCCGGGACAGGAAGACGGACGGGAAGGACGGACCGCAGGCGTGCGCCCCGACCAGGGCCGCGGGTACGACGACCGCCGGCGCGAGCACCAGCGCGCCGGGGCGCACCACCAGGATCAGGGCCAGCGCCGTGCAGAGCACCGACAGGCCGACGGTGAAGGCGTGCAGGCCCAGTGCGGAACCGTCACAGTGCAGGGGGAAGTGGGCCACCGCGCACAGGGCGAGGGCCACCGCGGCGAGCCAACTGGACCAGGTCAGGGACCGGTCCACCTGTTCGGGCGGGTACTCGAGGGCGGTGCCGTCGGGTCTCCGGCCGGGCCCCGTGCCCTGCCCCGTTCGCGCGCGGGGCCGGTGGTGCCTGATCCGCCGTCTCGAGCGCAGGGCCGCCGCGCCCCGGGCGCCGCGGCGGACGGTTCGGTGCCCGGCCTCCGGCGTCGTTCCGCGCCCGCCCCCGACCACCTCGTCGTCCCGGGTGCCTCTCCGCTCCCCACCCCCGTCCCGGCCGCTGCTTCCGGCTCGGTACGGGGCTCGGTGCCGGTCTCCGTACACGTCGTCGCCCTCGTCGCCGTGGTCGTCCTCGGAGCGAGGCGGGGCCGACGGGACCGCTGTCGGGCTGCCGGGGCGTTCCGGTGGCTCCTGCGCGGCGAGCCGGTCTATCAGCTCGATCAGTTCCTCGACGGAGCGGCCGGAGGCTGCGGCCCGCAGCGCCTCCTCACGGCAGTGGGGTGCCAGTTCCTCGTTCTGCAGCAGCGTCACCAGCCGGGTCACGTCCGCCACGGGACGGTGCGCCGCCGCGGCCCGGATCACCTCGTCGGCGCTGTCGGCGTCGCGGGGCGGCCGGGTCAGCAGGGCGACCAGACGGGCGACGTCCTCCACGGACCGGCCCACCCCGACGGCGCGCAGGGCGTCGACCACGGCCGGCGTGTGCTCGGGCGAGCGTGCCAGCGACGTGATGAGGTCGGCGACCTCCTCCAGGGGGCGGTCCGACACCGCCGCGCACATCAGGCCGCCGACAGCGTCCCCGGTGCCGATCGGGGCCGGGTCCAGCAGGACGGTGCCGGTGGCGGAGACCGTCGCGGCGGACGGAGGGGGCATCGTCGGCGGTGCCGGCGGGAGGGCCGGGTCCGTCCAGGCGGGTATCGCGGATTCGTTCGAGGTGTTCGAGGTGTTCGAGGAGGATGACGAAGAGCAGGTGGTCATGCTCGGCTCCATGAAGAAGGCTGAGGCCGCTCCTCGCCCCCGGACGTACGACGAGCGACGTTACGTGGACCATTACTAGGTGCCTTCGCCCCGCACGGCCACTCGGCTGGGCCATGGGGATGACCTGTATTGCTCCATGCGTCCGGCGGATGCCATAGCCGGGGCCGTTACCGGGCATCCAGACAGAGAGACCGTTGCCTCGCCGCTCCTGGAGGAGGACACCCCGTGGACACCACCACCGTGGTACTCGTCGCCGTCGTCGCGGCCGCCGTGCTGGCCTGCGCCGTGGCCGTCCTGGTGCGACTGGTCCGCACCCGGCGGGCGCTGCGGGACGCCGGTCTGCCCACGGGCCCCCGCTGGGTGTTCTGGGGTGCGGTCCTCTATCTGGTACTGCCGGCCGACCTGTTGCCCGACCCGATCTATTTGGACGACATCGGCGTCCTGCTGCTCGCCCTGCGCACCATGCGCGGCTCCCTCGGCGCACGTTCCCTCGGGGCGACGCCCCGGCGACCGGACCGTGAACCCGCCGACGGCTACGCTCCGTAAGGAAACCAACCACCCGTTCGATTCGTATAAGTCTCTGGAAGCCAAAACAAGTCGGCGGACCAAGCGACGGCGCACGGTGGGCCGTCGCTGGTCGGCGCGGTACCGACGAGGGAGAGACGATGCAACCGTTCGCGCTCAACTACGCACGTCCGGCACCGGAGTTGGCCGTAACCACTCCGTATGTGTACGACTCTGGACTGCAGTTGAACGTACTCGTCGACGGACGGGTGGCGGCCTGCGATCACACACTGTTGCGGGAGGTGGGCACCACGACGTCCACCGCGGGGTCCAAGACCCACTTCGACGACTGACCATGGACCGCAGACGATGACCGTACTGATCCTCACCTGCGAAGAGGACGTGACCGCCGACATGGTGATCGTGCATCTGCACGATTCCGGGGTTCCGGTGGTACGCCTCGACCCGGCAGATCTGACCGGCGGGGTCTCGCTCTCGGGTGAATACGTCCACGGCCGCTTTCGCGGCCATCTCTCCGCCGGGGGGCGGCTGGTGAGCATCGGCGGGCTGCGGTCCGTGTGGGTGCGCAGGCCGGGCACCCCGGCCGGGCGGGCGGCCCGGCCGTCGCCGTGGCTGACCGAGGAGGCCGCCCAGGCCCTCTACGGCATGCTGCGCGGCTCGGACGCCCGCTGGATGAACCATCCGGACGCGGCCCGGCAGGCCCGCCACAAGCCGTGGCAGCTACGGCTGGCCCAGCGCTGCGGCCTGCCCGTGCCCGCCACGGTGATCACGACCTTCCCGCGCGCCGCCCGGGAGTTCGCGGAGCGCTTCCCGGACCTGGTGGTCAAACCGGTCTCCGGAGCGCATCCGCAGGATCCGCCGCGGGCCGTGCCGACCAGCCGGGTGGCGCCGGACACCGACTTCGCCGCCGTGGCGTTCGGACCGACACTGCTCCAGCGGCGGATCGCGAAGCGGGCCGACATCCGGCTCACCGTCGTGGGCGAGCGCCTGCTGGCCGCCCGCAAGGCGACGGCCCCGGACGCGGAACCGACGGAGGTCGATGTGCGTTTCGCCACATCCTCCTCCCCCTGGGAGCCGGTCGACGTGCCGCCGCGCACCGCCGACGCCGTCCACGCCTATCTGCGCGAGGCCGGACTGGCTTACGGAGCCTTCGACTTCGCCGAGGACGCGGACGGAACGTGGTGGTTCCTGGAGTGCAACCAGTCGGGTCAGTTCGGATTCGTCGAGGTGGAGACGGGACAGCCGATCGCCCGCGCCGTCGCCGAGTGGCTGGCCCGGCCCGCCCCCCAAGAGACTCCGGGTGTCAACGGGGTACGCACCACGGCGCGCTGAGGGCCCGCCACCACGCCTGGACGCGGTGGTACGGGCCCTTCGTCCGGGTCAGTGCGGCCGGGGGCCGGGCAACAGGGCGGTGCGCTGCCAGCCGTTGCCCGGGGACTGCGGACGGTCGAGGCCCGGGGTGTACCCGGACGACTGCAGGGGCCGCATGACCAGCTCCAGTTCCCTGCTCACTCGTTCGGCCTCCCTGCGGACCTGCGCGGGCACATCGCCGCACTCCGCGATGAGTCGGTCGTAGATGGGGGAATCCTGGAACACCCGGCAACGCGCCTCTCTGCTCGTCGCCCCCGGAGCGGGGGCGCGACTGCCGAGTGTAGGCGCCCGGACACCACGAAGCGGGAATTCACCCGTACGACTTGACGCAGACCGGGACAGGAGGGGCGGCCGGCGCGAGCCCCGGCCGGGCCCGGCGCGGTTCGGTCAGGCTCCCGTCGTGGAGCCGGGGCGAACGATCATGAGGACCGTGACCGTCGCCCACAGCAGGTTGAACACACCGGTGGACATGGCCAGTCGCACCGTGGCCTGCCGGTCGACGGCTCGGCCCTGCGCCAACTGCTCGACGAACTCCTCCTGACCGGGCAGGACGAAGGCGCTCAGGACGCCCGCGGCGGCCGCCGTCAGGGCGATGGAGGTGATGAGCCAGCCGTCGCCCAGGACTCCCATGGCGAGAGCCGTGGCGAGCCCGAGGACGGGCACCGCGATCCCGATCCGGGCGTAGACCCCGCAGATGCGGTGCAGCACTCCGACAGTGGTCACCGCCGTCGCCGCGGGCCCGCCGCCCTCGGCGGCGGCTCGGCGCACGGCCGGCGGGAACATGCTCGCCGCGACGGTCACGGGACCGACGGCGATGATGGCGGCGAGGACGTGGACGGACAGCAGGAACTTGGTCACCGGGGTTCTTTCCTTGGTGTGGTCAGCGGTGCCGGGCCCACGTTAGGGGCCCGGGGGACGCTCTCCCAGGGGCCGGATCGACAGCTTCCGACGGGTTCCCGCCAACACCGCCGAGCTGCCCTCCCTCGTCGTCGCCGTACCGCCGTCCTGGTTCCACCCGGCTCTTGTCGGTGGCGGGAATCCGTCTATCGTGGCGTTCATGCACTCCGTGGCGATCCTGTTGCTCGACCGGGTCATCCCGTTCGACATGGCGGCCCCCATGCAGACCTTCGACTGGACGCAGCTGCCCGACGGCCGGCCCGCCTACCGGGTGCGCCCGTGCGCGGAGACACCCGAGGTGGTGGCGGACGGCGGGCTGGTCCTGCGCGTCGACCGCGGGCTGGAGGCCCTGGCGGACGCCGACACGATCATCGTCCCGGGTTGTGCCGAAGGTGCCGTGCCGCTCTCCCCGCCGTCCGCGCGGCACTGCGCCGGGCGGCCGAGGCGGGCACCCGGATCGCCTCGGTGTGCGTGGGCGCGTTCGTCCTGGCGGAGGCCGGGTTGCTGGACGGGCTGCGCGCCACCACGCACTGGGTGGCCGCGGACCGGCTGGCCCGTGACTTTCCGCACGTCGAGGTGCAGCCCGACGTGCTCTACGTCGACAACGGGCAGATCCTCACCTCGGCCGGCGCCGCCGCCGCACTGGACATGTGCCTGCACATGATCCGCCGGGACCTCGGCTCGGCCGTGGCCGCGAACACGGCCCGGATGTCCGTCATGCCGCTGGAACGGGAGGGCGGGCAGGCCCAGTTCATCGTGCACCAGTATCCGCCCGTGCCCCGCGGGTCGGCCCTGGAACCGCTTCTGGAGTGGCTCGAGGACAATCTGGCGCACGAGGTCACCCTCGGGGCGATGGCGGCGCGCGCCGGGATGAGTGAGCGCACCTTCGGCCGCCGGTTCCGTGAGCAGACCGGCACCACGCCGGTGCAGTGGCTGCTGCGGGCGCGGGTGCGGCGGGCGCAGTACCTGCTGGAGAACAGCGACTACACCGTCGAACGGATCGCACAGCAGTCGGGGTTCGGCTCACCCACGGCGTTCCGTGAGCGGTTCCGCAAGGTGGTGGGCACCACACCGTATGCGTATCGGTCGGCGTTCCACGGGCGAAGGCCCGTCGTGAACACCGGCTCGTAGCGAAAGACCTGCTTGCCTCGGCGGAACGGCGAAACGGCGGAATACGGCCCGGGAGCCGTCACCCGACCAGGGTCCGGCCACTCTCGTCGTCCGCGCCCGTGGTCCGGATGTCCGCCGCGGCCCGCTCCCCGGTGAGCAGCGCGTCCGCGCGGGCGACGGCCTCGCGGATGCCTGCCGTTCCCGTCATCACGCAGAGCGTGTACGTGATGTCCTCCAGCTCGCGCGCCGCGACGGGCGAGTACCGCTCCGCCTGTGCGATCCGCAGCGTCGCGTAACGCGTCAGCAACTGTCTGACCCTCTTGGGATCCGGTACCAGCACGAAAGCGCCTCTCTCTGATCTCTGAGTGTGACGGGCGCCTACCCGGATCACACCGAAACATTCACCCCATTTGCTCAACTGGTCGGAATCGGCGAGAACCCGGTGCCCCGCCACCCCGGCCGGTGTGACACGCTCGGGCCGACATCGGGCCGGGCACCACCGGCCGGCGGCGGACACGGCACGGGAGAAGCGACGGCATGCGTATCGGACTGCTCGGCACCGGCCCCTGGGCGCAGATGGCACACGCCCCTGCGCTGAGCGGGCACCAGGACCTCGACTTCGTCGGCGTGTGGGGCCGCCGCTTCGACGCCGCCGAGGAACTGGCCGACCGGCACGGCACGCGCGCGTACGACGACGTCGACGCACTGATCGCCGACGTGGACGCCGTCGCCGTGGCCCTGCCGCCGGACGTGCAGGCCGGTCTCGCGGTCCGTGCGGCGCGGGCGGGGCGTCATCTGCTGCTCGACAAGCCGCTCGCCCCGACGGTGGCGCAGGGGCGGGCGGTGGCGGAGGCGGTCGAGGAGACGCAGGTCGCCTCCGTGGTCTTCTTCACCACCCGCTTCCAGCCCGAACCGGCCGCGTGGATCAGCGAACAGGCGGGCGTGGGCAGTTGGTTCACCGCGCGGGCGGAGTGGCTCGGGTCGGTGTTCACCTCCGGCGACAGCCCGTTCGCGGCCTCGCCCTGGCGGCGGGAGAAGGGCGCGCTGTGGGACGTCGGCCCGCACGCCCTGTCCGTACTGCTGCCCCTGCTCGGTGACGCCCGGCGGGTGTCGGCGGCGGCGCACGGCCCCGGCGACACCGTCCATCTCGTACTGGAGCACACGAGCGACGCTTCGAGCGCCCTCACCCTGAGCCTGACCGCGCCCCCGGCCGCCGCCGGCGCCACCGTGGAACTTCGTGGCAAGTCCGGCGTCACCGTCCTGCCGGAGACGGCCCACGGGGCGGTCCCCGCCCTCGGACGGGCCGTCGACGCGCTCCTCACCGCCGCGGACACCGGCAGGCCGCACCCCTGTGACGCCGCGTTCGCGCTCCGCGTCACCGAGATCCTGGCCACCGCGGAGACCCTGCTCGACGGCGGAACGGGCCGGCCCGGCCTCTGACCTCTCCGGCTTAAACGACGCTTAAGAAGCGCTTAAGCAATCGCGGGGTTCTCCCACGCCGTTCAAGTAACCGCTGGTCAGGGCGGTTCGAGGGACAAGTCGGACCCGTTGGCGGGGGTCGTTCCGGTCCGTACCATCAAGGCCGTGCGTCGGCGCCGACGCACGGCCTGAGAGCGCTCTCACCCCTGGAGCGCTCTACCCCCGAGGTCCCAGGCCGGGTCGACGCCGTCCAGAACCCCCACGATCACCTCAGGAGACCCCCCACATGACTCCCCGTCATCAGCGTTCCCCCGGCCGCCGGAAGGTCCTCTTCGCCCTCGGCGGGGCAGCCGTGGCCGCGCCCGCCGTCGCCGCGCTCGCCCCCCACGCCCTCGCGGAGTCGCCCACCGGCACGAAGGCCGCCGCAGCCGCCGCGGGCTCCCTCCCGCTGACGGTCGTCAACAACAGCGGTTCCTTCGACAACGCGAGCGTGCACCTCTACATCGTGGGCAACCAGGGCGGCCGTCAGGTACGGGTCACCCCCGACGGCACGCCGGCCCCGATCGCCCTGTCGGACAACGGCGCCGACGGCTTCACCGACTACGCGATCAGCCTGGCCGGCAGCGGCGAGACCAGGCTGTCCCTGCCGTACATGTCCGGCCGCGTCTACGTGGCCCTCGGCGGGAAGCTCAAGTTCAAGGCCGTCGCGGACGGCAACGGCAACGCGGCGCTGCAGTACCCGGCGGGCTGGGTCACCTCGGACCCCAACTACGGTGTGCTGCACGACTGTGCCGAGTTCACCCACAACTCCGCGGGCATGTTCTGCAACACCACGATGGTCGACATGTTCAGCGTGCCGCTGAACATCCGGCTCACCGGCTCCGGGGACCGGACCACGGGCACCTTCCGCGAGGGGGGCCGCCGCGCCGTGTTCGACGCCATCAGGCAGGTGGAGGCGTTCTCGCGGCTCGTCGTGGACGACACCCGGATCATCGCGCCGGGACACGGACTGGACTCGGGCCTGTTCGCCGAGGACTACCTCGCCCCGTACATCGACGAGGTGTGGAGCACCTACACCGGCCGGGACTTGAAGGTCACCACCGACGCCGGCACCTTCACCGGCCGGGTGCGCGGCGACCGGTTCACCTTCGACGGGCCCGCCCAGGTCTCCTTCGGCAAGCCGTCCACGCGGGACGTGCTCTTCTGCGACGGCGCGCTCGCCGCTCCCAACGACGGCACGACCGGCCCGGTCGCCGCCGTGCTCGGCGCCGGCTTCAACCGCTCGACGCTGCTCAGCCACCCCGACCAGCCGACGGCCGACGCCTCGGTCTTCTACCGGACCGGGCTCACCAACCACTACTCCAAGGCCGTGCACACGGCCACGGAGGACGGAAAGGCGTACGGCTTCGCCTTCGACGACGTCGCCGACTTCGCCTCCTACATCCAGGACACGGCCCCCACCGGCCTGCGCCTGACGCTGTCGCCCTTCTAGGGCCTGTCCGGGCGGGCGGTCCTCACAGTGTTTTCCGCGGGCCGGGGAAGGTACCCCTGCACGTGAGAAGCGGCCCTTCGAGGCGGTGCCCCGCGTGTTCCGGATGCACGGCGGGCTCCCGCGTTGAATGGTGATATCGGACCCGATGACCGCACCGGGGCCGCTACAGCGTCCGGACCCGAGGAGCCAGAAGATGTCGACGTCACAGCCCGAGGAGTCCAGGCCGTCCGAGGACCGCACCACCCCGGACGGCCTGCTCCACGCCCGTACCGGCACCGACGTGTCGCCGGAGGACCTCGTCCTTGCCTCCGGCAAGGACCTCACCCCGCAGAATCTCGAATGGGCCAAGCGCAAACTGGCGGAGGAGGGACCCGCCGCACTGGACAAGATGCTTCCCTGAACCCCGGGCCCGGCCAGGACGAAGCAGGCCGGGCCCGATCAGGCCGGGGCGGATCGGGTCAGGTCCTGTCCCGGCTCTGCCCCCGATCCCCGTCCCGGCTCTCCGGCTAAGCCGTTTCGTCCTCCACGACGTGCATGGCGGCCTCTTCCGCGCCGGCGGCCCCCGCGTCGATGCCGACGTCCTCGGCGACGGTCTCCTTCGTGCTGTCGGCACGGACGCCCTCGTCCGGGGCGACCAGGCGTCCGGCGCGCTCGGTGCCGGCCTCCGGGTCGACCGGTTCGCCCTCGCCCCCGGGGAGGTCGCCCACGCCGTCCCCGCCGGGCGCGGACGTGTCGGGCACCTCCCGGGCCAGCCGTTCGTCCAGGGTCTCGCCCTCGTGCTGTTCGGCGGCCGTGGTGCCGTGCCGGGTCACGCCGATCGGCTTCTCCGGCGGGGAGTAGCCCTCGTCCAGGATGTCGTCATAGGTCCGTTCGTCGACGGCGTTCTGCCGGTCGAGGGGCGCGGCGTCCTCCTGCTCCTCGTTGCCTCCGGTGGGCTGGTACACGTCGTCCGCCATCGGATCGGTACCCATGGTGTCCTCCCTGTCACGTTGTGTCGACTCGTTCCTCTCAGGTGTCGGATCCGCGTTTCCCGTTGTGCGCCGCCCAACCCCGATCCGATGTGCGGGTCCCTGCCGCGTCCCGGCGGTCCGGGCCTCAGCCGGAGGCGCTCTGCCGGGGTGTCGGGGCGATGCGGACCTCGAGGTCGCCGACCCGGTGGACCGGCCAGGGCCGTGCGTAGTCGGGTGGGCCGCCGCCGGGGCCGGTGAGCGCGGCCACGGGGACGCGGTCCGCGGTGCGCAGGATCTCCGCCACCGTGATGTTCTCGTTGTTCCCGCTGGTCTCGCCGGAGGAGCAGCCGGTGTAGTAGCCGACGGGGATGGCCTCGTGGCCGGTGATCAGACAGGGCGGGCGGACGCCGAGCCGGTGCAGTTCGCCGGCGGCGCGGGTCCAGTCCCGGCGGCT
Source organism: Streptomyces sp. M2CJ-2 (assembly GCF_016757295.1). NCBI lineage: Bacteria > Bacillati > Actinomycetota > Actinomycetes > Kitasatosporales > Streptomycetaceae > Streptomyces > Streptomyces sp. M2CJ-2. The sequence goes on along the minus strand of NZ_JAESIF010000007.1, from coordinate 63,677 downwards.
TTCGGTGTTGCGGTCGACGGTGTGCACCAGGACGGCCAGTTGCACCGCCAGATGGCCGGCCAGGGCGAGCGCGACCAGTGCCGCCGCGACCGGGCGCCACTTCCCGGCCGGGCGCCACTTCCCGGCCGGTTTCCCGGCCAGGTGCCACAGTCCGTCGGCGACGGGAATCGCGAGCAGGGCGTAGGCGGGTTGGAGGAAGCGGGGTGCCGCGTACCCGATCATGAACAGGTACGGGAGGGCTGCCGTGGTGGCGCAGGCCAGCGGCATCGCGGTACGCAGGACACGCCGGGCCCGTACGGCGACGCCCAGTCCGACGGCGGCGAGCAGGGGCAGGGCGAACCACCAGAGGGTGGTCACCGGATGGGGCATCGGCCCGGTGCAGGGGCGGCACAGGCCGCGTCCGCCCAGGCTGCGCAGCTGATCGTCGACGGCCATGTGCCAGCCGAGCCCGCCCTGGATGCGGGAGGCCTCGGCCAGCCGCTCCCCCAGGCCGCCGTATCCCGTGTAGGCCTCCGCCACCCAGTCGACCGCGCCCGCCGCGAGACCCGCCGCCGACGCGAGCAGAAGCCTCCAGTGACGGCCGGCCAGGGCGAGGACGAACAGGGGGGCCGTCACCCAGACGGCGTCGGTGGGCCGCATCCACGCCATCAGCGCGGCCCCCGCCACGACGCCCCACAGCGCGCCGCGCGCCGAGCGGTCGGCGCGGTACCGCAGGAAGGAGCCGACCATGATCAGGGCGCCGATCGCGACCCAGTGGTTGGGCATGGCCTGGGGGCCGTAGAAGAGGGTCACCCACAGGGAGGCGTAGAAGGCTCCGGCGGTGACCAGGACGCGGGTGGGGAACAGACCGCGCCAGGCGCGCAGCGCCAGGTACAGGGCGAGGCCGGAGAGCAGGGCGAGGTGGACGCGCAGCAGGACGGTGGACGAGGACCAGGACGCGACGGGCGCCACCAGGAGCGAGACGCCGCGGGAGCGCGGGGCGCTGAAGAAGGCGGCCGGGTGGTGGGACGTGACCTGGCTGACGTAGACGATCTCGTCCCAGCCGAGTCCCAGGTCCGGGCGGACGAGGACGAGTTGGGCGAGGGTGAAGACGGCGGCCAGGACCGCGAGCGGTGCGGTTCCGGCGGCCGGACGGGACACGCCCGGGGACGGGTGCGCGCGTCGCCGTCCTCCGGTGAGGAGGAGATCGCTTCCGTCGGGCATCGTCCGTCCCTTGCATCCCTTGCTCCGGCGAGACGCCGGCGGGTGAACCGTGCGAACCTCATGAACCGCGTGAACCGTACGAATGCGGACAAGTTAACCCGCAAGGGGCAGACAGGTGGAGCGGAGTACGGCCGTTCGCCTCAACCCGCCCGTGGGGGCCGCCGCTCCCCCGGTTCCCCGAGAAGCTCCTCGAGGTCCGTCACCACCCGGTCGGCGCCGTGGGCGTACAGCGCGTCCGGCCGGCCGACGCGGTCCACGCCGACCACGTATCCGAAGCGACCGGCGCGGCCCGCGTCCATGCCGGCCAGCGCGTCCTCGAACACGGCGGCCCGGCCGGGAGGCACACCGAGGTCCCGGGCCGCGGCAAGGAAGGTGTCGGGGCGCGGCTTGCCCGGGAGGCCGCGTTCGGCGGCGACCACGCCGTCGACGCGGACGTCGAAGAGGTGCTCGGCACCGATGGCGCGCAGCACGTCGAGGCAGTTGGCGCTGGCGGAGACGACAGCGGTGCGGAGCCGACGGGCGCGGGCCGCCTCGATGTACCGCAGGGTGCCGTCGTAGGCGTCGACACCGCCGGTGCGGATCCGCTCCAGGAGCAGCTCGTTCTTGCGGTTGCCGAGCCCGTGCACGGTCGGGGCGTCGGGCGGGTCCCCGGGTTCCCCCTCGGGCAGTTCGATGGCCCGGGAGGCGAGGAAGGTGCGTACGCCGTCCGCCCGCGGACGGCCGTCGACGTACTTGGCGTAGTCACCGGCACCGGCGTCGAAGGGCCGGAAGCCGGCGCCGTCCCGCTCGCGCAGGAAGGCGTCGAACATCTCCTTCCAGGCCGCCGCGTGGACGACGGCCGTCCTGGTGATGACGCCGTCGAGGTCGAAGAGGCAGGCCAGGATGTTTTCGGGCAGACCCAGATCCGTCATACCGGACTCCTTCCCCGCTCGGCGGCGAACACGGGGAGCGCGGGTGACACACTCGTCCGTGTGACACCGACCTTCGACGATCTCCTCAGCCGCGCCCGCGCCCTCACCGGGGTCGGCCGGCGCGCGGTGCTCGGCATCGCCGGCAGCCCGGGCTCCGGCAAGTCCACGCTCGCCGGGCACGTGGTGCGGGAGTTGAACGGCACCGGGGAGCCGTGGGTCGCGCACGTCCCCATGGACGGCTTCCACCTCGCCGACGCCGAACTGGACCGGCTCGGCCGCCGGCACCGCAAGGGCGCCCCGGACACCTTCGACGCCGCCGGGTACGCGGAGCTGCTGCGACGCCTGCGTGAGGAGACGTACGACGACGTCGTGTACGCGCCCGGCTTCGAACGGGTGCTGGAGCAGCCGATCGCGGGTGCCGTGCCGGTGCCGCCGACGGCCCGGCTGGTGGTCACGGAGGGGAACTACCTGTTGCTGGACACCGGTGCCTGGGCCCGGGTCCGGCCGCAGCTCGACGAGGTGTGGTTCTGCGAGCTGGACGAGAAGGAGCGGCTGCGCCGGCTGGTGGCCCGCCACGAGGAGTTCGGCAAGCGCCATGACGAGGCGGTGGCCTGGGCCCTTCGCTCGGACCAGCCCAACGCCGAACTGATCGCCCCGACCCGGCACCGCGCCGACCTCGTGGTCCCGACGTCCGCGGTGCCCCGCACGGACACCGCGGCATGAGTGTGCTGCTGCCCGGCACGGCCGGTGACGCGACCGGCTGAGGTCCTCGAAGCGTGCGGCGGCCCGAACGGCTCGGGCCGTCCACCGGGCTTTCCCGATGGACACGGCGCGGTCCGGTGATTCATGCTCCGGTCCATGATCCGAACCGCCACCGAGCACGACGTCCCCGAGATCCGTGCGATGATCCACGAACTCGCAACCTACGAGAAGGCCGCCGAGCAGTCCCGCGCCACCGAGGAGCAGCTGCGCGAGGCGCTGTTCGGCGCGCACCCCGCCGCGTCCGCCCTGATCGCCGAGGACGACGCCGATGGCCGGATCGTGGGCTTCGCCCTGTGGTTCCCGCGTTTCTCCACCTGGACCGGCACCCGGGGGATGCATCTGGAGGACCTCTTCGTACGCCCGCACACCCGGGGCGCCGGGCACGGCAAGGCACTGCTGGCCGCCCTCGCGGCGATCTGCCGGGAGAACGGTTTCGAGCGCTTCGAGTGGGTGGTGCTGGACTGGAACGAGCCGGCGATCGGCTTCTACCGGTCACTCGGGGCGGAGTTCCTGAACGACTGGACGGTGTGTCGGCTGAGCGGCGCCCCGCTGGCGGACCTCGCCGCTCACGCGCCGGTCCTCGTGGGGCGCGCCGGCTGACACGCACCGGGCGTGCCCCGGGTCTGCCCGAAGGAGCGGCGCGCCTCACCGGCCGCTTGGCGCCCGGCCGGGGTGCGGCGGTGCGAGAGTGGAGCGGTATGAGCCGTCTTCCGGTGGGGCGCGGGCAGCAGCGGGTGTCGCCCGGTGAGGGGGAGCGTGGCTCCGGGCCGGCGGTGCCGGCCGTGGTCCGCCCGGTCGGCCCGGGGCGGCGGTGGCCGGTGGCCGTGGTGATGGTGCTGCTGCTCGGGCAGATGGCCGCCGCGATGGTGACCGCCGCCGTGCGGCAGACTCCGACGATCGACGAGCCGGTGTACGTGGGCACGGCCGCCGTGTATCTGGAGGAGCACAGCCTGCGGTACAACCCCGAGCATCCACCGCTCGGGAAGCTGGTGGTCGCCACCGGGGTCACGGTCGCGGATCCGCACCTCGATCCCGGCTTCCGCGGGAACCAGGGCGAGTTGGGTCGGCAGCTGCTGTACGAGTCGGGCAACGACCCATGGCGGTTGATGCTGTGGGCCCGTCTTCCGGTGATCGCGCTGACGTTGCTGTTCGGGCTCGTGGCGTTCGCCTTCGCCCGCGAACTCACCGGTGATGCGGGCGCGTTGGTCGCGCTCGCGCTGTACTGCCTCTCCTCCGACGTGATCGCCCACGGTTCACTGGCGACGCTCGACGTAGCGGCCGCCGGGTTCGTCCTGACCTCGGTGTGGCTGCTGTGGCGGGCCCGGCTGCGGCCCCGGCTCCATCTGCCGCTCGCCGGTGCGGCATCGGGGGCGGCGCTGGCGACGAAGATGAGCACGCTGCCCGTGGTTCCGGTGCTGCTCGCACTCGCCGCGGTGTCGGTCCGGTACGCGTCCAGGGAGGCGACGGGGCGCAGACTGCTGCGGGCGCTCGCCGGGGCGTCCGTCGTCGGGCTGGTCGCGGTCACCGTCGTCTGGGCCACTTATCTGGTCGTCGATCCGCGGCTGCGCTGGGACCCGCAGCAGGTGCCCGTGGTGCACGGACTGCGGGGTCTGGTCGTGGAGTTGCTGCCGTTCCCCGAGCCCTACCGGGACGGCATGCGCATCCAGTTCGCCCTCGAGAACCGCCCCTGGAAGGGATTCCTCTTCGGCCGGCTCTACACCGGCTCCCTCTGGTACTACCTGCCGGCCGCGCTGCTGGTGAAAACGCCGCTCGGCGCGCTCGCGCTGTGGACCGCCGGAACCGTCGCGGTGACGGCGGTGCGGCGGCTGCGGCCCGCGGCGCCCTACCTGACGGCGGCTGCGGCCCGCGGCGCCCTACCTGACGGCGGCTCCGGCGGTGCTGCTGACCGCCGCCATGTACGGCAGCCGGGACTTCGGCACGCGGTACGCCCTGTTCCTTCCGATGTTCCTCGCGGTGGCGGCGGGGTGCGTGCTCGTCCTGCGGTGGCGGTGGGTGCCGGTGGTCACCGCGGTGCTGGTGGTGTTCGTCGCGGTCGGCTCGCTGCGGGCGTATCCGTACTGTCTGCCGTACTCCAACGAGGCCTTCGGCGGCCCGGCGAAGACGCGGCTGCGGCTGCACGACTCCAATGTGGACTGGGGCCAGGATCTCGGCCGACTCGCCGACCGACTGCGCGAGCGGTACCGGGGGGAGCGGATCTGGCTGGTGTACAAGGGCAGCGGGGTGCCGTCGTACTACGGCATCCGGGCCGCCGATCCGCTGCGGGTGCCATCGGGCCGGGTGCACGGGGTGCTGGCCGTGTCGGACTCGGCGGCGGCCAAGGCGACCGGCAGACTGGCCGAGTTGCTCGACGGCAGCCGCCCGGTCGACGACGTCGGCCACTCCATCACCCTCTACCGGCGGTGACGCGGGCCCGTGCGAACACCGGCCGCCCGGCAGCCCTCGGTATCGCTCGGTATCGCCCTGTGCCGCTCGGTGTTGCCCGGTATCGCTCAAGCCTGGTCGCCACCGTGTGTGAGCTAAATTGAACATTCGTGGGAGACGAAGGAGGCGCCCCGGTGCCATCGCCGCAGCAGGCACGCGCCCAGGCATCCGCGATCACCTCGGGGAAGGCGGTCCGGAACACGGAGGTGTCCCCGACGTCCCAACTCCGCACGCTGTTCGACCGGCCCCGGCTGTCCCCGGGGCAGCGGCGCATCGCCCAGTACCTGATCGAGCACATCACCGAGGCGGCGTTCCTGTCGATCACGGACCTCGCCGAGCGGGTCGGGGTGAGCCAGCCCTCGGTGACCCGCTTCGCCTCGGCCGTCGGGTTCAGCGGGTACCCCGCGCTGCGGGAGAAGCTCCAGGCGATCGCCCTCGGCACGCTCCCCGGCGGACCCGCGGAGGAGCACCGGGGCAACGAGTTGCAGGCGGCGGTGGACGTCGAGCTCGAGAACCTGGAGAACCTGCGGCGGGACCTCGCCGACGCCGACCGGGTCATCGAGATCGGCCGCACGCTGTCGGCGTCCGCCCCGCTGACCGTGCTCGGACTGCGCATCTCCGTCTCGCTGGCCGAGTACTTCGCCTACGCCGCCCGCCGTATCCACCCGGACGTCCGGCTGGTGACCCGGGGCGGCAGTGTCGCCTACGACGCGCTCCTGCAGTCACGGGAGGCCGGCGGCACCTGGGTGCTGGCGTTCTCCATGCCCCGGCACGCCCAGGAGACCCTGACGGCGATGCGGGTCGCCCGGGGTGCCGGGCTGAAGGTCGCGCTGATCACCGATCTGGCGCTGGGCCCCCTCGCCGACGAAGCCGACGTCACCTTCGCCACCGGCACCGGGTCACGCCTGGTGTTCGACTCCTACGCCGCTCCGGGCGTGATGTGCGCGGCGCTGCTCCAGGCCATGACGGACGCGGACCCGGAGCGGACCCAGGCCCGGCTCGAGGAGTACGAACAGGTAGCCGACCGACACCAGTTCTTCCTCAGGGACTGAGCGGCGGCCGGTCGCCGACCCTCACCGCGGGCCACGGACGTGCGCGGGCGGCAAGCGCACCTCCCCTTTGAAGCACGCATGAATGTTTTCATACTCCTTGCAAAGCAGATGGCATATATAAATACTGCTCCCGGGTCGCAACGCGTCCACTCCGGACCGCGATCCACGCCCCGAACGCCCGCGGCCGCAGGGCCCTACCCGCTCCGACGGCCAGGGGGCCCGCCGGGCAGCCCCTGCCCGGCCGCCCGCGGCAGCCCCCGGCCTTCCCCTGGCTCGGGGCCGCCCCACCCCGTCGTGCACCCCTACGACGCCGCACACCCGGAAGCGATGATCATGACTGTGACGTCCACGCGCCTCAGCAGTCCGGACTGGCCCTGCCAGGTCAAGGCACCCGGCAGCTACGACTGGGAACGCTCGGCGGCCAAGTGGTTGCGCGAGCTGGTGCCCGCGCGCTACGCGAGCTATCCCGCGTTCATCCGGCATCCCGTCCTGCTGGCCCGGCACGCCCAGATCCAGGTCGAGCACGAGATCCGGGTGGCACGCACCGCCCTGCAGACCGCACGGGCCGATCTGCCCCGGCTGGGCCTGCACGAAGGTGTCATCGAGCACACGATCAAGCTGTACGCGGCCGAGGTCACGCAGTTGCAGCACATCGCGCGCAGCGTGCGCGCGGTCACCCGGGCCCTGCTGGAATCGGGTCGCTGACCACGACGGGGCGTGCGGGGCCGGCGCCCGGCGTCACCCCGTACGGGACTCCAGCGCGAGGCGGGTGTCGTCTCCGTAGACGCCGGTCTCGTCGCCCTGGATGCCGTACCAGAGCTGGAAACGGGCGACGGCCGCCGCCAGGGTGGCGTCGTAGCGGCCGCTGGTGGCACCGTCGCGGTAGACGTCCGGGATGCGCAGGAGCCGTTCCTGGAGTTCGGTCACCTCGGGCCCGGCATCGCCCTCGCTGAGGAATCCGGGACCTGCCGGAGCCGGCTCGGACGGCGTGGCGGGCGCGCTCACCGGAGGGCTCGCGGAGGGGCGGGCGCCGGTGGCGGCACGGTCGTCGGTGTCGTGACCGAGAGAACCCGGGGAACCCGGAGAACCCAGAAAGCCCAGAAAGCCCAGAAAGCCGAGAAACAGGACAGCGCCGCCGAACCCGAGCACCGCCGCCGCGGCCAAGGCGACCGCCACAGCGGCACGCCGCGCCGCCGGTCCGGGTGCGGGGCTTCGCCCAGGACCGTGCACCGGGCCGGACGCGGGCGCCGGTGGCCGGCCGTCCGGCTCGGGGGCGACCGGCGGGAGTTCCTGTGTCTCGTCCTCCGCACCGGTCGGCGGCCGGGGCAGGGTGACGGACTCGTAGTCTCCCCCGCCTTCCCATCCCTCCCACCCCTCCCGTTTCTCCCGTTTCTCCCGTTCGAACTCCCGGAACATCTCCGCGAGCGCGTCCGTGCGGCGTGGTCGCAGGACGCGGACGGGTTCCAGTGGCGGGCCGTCGTGCGACTGCCCTGGGTCGGACGGCGTCGGCATGCCGCTCTCCTTCCGTTCCGCACGAGGGCGGAGCCGCCCACGGGGAGGGATACGGGAGGCAAGCGGCGGAGGTTCAGCCCGCGGCACGCAGAAAGCGGTGCAGGGAGGCCGTCATGGCGGACACGAACGTCTCCCGGGACGCCTCGTCCAGGGCGTCGAGGGACAGGTAGGGGTTGAGGTCCTCCAGTTCGACCAGCAGCAGTTCACCGTCCGGGGCGCGGCAGGCGTCGACCCGCTGGATGCCGTGGTCGAGGGTGTTCCATTCGACGAACCGCCGGGCGAACTCCAGGTCGCCCGGGCCGGCCCGGTACGGCTCCAACTGCCAGCGCCGGTCGGTGCGCGGGGCGTACAGGGCGTACTGGAAGTCGTGGTCGACGAAGTAGAAGGAGACCTCGTAGGCGAAGTCGATGTGCGGCTGCACCAGGACGCTGCCGTCGACGAGGCTGTCCACGGCGCCCCGGGCGACGATGCGCAGCCCCATGGAGTCGGCGCCGAGCAGGGGTTTGACCACGTACCGGTCCGCCGCGGGCAGCCGGTCGAGGTCCTCCGTCCGGTCGACGGTGGGGATCACCGGGCAGCCGCCGGCGCTCAGTTCGAGCAGGTACCGCTTGCCGGCCATGTCGCCCCGGCCGGTGAGCGGGTTGTAGACCGGCGTGCCGGTCGCCGTGGCCCGTTCCCGGAAGGCCCGGTAGGCGTCCTGGTACGACAGCACGGGACCGCTGTTGCGGACCACGACGGCGTCGAAGCCGTCCAGCAGTGCGGCGGCGTCCCGCGGGTGACACAGCGCCAGGTCGAAGTCCTCGCGCAGCCGGGAGGTGAGGAAGACGTCCTCGTCGCCGTAGCGGCGCCCACGGGCCGGGTAGGCCAGGTCGGTGACGTACAGAAGACGGGGGCGGGCTCGGAGGCGGGGACGCGCGGGTGCCATGCGGGACTCCTCGGGGACGACGGCGCCCTGATCATATGAACGGCACCCGCTCCTGGGTACGGCGCCGGGGCACACCGGGCACGTCCACATGCAAAGATTGTGGTACTGAGTGCCTTTACTGGCGGCACTGAGTGCCATACTCTGTGGCCGTGCGCGGTGCTGCGACAGACCGGCACGAGCGTGCCGGGCGACCGCGCACGTGGGATTTCCGGCCGAGTGCAGGGAGTTGACCAGCGTGTATCACCACTCAGGAAACGTGGCTCAGCAGGCAGCCGGCTCCGCGACGGGCCTGCTCGAATCGCAGAGCGGCACCTCCGCCTCCGTCGAGGCCATGACCTTCCAGCGGTGCACCTGGTGCGGCACCGCCGTGTACCAGCGGCTGCTCTGCCCCGTCTGCCAGGGCAGCGACCTGCGCACGGAGCGCAGCACGGGCGTCGGAATGGTCCGCCACTCCACGGTGGTGCACCGCAACACGCCGGCGGCCCGGAACGTGTCCCTGATCGAGATGGCCGAGGGCTTCGTCGTGCGCGGCCGGGTCATGGGCCCGCCCATCGGCATCCACGGCGGCGACCGGGTACGGCTGTCCACGGCCAAGGACCCCGTACGGGGCGAACCGGTCTTCCAGTTGGTCGACGAGCCCTACCGGGCCTGGACCTGACGCCCCACCGGACACCGCTCAAAACCGTTCAGGCAGTCGGGGTGATGCGGATTCCGACGGTGCCGTCCCGGCCCCGGCGCAGGCGGCTGCCGAGCAGCGTCAGCCGCCCCGTCAGACCGTACTTGCGGGCGATCAGCTCGCGATAGCGGGCGGTGGTGGCCCGGTCGCAGATCTCCGCGGTGGCCGGGAGCTGGTCGCCGGTCGGGTTGCCCCGTATGTCGCAGGGGCCGACCAGGACGTCGGCGCGGGCGCGAATGCGCTTCACCTTCCAGGAGTCGGCGACGGTCCAGACCCCGAGCGCGCCCCCGTCCCGCACCACCCACACCGGGGTGGCCACCGACGTTCCGTTGCGCCGGTAGCTGGTGACCAACAGGTACTTTCCCGCTCCGAGCTGCTCCCACGACGTGCCGCCCATACCCGGCAGTCTAGAACCTGCCCGCGCCCTCCCTCCCGGGGCCCGTCCGGCGGGCACACAGCCGGGCGACGCGACCGCGTGTTTTCGGATCACGTCGGCGGTGAACACGACGGGGCCCGCGCGCGTATGGAGAGAGGGCACTCGACTCAGGGGAGGCCCCGCGGTGTTCGCACCGCGCTGTTCTGGTTCGGGAGTCATGCATGAGGCACGCACGACGACGGGTCGTCCGGCGAGTGACACGGCTGGCAGCCGTCGGCGGACTCCTCCTCGGAGGAACGATGGTGACCCGTGCCGTCGCGAGTGAGCCACCGGAGCCGGACACGGTTCCCTACGCCGCCGAGGAGGCCACCGGCCCCGGCGCCGAACTCGTCTCCCGGCTCGGCGCCTCCCGCACGGCGGGCAGCTGGCTCGATGCCGACGGGCGGACGGTCGTCGCGGTCACCGACGAGAAGGCGGCGGCCGAGGTACGGCAGGCCGGCGCCGACCCGAAGATGGTGCGCCACAGCATGCGCGACCTGAAGTCGGCCACGCGGACTCTGCGTTCGGCGCCACGCGTGCCCGGAACGGCCTGGTCCATGGACTACCGGTCCAACGAGGTGGTGGTCCGCGGCGACAGCACGGTGTCCGCGGACGACTGGTCCGACCTGACCCGGGTCGCGGAAGGGGTGGGCGGATTCGTCCGCATGGAGCGCACCGAAGGCACCTTCACCACCCTGCTCAACGGGGCCGTGCCCATCCTGTCGACCGCCGGGCGCTGTTCCGCGGGCTTCAACGTGACCGACGGCAAGCGGGACTTCATCCTCACGGCGGGGCACTGCGGACCCGACGGATCCGTCTGGTTCGCCGACGACCGGGGCAGGCAGCAGGTCGGGACCACGGTCGGCGGCAGCTTCCCCGGCGACGACTACTCCCTGATCGAGTACGACGGCGGCCGGGCGGGCGAGGGCGCGGGCGTGGTGGCGATCGGTGACGGACGGGGCGTGCGGATCACGGGGGTGGGAGACCCCGAGGTCGGCCAGCGGATCTTCCGCAGCGGCAGCACCAGCGGGCTGCGCGACGGGGAGGTGACCGCGCTCAACGCGACGGTGAACTACCCGGAGGGCACGGTCAGCGGCCTCATCGAGACCAACGTGTGCGCCGAACCCGGTGACAGCGGCGGCCCGATGTTCTCCGAGGGCATCGCGCTCGGTGTGACGTCGGGCGGCAGCGGTGACTGCCGGCAGGCGGGCGGTACGACGTTCTTCCAGCCGGTCACGACGGCGTTGTCGCAGCTCAAGGTGGATCTCATCGTGGCCCCGAAGGCCGGCGACGGCTCGGACACGGCGACTCCGCCGGCGACGCAGGGCGCGGTGGCGCCGGACGCCGCGTCACCGGGCTCGTCGGCGACGGAGGCCGCCACGTCGACCGCGCTGTCCCGCCTGGCCGACCCGCGTGCGGTCGGCCCCGGCACGCTGGTCATCGGGGGCAGTCTGGTGGCACTGGTGGCAACCCGCTGGATCCGCACGGAGCAGGACCGCAAGGCGTACCGGCGCCATTACTCGGCGACGTGGGGCTAGGCCCCGTTCGGGGGTGGGAGCATGGGCGAGGGGCAGCGGGCCTGTGCGGCGCTCAGGCCGCCTCGGCCCGCCGCGGGAGGGCCGAGGCCCACTCCTGGACGAGCCGCTGGTACTCCGCGCGCTGCTCGCCGCTCAGTGTCCCGCCCGACCGGAGCCACAGGGCCCGAATCTCCTCGTTGACCTCGGCAGCCGATCGCTCGGAGGAGGGTTCAAGAGTGGTGGACATGCTGTGAAGCATACGGCCCCCGGATGTGAAAGCCGCGTGAGTAACAACGAGCAGGCCCGGCATACCAGGCACACCGGACAGTGTTACTGATCACGTCCATCTGCCGTGCAACGTGGGCGAGTTCACGTCCCGGACCGCCGCCCGCCCCTTCGCGGCCCGCCTCGCCCGCTTCTTCCGACGGCTTGCGTGAACGGGTCGGCGTCGGACAAGTGCCCACAGAACGAGGACCGTTACGGCATCGTGTTCTCCGGCACTCCGCACGGCACCGCGGCCGCGCTCACCGCCCATGCGTCGCGGGTCGACCTCGTTCACTCCCGGTGAAGGGCACGCTCGCCATGACGTTCTCGCTCGGTATCGTCGGCGCCGGCCAGTTCTCGGGCCGGTTCGCCGCCCTGTTCCAGGCGCACCCGGCGTCGGCGACACCCATGTCACCGGCCTGCTGCCCGAACGGGCCCGGCGGCTCGCCACCGGTGCCTTCGGGCGGCTGTTCCACGCCGAGGGCGACTACGTCCACGACATGGACCTGGGTTTCCACGAGGCGTACCGGTACAGCGGCGGCGACAACTGGAAGGCCACCGCCGGCTTTCCCCCGATGCTGTACCCGACGCACGCGGTGGGCGGGGTGCTGGGGGCCTGGCGGACGCACGCGGTCGGGGTCTGCGCGACCGGTGTCAGGGACGACCGCGGGGACGGCGTCTTCGAGAGGGAGATCAGCCGGTTCGACAACGACTTCTCCAACGCCACCGCCCTGTTCGAGGTGGCGGGCGGCGGCGCGTTCCGCACGAACGAGTTCCGGCGGGTCGGCTGTCCCTCGCACATCAGGGAATCGCGGTTCCGTTTCTTCGGCACGGAGGCGAGCATGGAGCAGCTCGCCACGGTCGCGCTGTGGCAGGACAGGAGCGGGGTCCAGGACATCACCGAACTGCTGGAGCCCAAGCCGACGCTGTCCCCGGACGATCCCTCCCTCGAGCACATCGCGCCGGAACTGCGCGCCGCCTTCACCTCCGGTTCGGCGGCGGTGCACGACCGGGCCCGGCTCCCACGCGCGTTCGACCACCTGGCCAACGGCCACGAGGGCAGCCACCACTTCCTCGCGGACGACTTCGTGACCGCGGTGAACACCCGCACCCTGCCGCCGGTGAACGCCTGGGTCGCCGCCCGCTGCACGCTGCACGCTGCACGGGATCATCGCCCACCGGTCCGCGCTGCAGGGCGGCGCCAGGCTGGAGACCCCGGACTTCGGCGACGCCCCGGTCCTCTGACCTCCCGGACCTTCGGCCCGTGAGCCGGGCCCCGCCGCACCGGGTGTCCGGCTCAGCTCTCCGGCCCCGCCAGCGCCTGACGGAATCCCGAGTTGACCGCCGTGACACCTCCGTCGACCACCAGGGTGGTGCCGGTGATCCACGACGCGTCGCGGGAGGCGAGGAAGGCCACGGCGGCCGCGATGTCCTCCGGTTCGCCCACCCGGCCCAGCGGGTAGAGCCCGCGCACCGCCGCGAGGGACTCGTCCCGGCCCGCCCACGCCCTGGTGCGCACCGTGCCCGGAGCGACGAGGTTGACCCGGACGCCCCGGGGCCCGGCGTGACCGGCAAGGGTACGGGTGAGGGAGGCCAGACCCGCCTTGGCCGCGCTGTAGCCGTGGTTGCCGAAGTCCTGGATGCCGTTGACGGAACCGATGGTGACGACGGCACCCCGGCCACAGGCGGCGAGATGCGGGAGCGCGGCGCGGCAGCAGCGGTATGCGCCGGTGAGGGTGATGTCGAGGTCGCGGGCCCAGGCCCGGTCCGGTTCGTCCTCGAAGAGGGGGGCGTCCGGTGTGCAGTGGGCGGCGTTGTTGACCAGGACGTCGAGTGAGCCGAAGGTGTCCACGGCGTGCGCGACGGCTGCCTCGACCGACGCGCGCTCCGCCACGTCGCAGGTGACGCCCTCGGCCGACAGGCCTCGCTCGCGGAGCGCCGACGCGGTGCGCCCGGCCTCGGCGCCGTCCACGTCGGCGACCAGGACGCGCGCCCCCTCCTGTGCGAACCGCAGGGCGGTCGCCGCCCCGATGCCGCGTGCCGCGCCCGTGATCAGAATGCCGTATCCCGCGAAGCGCCCTGTGTCCGTCGTCATGCGGGAACGCTACTGCGCCGGGCGACCACCCGGGGAGGGGCGGGACGTCAGCGGTAGCCGGTGGTGTCCGCGGGTTTGCCCGGGTCCTGGACCTCGACCAGGTAACGCCAGGCGTCCGGGCGGCTGCCGTCGAGGTCGGTGAAGCCGTACTCCCGGGCGAGGCCGCCGCTGGAGAGGGAGGTGCCGTTGAAGCGGGACACCCGCGGGTCGGCGGCGAGGGAGGCGACGGCCCGGCCCACGTAGCGCGGGGTCTCCGAGATGGCGAAGTGGGGAACGCGGGTCAGGGCGTCCCGCCAGTTGTCCTCCCGTACGCCGAACTCGTCGAGCATGATCTCGGAGCGGAGCCAGCCCGGGGTGAGCGCGACGGCGGTGGCGCCGCGCGGACCGAGTTCGTGACCGAGGGCGAAGGCCATCCGCAGGACGGACGTCTTGGCCAGGTCGTAGAAGAAGGAGACCCGGTAGGTGTCGCGGTTGTACTCCGCGGTGCCGTCGGTGACCTCGACGACCAGCCCGCCGGGGCGGCGCAGCAGCAGCGGCAGGGCGTGGTGACTGGTGACGGCGTGGGTCTCCACCGCGAGCCGGAGCAGGCGCAGCCCCTTGTCGAGGTCGTGCTCCCAGAGGGGGGTGTCCCATGCGAAGAGGTGCTCGCCGCCCCAGATGTCGTTGACGAGGACGTCGAGGCGGCCCTGCTCGTCGGCGACGCGGTCGACGAGGGCCTTGACCCGGGCGGGGTCCAGGTGGTCGGTGGGGACGGCGATGCCCCGGCCGCCGGCCTCGGTGACCAGGTCGGCGGTGTCCTCGATGGTCTCGGGGCGGCCGTACTCGGAGCGCCGCTCGCGGGTGCTGCGTCCGGTGACGTAGACGGTGGCACCCGCCGCGCCCAGTTCGACGGCGATGCCCCGTCCGGCTCCCCGGGTCGCCCCGGCGACCAGTGCGACCTTGCCCTTCAACGATGCTGCCCACTGCCCCGCCATGTCCGGCCTCCCGTCACCCGCGATCTGCTGTCGCTACGAGGGTGACGGGTAAGCCGGACATCCTCTGTCGCCTTTTCCGGTTTCCCGGTTTCCCGGCGCGTCTTCCGCGGGGCGCCGGGACCGGGGCGTCAGTGGCCGCGGGCGATCCACTCCTCGAGATGCGGCGCCTCCGCGCCGATGGTGGTCGAGTCGCCGTGGCCGGTGCGGACCTCGGTCTCCGGCGGGAGCGTCAGCAGCCGGTCGCGGATCGAGTCGATGATCGTCGGGAAGTGGGAGAACGAACGGCCGGTGGCACCGGGTCCGCCCTGGAAGAGGGTGTCTCCGGTGAACACGGTGGCCAGGCCCGGGTCGTACAGGCAGACCGCGCCCGGCGCGTGCCCGGGGGTGTGCAGCACCGTGAGGTCGGCGCCGGCCGCCTCGATCACCTGACCGTCGACCAGCCAGGCGTCGGGGTCGCGGTCGGGGTGGGTCTGCTTCCACAGCGGCAGGTCGTCGTGGTGCAGCCAGATCTTGGCCCCGGTCCGCTCGGCGAGGGCGGGAGCGGCGTCGATGTGGTCGTTGTGCGCGTGGGTGCACACGATCGCCTTCAACCGGCGGTCGCCCACCGCCTCGGCGATGGCGTCGGCGTCGTGCGCGGCGTCGATGACGATCACCTCGTGGTCATCGCCGACGATCCACACGTTGTTGTCGACGTCCCAGGTGCCGCCGTCGAGGCTGAACTGGCCCGAGGTGACGAGGTGTTCGATACGGGCGGCCATCAGAGCACCACCACCGAGCGCAGGACGTCGCCCTTGTGCATCCGCTCGAAGGCCTTCTCCACCTCGTCGAGCTGGATGGTCTCGGTGACGAACGCGCCGAGGTCCAGACGGCCCTGCTGATGCAGGTCGATGAGCATCGGGAAGTCCCGGGAGGGCAGGCAGTCGCCGTACCAGGACGACTTCAGGGAGCCGCCGCGGCCGAACACGTCGAGGAGCGGCAGTTCGAGCTTCATCTCCGGGGTGGGCACGCCGACGAGGACGACCGTGCCGGCCAGGTCGCGGGCGTAGAAGGCCTGCTGGTACGTCTCGGGGCGGCCGACGGCCTCGATGACGACGTCGGCGCCGAAGCCGCCGGTGAGTCCGCGGATCGCCTCGACGGGGTCGGACGTACGGGAGTTGACGGCGTGGGTGGCGCCCATGGAGCGGGCGGTCTCCAGCTTGCGGTCGTCGATGTCGACGGCGATGATCTTCGCCGCTCCGGCGAGCCGGGCCCCGGCGATGGCCGCGTCGCCGACGCCGCCGCAGCCGATGACGGCGACACTGTCGCCACGGCCGACGTTGCCGGTGTTGATCGCGGCGCCGATGCCTGCCATCACGCCGCAGCCCAGCAGGCCGGCGACCTCCGGGGCGACCTCGGGGTCGACCTTGGTGCACTGTCCGGCGGCGACGAGGGTCTTCTCGGCGAAGGCTCCGATGCCCAGGGCCGGGGAGAGTTCCTGGCCCGTCGAGGCGAGGGTCATCTTCTGCTTGGCGTTGTGCGTGTCGAAGCAGTACCAGGGGCGTCCGCGCAGACAGGCGCGGCACTTGCCGCACACCGCACGCCAGTTGAGGACGACGAAGTCACCGGGTGCGACGTCGGTGACGTCGTCGCCCACCGACTCCACCACGCCCGCGGCCTCGTGGCCGAGCAGGAAGGGGAAGTCGTCGCTGATGCCGCCCTGTTTGTAGTGGAGGTCGGTGTGGCACACACCGCAGGCCTGGATGCGGACGACCGCCTCGCCCGGCCCCGGGTCGGGTACGACGATCGTCTCGATGCGTACCGGCTCGTCCTTGCCCGGTGCGATCACGCCGCGCACTTCCTGCGCCATGGTGCTGGCTCCTTCATCTTCCGGTGTACATCCCCTTGAGACCCTACGCGACCTTCCGGTGACTCGGCCGGTGGGCTCCGTGGCAGGTCGCGGCGCCTGTGCGGGTCCGCCCGCCCTGTCACGGCCCGCCCCCTGCGACGTAGCCTGAGCCTTCCGTCCGACGCCCAGGGAGCGACGTGAGCATCGCAGCGCAGAAGACCGGTCCGCCCGCCTGGCGGGCGCTCCTCGGATACGTACGACCTCACCGGTGGGCCCTGCTGGGCGGGGCCGCGCTGTCCCTGCTGACGGGGGCGACCGGGCTGATGCTGCCGCTGGTCGCCCGGGAGCTGATCGACGACCTGTCGGCCGACCGGGCCATCACCGGCGCGCTGCTGCTGATGTCGGCGCTCGTCGTCGCCAACGCCGTGCTGGGCGCGCTGGGGTCGTACGTGCTGCGGCGCACCGCGGAGTCGGTGGTGCTCGGGGCGCGGCGCTCGCTGTCGTCGTACCTGCTGCGGCTGCGCATCACGGCCGTGGACCGCAGCGAGCCCGGCGACCTGATGGCCCGCATCACCTCCGACACCACACTGTTGCGCCAGGTCACCACCGACTCACTGGTGGGCCTCGGCACGGGCGGCCTCACGCTGATCGCGACCGTCGTGCTGATGGGCTTCGTCGACCCCGTGCTGCTGGCGGTCACCCTCGCCGTGATCGTGGGTGCGGGCACGGTACTCGGCGTGATCGTGCCCCACATCAGCCGGGCCAGCCGGCGGGCGCAGGACGCGGTCGGCGTGATGGGTGCCTCGCTGGAGCGGGTCCTGGGCGCGCTGCGCACGGTGAAGGCGTCCGGGGCCGAGCCGCGGGAGGAGCGCGTGCTGCACGAGGCCGCCGAGGAGTCGTGGCGGCAGAGCGTACGCGCCGCCGGGTGGTCGGCCGCGGCGGGCAACACGGCCGGGCTCGCGATGCAGGTCTCGTTCATCACGGTGCTCGCGGTGGGCGGCGCGCGGGTGGCGACGGACGCCATCGACATCGGCACGCTGGTGGCGTTCCTGCTGTTCGTCTTCTATCTCATGGCTCCGATCCAGAGTGTCGTCGCCGCGATCACGCAGTACCAGACGGGCAGCGCCGCGCTGGCGCGCATCCAGGAGGCGCTGCGGCTGCCCGCCGAGCCGGCGGCCGGTGCCGCGCCCCTGCCGGCACCGGGCGCCGCTCCCGCCGCGCTCGCCTTCGCGGACGTGCGTTTCCGTTACGCCGACGATCTGCCGTACGTCCACCACGGGGTGACGTTCACCGTGCCCGCTCAGGGCATGACCGCGTTCGTGGGACCGTCCGGTGCGGGCAAGACCACCGTCTTCTCCCTCATCGAACGCTTCTACGACCCCGACGCGGGCGTGATCACGCTCGACGGACGCGATCTGGCCGACTGGGAGCTGCCGGAGCTGCGGTCCTCGATCGGCTATGTGGAACAGGACGCTCCGGTGCTGTCGGGCTCCCTCCGCGACAACCTGCTGCTCGGGAACCCGGAGGCGGACGACGACGCCGTGGCGCGGGTGGTGAAGACGACCCGGCTCGGCGGACTGGTGGCCAGGCTCCCGGACGGGCTCGACACGCTGGTCGGACACCGCGGCACCAAGCTGTCCGGCGGGGAACGCCAGCGGGTCGCCATCGCCCGCGCGCTGCTGCGCGGCCCTCGACTGCTGCTGCTCGACGAGGCCACCTCGCAGCTCGACGCGGTGAACGAGGCGGCGCTGCGGGACACCGTGGCCGACGTGGCCCGTACGACGACGGTGCTGGTCGTCGCGCACCGGCTGTCCACGGTGACGATGGCCGACCGGATCGTGGTGATGGACGCCGGCCGGGTCCGTGCGGTCGGGACCCACCGTGAGCTGGTGACCACCGATCCGCTGTACGCGGAGCTGGCGGCGACGCAGTTCCTGGCGACGAGCGGGTGAGCCCTCCCGGCGACTGTCGCGCTCGGGCCGGGCTTGCGGCGCCCACAGGGCCGGAGGAGTCTCGTAGGAGAGGCCCGGTGCGGCCCGCCCGGGACCGGGCCGGGCCCTCCAAGGAGGCCGTCATGACAACCTCGGCAGAAGCCGGTTTCGGCACCGACACACTGCGCCGGGGCATCGAGGCGCAGTCGTCGGCACCCATGGTCTCGCTCTACGCGGACGACGCCGAACTGCGCATCGTGGACCGCAACACCCAGCCCAGCCACCCGAAGGTCCTGCACGGCCGGGACGAGATCGCCGCCATGCTCGACGACGTGTACAGCCGTGACATGACGCACCGGCTGGAGCGGTGCGTCGTCCAAGGCGATCATGCCGCGTACAGCGAGAGCTGCGAGTACCCCGACGGGGTGCGGGTGCTCTCGGAATCGATGATCTCGCTGCGGGACGGCAAGATCACCGAGCAGACGATGATCCAGGCCTGGGACGAGTGACCCGCCGCAGGCGACGCCGGACCTGACGAACCTGACGAACTCGAGAAACTCGAGAAACTCGAGAAACTCGAGGAATGAGACAAAAAAGGTGTGTGAACCCGGCCGGGGTGGGTAAGCGGGCTCGTATCACCTCCGATCGCGGGAAGGAGGTCCGTGACAGAGCAACTACTCGCAGCGTCCGGGCCGCTTCCACCGAAGCGAAGCGGCCCGGCCCGTAGGGCCCCGGTCACGGGGGTGCCCGACCGATGCGGACACCCCGGGAGCCGACGTCACCGGCGTGGTGGCAGCCGGTGCAGTTCCAGATCGCCGAGCCGGCCGTCGGTGAGCGTGCCGGTGAGATAAGTGTGACGGGGTTGTCGGCGGCGGTCCGTCGGTGAACCCGGGTTGAGCAGACGCAGCCCCGTGGCGGCGGTGGAGTCCCACGGGATGTGGCTGTGCCCGAAGACCAGTACGTCCAGGTCGGGAAAGCGTGCGGCGCACCGGGCCTCCCGGCCCCTCGCCGGACCCGTCTCGTGGACCACGCCGAAGCGCAGGCCGTCGAGTTCGGCGTACGCGATCTCCGGCAGACGGGCGCGCAGTTCGGGCCCGTCGTTGTTCCCGTACACGGCGACGAGCCGGCGGCTGCGGCTCTCGAGCAGGTCGAGCGTGGCCGTGTCGACCCAGTCCCCCGCATGGAACACGACGTCGGCCCGCGGCAGTTCGTCGAGCAGGGGCTCGGGCAGCCGCTTCGCCCGCAGGGGCAGGTGGGTGTCGGACATCAGGAGCAGTCGCACGTTCAGCACACTAGGGCCTGTCCGGCGGATCACGTCGCAGGAAAGCGACGGCCCCCTCATCAGCGCCGGTGAGCGGGGCGATGGGGGTGCCCCCGCGCATGGGGGTCCCTCCCGCTCGAGCGAAGCCGAGAGTGGGGGAGCAGCCGAGCGCGGGGAGAGTGACGACAACGCGGCTGGGGCCCCTGCTCGAAGAGCTTGGGGGAGTGCGTGCCGGACCCCGCGTCTGCGGCATGATCCGCCGGACAGGCCCTGGGGCCCGCCCCCGGGCCGCGCTCGGCGCGGCGTGTGTCGCCACGCCCAACTGGGCGCTCGGCCACGCCGATCGGCGCGGTCCGGAAGGGGCGATCACGGCACGGTCTCGACGGCGTTTGAAAGGTGAGACCACGGTGGCCGCGGAGTTACGATCGGGCAGCGCAGAACAAGCCGCCCGTTCGACGACAAGCGACCCGAAGGGCCACAAATCCATATGCCGGTCAAGGTCAGCGTCATCATTCCCGTCTACAACCCGGGGATCCACATCGAGGACTGCGTCTCCTCCCTGCAACGGCAGTCGCTGCCGCCCGACTCCTACGAGGCGATCTTCGTCGACGACGGCTCCACCGACGGGACTCCGGAACGGCTCGACCGGCTGGCCGCCGGGGACCCCCGGATGCGGGTGATCCACCAGGAGAACTCCGGCTGGCCCGGCAAGCCGCGCAACGTCGGGATCGCCGCCGCCCGGGGCGAGTTCGTGATGTTCGTCGACAACGACGACTACCTGGGCGACGAGGCCCTGGAGCGGATGTACGCCTACGGCGTGGCCAACGGCGCGGATGTCGTCGTCGGCAAGATGGCCGGCAAGAACCGCGGTGTGCCGGTGGAGTTGTTCCGCCGCAACCATCCGCGCGCCACGGTGGAGAACGCGCCGCTGATCGACAGCCTCACCCCGCACAAGATGTTCCGCCGGGCGTTCCTCGACGACATCGGGCTGCGTTTCCCGGAAGGGCGGCGGCGCCTGGAGGACCACGTCTTCGTCGCGGAGGCGTATCTGCGGGCGGCCAACGTCTCCGTGCTCAGCGACTACGTCTGCTACTACCACATCGGACGCGACGACGCCTCGAACGCCGGTTTCCAGCGCTTCGACCCGGTGGGCTACTTCAAGAACCTCCGCGAGGCGCTCGACGTGGTCGAGCGGTACACCGAGCCCGGCCCGGTGCGTGACAGGCTGTTCCGTCGATGGCTGCGGGTGGAGATGGTGGAGCGGCTGCGGGCCCGGCGGCTGCTGGCGCTGCCGGACGACTACCGCAGGGAGTTGTTCGCGGAGATCCACAAGGTGGTCGTCGAGCGGTTCGGCCCGGCTGTCGCGGCCGGACTGCAGCCGACGCAGCAGGTGGTCGCCTCGCTGACGGCGGCGGACCGGTACGACGACGTGGTGGCCTTCGCCGAGTGGGAGGCCGGGGTCGCGCCGACGGCTGCGCCCACGGGCGTGCAGTGGGAGGGCGGTTCGCTGTGTCTCGGCTTCACTGCCGAGTACGTCTCCGCGGGCGCGCCGATGACGTTCCCCGCCGATGCCGCTCCTGCTCCGCTGACCGACACGCCGAAGAACGTGGAGGAGGCGGTGGCGTGGGTCGGTGCTCAGACCGCGGCCCGCTTCGACCAGGCCACGGCGGATCTGCTGCTGCGTGAACGGGCCAGCTCCGCCCAGTACTTCCAGCCCGTGGAGTTCACCCGGGAGACGGTGCCCGTCGACGACGGCGAGCGGGTGCGGCTGGTGCTGCGTGCGACCGCCGAAGTCGACCCGGGCACGCTCCCCGGTGGCGGGGCCTGGGACGCCGTCGTACGGGTCAGGCTCGGCGGCTGGACCAAGGAGTGCCGGCTCGGCCCGGCCCCGCGCGCCGACCGCCCCGAGCCGTACGCGGGCGTCGCCGCGGGCCGGGCGTTCCTGCCGTACTGGACGGAGCCGCACGGCAACCTCTCCCTGGACGTCGCCGTCCGGGGCAGGCGGCTCGGTCTCGGCCAGGTGCGGCGGCCGGACGTGACGGTCTCGGGGTCGCGGTTGCGCGCCCGGGTGCCGCTGCACGTCGGCGACGGCACCGGGGTGCGGCTGCGGTTCTCGTCCGGCGGCCGCACCCTGTACGCGCCGGGCACGCTGACCGGTGAGCCGGAACGGCCGGGGTCGCGGCTGGAGACGACGCTGCCCTCGGGGCTCCCCCGGGGGGTCTGGCGGGTCGCGCTCTGCCTGGCCCCGGACGCCGCCGAACCACGCTTCGAGGGGCTGCCGTTCGCGCTCCGCACCGGCGGGAACGGGGTGCTGGTGGTGCCGATTCCGCGCCCCGGTGCCGTACGGAAGCTGGTGCGCAGGGCGCGGCGGGTGCTCGGCGCCGCCCGGAGGCGGGTGGCTCCGCTGATCGGCGGAAGGCGATGACGGTGCGCGCACTGGAGTCGGAAGGGGCCCGGGTGCCGGAGCCCGAGGTCTTCCCGGACGACCGGGGCGTTTCCCACGAGTGGTACCTGGGTGGGGAGTTCCGCGAGGCGACGGGCTGCGACCTGTCCCTGGCGCAGGCCGACTGCTCGGTGTCGCGCCGCGGGGTGCCGCGCGGGGTGCGTCCGCGGGGCCCGGCGCCGGGAATCTCCGGGCCGGAGGGCATCGACCCGGTGCTGTCGTCGAAGGACGAGCAGGCGCCCCCGCAGGCCGAGGCGGAGCGCCTCGGCCTGCTGCCCTCGTACGGGGCCTGCCGCGCACGCCACGAGGAGCTGCGCGGCAGGGGACTCAGCGGCTGACGCCGACCTGGTCGAGCGCGCGGCGCAGGGGCTCCCAGCCCAGGCGCCGCGGCAGGCCGCGGTTGCGGGCCTGGGTGAGCGGGCGCCAGAAGCCGGCCTCGATCAGTGCCTCGGGCGGCACCGCGCCGGCCCGCTCCAGGATCGTCTCGGGGACCTTCTGCGGGTCGGGCACCTTGTACTCGGCCATGATCTCGTCGTACTTGTCGTGCAGCACGGTGTTGTCCGGGTCGGCGCCGAAGATCACGAGCTGGCCGGTGGGCTGGGTGTCGACCAGGACGGTGACCAGGTCGGGCCGGTAGCGCGTCAGCACCTCGGTGATCTTGTAGACGTCACCGGTCCAGGCCGTGGTGTGCCGGTCCCGGGCCGCTTCGTCGACGCTGCGCGGCAGCATGTCGTCGAGGACGATCACACTGGCCCAGTCGGAGTGCTTCTCGACGTTCATGAAGTCGCGCAGGGCGTACTCGAACAGGTGCATGCCGTCGATGAACGACAGGTCGAGCGTGGTGCGCCGCCAGTGTCCGATGGGGCTGCGGCCGCGGCGGAGGTTGCGCAGCGGGTGGCGGCCGCCCTTGAGGTGGGCCAGCGGGTTGTCACGGGCGAAGAAGTCGTCACTGGTGGCCTTCACCAGGTGGACGTCGCACTTCAGCTCCGAGACGACCTTGAAGGCGGGGTCGACCGCGATGCTGGGGACGCGTGACAGGCGCAGGCTGCGGCCGTCGTTGACGCCGATCTCCAGGTAGTTGCGGTTGGCGCTGGCCTTGTGCAGTTCCCGCAGGAACTCATGGCGTTTCACGAAGGGGACTCTCCTTGCGGATGCGGGGCAGTGCTTCGTGCAGGGCGACGCGCCGGTCGCGCGGTGCCGGCAGACCGATGTCCTGCCGGCGGCCGTGTGCGAGGGCGCTGTACGCGGGGCGCGGGGGGGGCCGGGGGAAGGCCGCGCCGGTGGTGGGCCGCACCCGCTCGGGGACGGCGCCGATCAGCCGGAACACCTCCCCGACCGGCTCGTACCAGGTGGCCTCGCCGGAGCCGGTGGTGTGGAGGACTCCGTGCACGTCGTCGCCGAGGCGAGGGCCGAGGTCGGCTATGCGTTCGGCGACGTCCACGCTCCGGGTGGGCTGCCCCCGCCGGTCGTCGACGACGTCGACGGCGGGGCGGCGCGCCTCGAGACCGATCGTCGTCCGCACGAAGCTTCTGCCGTGGACCCCGTACGGCCAAGCGGTGCGCACGACGGCGCTCGCGCCGGGCAGCTCCTCCGGCACGGCCCGCTCGCCGGCGAGTTCGGAGCGGCCGTAGGCGGTGCGCGGGGCGGTCGGGTGGTCCTCGGGACAGGGGGTGGCGCGTTCCTCGTCGCTCTCGGCGTCGTCGACGGCGGTGCGCGCGGCGCGGTTGACCACGATGTCGGGGTGGTGCTCGGTGAACGCCCGCTCGACGGCCTCGGCCCGGGTGGGGTCGAGGGCGGCTTGGTCTGGAGCGGTCACCCGCTCGCCGCGCCGGGTCAGTTCGTCGACGGTGCCCCGGCCGGGCATCCCGCCCGCCCCGGTGAGCAGCCACTTCATGACTGCTCCGCGACGCACCGCTTGAGGGGCTCCCACCAGGCGCGGTTGCCGCGGTACCGGGCGATGGTCTCGGCGAGGCCGGTGGTGAAGTCGTGGCGCGGGCGGTGGGTGAACGCGTCCAGCACGGTGCTCCTCGGCGCGTCGGCGGCGAGCCGCGTACGGACCGTAGCGGGAGCCGATGAAGCCGGCGGCTCCGGTGACGAGGAGGTTCATGAATGGATCTGCACCTTGCTGTGGTCTCCGAGGACGAGTCGGTGGGCGCTGGGGACGCTGGGGGCCGGGGTCACCTCGACATGACGGCCGATCAGTGAGGACTCGATGCGGCGGACGCCTTCGATCGAGGAGTCCCGCAGCACGATGGAGAACTCGAGTTCGCTGTCGGTGATCCGGCAGTTCTCCGCGACGGAGGTGAACGGTCCGACGTAGGAGTCGCTGACGACGGTGCCGGCGCCGATGACGGCGGGGCCGACGACGCGCGAGTTGCTGATCCGGGCCCCCTTCTCCACCACCACCCGGCCGATGGTCTCGGAAGCGGTGTCCACGTCGCCGTCGATCCGGCGTTCGATCCCTTCGAGGACGGACCGGTTGACCTCCAGCATGTCGGCGACGTTGCCGGTGTCCTTCCAGTAGCCCTGGATGACGGTGCAGCGCACCTCGGCGCGGGAGTCGATCAGATGCTGGATGGCGTGGGTGATCTCGAGTTCGCCGCGCCAGGACGGCTTGATGGCGCGCACCGCCTCATGGACGGCGGGCGTGAACAGGTAGACGCCGACGAGGGCGAGGTCGCTCTTGGGACGCTCGGGTTTCTCCTCCAGGCCGATCACCTGCCCGCCCGCGTCGAGTTCGGCGACACCGAAGGAGCGCGGGTCGGCGACCCGGGTGAGCAGGATCTGCGCGTCGGGCCGGTGTCTGCGGAACTCCTCGACGAGGCCGGTGATGCCGCCGACGATGAAGTTGTCGCCGAGGTACATCACGAAGTCGTCGTCGCCGAGCCAGTCGCGGGCGATCAGCACGGCGTGCGCCAGTCCCAGCGGCTGCTCCTGGGGGATGTAGGTGATCTGCAGGCCGAACTTCGATCCGTCGCCCACCGCGTTCTCGATCTCAGCGGCCGTGTCACCGACGATCATCCCGACCTCGGTGATACCCGCGTCCGCGATCGATTCCAACCCGTAGAAGAGCACGGGTTTGTTGGCCACGGGCACCAATTGCTTGGCCGAGGTGTGGGTGATCGGCCTCAGCCGGGTTCCGGCGCCGCCGGAGAGCACGAGAGCCTTCATCTGACTCACCATAGTGGTGCGCGGCGAACGGAACGTCGCTTCTTTTAACGGTTCCTTGCGAAATCCCCAACGAGAGCCGTCCGTTCGCCGTGGTTCCGGGCCGTGGCTCCGGGCCGCGACGGTGGACCCGGAACCGGGTCGCGCCCGTCGGCCGTGTCACTCGAAGGGATGACCCGGGCGCCGGGACCGTTGTCGACGACCGGTGACGCCACGCGCTCACCGGCGCGGGACGAGTTCCGCCCACACCTGTTTGCCGCCGCTGACCGGGAGCGTCCCCCAGGCCGCCGACACCGCCTCGACGAGCAGGATGCCGCGGCCGCCGGTGGCCTCCCAGCCGATGCTGCTCGGCTTGACGGGACTGCGCGGCGAGGCGTCGGCGACCGCGAGGCGGAGCCGGTCGCCGACGAGGGTGAGGTCGAGACGGACCTGTCCCTCGGTGTGCACGAGGGCGTTCGTGACCAGTTCGGAGACGACGAGCAGGGCGGCGTCGAGGTCCTCGGTAGCGCCCCAGGAGCGCAGGGTGCGCCGGGTGAAGCGGCGGGCGTGGCCCACCGCCTGGGGCACCCGCCACACCGTCCAGCTCTCCCGCAGCGGGCGCAGGGCCATGCCGTCGTAGCGCATCAGCAGCAGGGCGACGTCGTCGCTGCGCGCGGCCCTGCCGAGCAGGGTGTCGGCGACGAGCCCGAGGTGGGCCGGGTCGGCGGCGGCGAGCCGACGGGCGAAGTCGTCCATGCCCTCGTCGATGTCGGCCTCGTGGGACTCGACCAGGCCGTCCGTGGTGAGGGCTACGGTCGTGCCGGGCTGGAGCCGTAGCGGGCTCATGGGGAAGTCGGCCTGTGTCATGACGCCGAGCGGTGGGCCGCCCTCCGCCTCCGCGATCTCGGCGCGGCCGTCCGGGTGCCGCAGCACCGGCGGCAGGTGCCCGGCACGTACGCACCAGGCGGAGCCCTGCTCCAGGTCGACGTCGACATAGCAACAGGTCGCGAAGAGGTCGCTCTCCATGTCGATGAGCAACCGGTTGGCGCGCGACACCACCACGTCGGGCGCGTGCCCCTCGACGGCGTAGGCGCGCAGCGCGGTGCGCATCTGTCCCATGAGGGTGGCGGCGCCCGCGCTGTGCCCCTGGACGTCGCCGATGACCAGGGCGACGTGGTTGTCGGGCAGCGGGATCACGTCGTACCAGTCGCCGCCGAGTTCCAGGCCGACCGTGCTGGGCAGGTAGCGGGCGACGGCGACCGCGCCGGGCAGCCGGGGCAGCCGGCGCGGCAGCAGCTGGCGCTGGAGCATGCCGACCAGCTCGTGCTCGGCGTCGAAGGCACGCGCCCGCATCAGGGCCTGTCCGGCGAGGCCGGCGGCGGCCGTGAGCAGGGCGCGTTCATCGGCTCCGAAGTCGTGCGGGGCGTCCCAGCCGATGAGGCAGGCGCCGGCCATCCGGTTGCCGGCGGGCAGCGGCAGCACGGCGAGGCCGCCGGGGCCGACCTCGGCGAGGGAGGTCTCCAGCGGGCTGCCCGCGGGCCAGATCCGGGGCCGGCCCTCGCGCAGGACGGCGGCGAGGGCGGGCATGGTGCGCACCGGCGCCTCGGGCCATTCGGTGCGCCACTCCGCGCGCCACAGATCCGGCCAGGCGTCCGGTTCCGGCGGGTCGAGAACGGTGACGACGAGCCGGTCGCTCTCCAGTTCGGCGACCGCGATCCGGTCGGCTCTGAGCGGCCCGCGCAGGGCGGCGACCACGGCCCGGCCGACATCGCGGACGGTGACCGCGGTGGCGAGTGCGGCGGCGAGGCGCTGCACCCGGGCCACGTCGGTGACGTCGGAGCGCAGCGTGGACGCGTCGGCGACGGAGCCCACCAGGCGGGCCGGACGGCCCTCTCCGCCCGGCAGCAGCCGGCCGCGGAGCCGGAGCCACTTCGGCGGGCCGGTGGGCTGCAGCACCCGGAACTCCAGCTCGCGCTCGCCGACGGTCAGGTGGTCGGCCTCGACCACCGACATCACGGAGGGCAGGTCCTCCGGCACGGTCAGCCCCATCAGGGTCTCCACCCGGCCGTCGAAGTCGTCCGGACCGAGGCCGAACAGGTCCAGGACGTCGTCGCCCAGCCGGACCCGTCCGGTGTCCATGGCGAGGCTGAAGGCGCCCGGCGGCGGTTCGCCGCCGTCGGTGGCGGCCCGCGGCCCGGGAGAGGCGACCGCGTCGGCGACGAGCCCCAGGCAGAGCCGGTCCTCGGGGTCGAAGCCGCCGGGGCGCTCGCTGACGGCGAGCAGACAGCCCCCGGGGTCGTGGCGCACGGGCAGGGCGGCGAGGGAGAAGTCACGAGCGGGTACGCGCCGCGCCTGGGCCTGGGCGGCGAGCTCCGCCGGTCCGAGCCACACCGGCCGGCCGCCGCGTACGGCCTCGGCGGCCGGGGAGCGCCCGGCGACGGCGTAGCTGTCGCGCACCCCGCACAGGGTCCGCGGGATCCCGGCCGACTCGACCAGGAGCAGCTGCTCACCCTCCGCACTGGACGTGTACACGGCGACGAGGGCGGCGCCGGCGAAGACGAGGGCCTGTTCCAGGACCCGGCGCAACCGGTCGGACGTCTCCGGTTCGGCGGTGATCGCCGTCAGGGCGGCTTCCGCGCGCAGCGTTCTCGTGCTGCGTCCCGCAGCGCCCTCACCGACCACGTTGGCCATTACAGCGCTTGTACGGGTCCCGCGCAGCCCCTGCGGCACCCCGTCGCGTTCCGGCGGTCCGGCAGGACGCCGACCGGGACGGACCCGCGGGGGCGCGCCGGAGCGGGCCGGGTGCCGCGCGGCTCGCCGTGCGGGGCGGGCCCGCAGGGGGGAGATTGGGTTCTCGGGGCGGGCGACGCGGCCGAACGAGGAGGTGGTCGGCGTGTCCGAGGAGCAGTCCTCCGCGCGGGTGCGGCCTGGTGTGCGGGCCCCGGTCGGCCGTCCGCTGCTCTCCCTGACGCTCACCGCGATGATGGACGAGGTGCATGCCCACTCCGGCGGGGTGTACCTGGTCGCGCCGGACCGGCCGGTGCTGGAGATGGCGGTGGTGGCGGGGCTCCCCCGGGCGTTCGCGGCGCCCTGGGAGCGGGTGGCCCTGAGCGCGCCGATCCCGGTCGCCGACGCGGTGCGCGAGCGGCGTCTGGTCTGGGTGGGCGGCGAGGAGGAGATGGCGCGGCGCTATCCCCGGATCGCCGTGGTGCTGCCGTACCAGTTCTCGCTGGCCGCGCTGCCGGTGGCCACCGCGACCAGGGCGTACGGCGCGGTGTTCGTGACCTGGCCCGGCGGCCGCCCGCCGGAGCTGTCCGAGGGGGAGCGTGCTCACCTGACCGCCGCCTGCGACCGTCTCGCGGTGCGGCTGGAGCGGGCCGCCGAGGAGAGTCTGCCGCTTCCTTCGGAGCCGGACCTGCTGGCCGCGCCGCTGGTGAGCGGCCTGGCCGACACGCTCGGCACGGTGGAGGCGGCGCGGATGGTGGCCCGGCTGCCGTACGGGTTGTGCTCGCTCGACCTGGACGGGCGGGTCGGCTTCGCCAACGCCGCCGCGGCGCACCTGCTGGACATCCCGGTCGACCGGCTGCTCGGCGCCCATCTGTGGGCGGCCGTACCGTGGCTGAACGATCCCGTGTACGAGGACCACTACCGGGCCGCGCTGCTCAGCCAGCACACCACGTCGTTCGTGGCGCTGCGCCCGCCCGACGAGTGGCTGTCGTTCCGGATGTATCCGAGTACGACGGGGCTCAGCGTCCGGATCAACCGGGCCCGTACCGCGGCGGACACGAACCGGGCCGCCCGGCAGCCGGGCCCCGCTCCGGCCCGGCTCGTCACCATCTCCCAGGTGCTGAGCCTGGCCGGCACGCTGACCGAGGCGGTGGGCGTGCAGGACGTGGTGCAGCTGGTCGCGGACCAGATCCTCCCGGCGGTGGGCAGTCAGGGACTGGTGATCCTCGGCTCACGGGCGGGCCGGCTGCTCGTCCTCGGGCACCGCGGGTATCCGGATCCGCCCGTCGTCGAGCGGTACGACGGGATGCCGCTGTCCGAGCCGACCCCCGGCGGTCAGGTGCTGCGCACCGGTGTGCCCGCGTTCTTCGAGTCCCGGGAAGAACTGGAGCGCCTGTACCCGGTCCTGATCGTGAACCCCTCGGGCTTCTCGTCGTGGGCCTATCTGCCGCTGATCGCCTCGGGGCGCCCGGTGGGGACGTGCGTGCTGGCCTACGCCTCGCCGCACCGCTTCACGACGGAGGAGCGGGCGGTGCTGACGAGCCTGGCCGGGCTGATCGCCCAGGCGCTGGAGCGGGCGTTGCTCTACGACGCCAAGCACCGGCTGGCGCACGGGCTGCAGGCGGCGCTGCTGCCGCACACGCTGCCGTCGCTGACCGGGATCGAGGCGGCGGCCCGCTATCTGCCGGCCACTCAGGGCATGGAGATCGGGGGCGACTTCTACGATCTGGTGCCGTCGCGGGGGACGGCCGCGGCGGTGATCGGGGACGTGCAGGGGCACAACGTGACGGCGGCCGGGCTGATGGGGCAGGTACGCACCGCGGTCCGCGCGTACACGACGGTCGGACAGCCGCCCGAGGAGGTGATGAGCAGCACCAACCGGCTGCTGCTCGAGCTGGGTTCCGAGCTGTTCGCGAGCTGCCTGTATCTGCGGCTCGATCCCGCGCGCGGGCGGGCCGTGATGTCCAGGGCGGGCCATCCGCCGCCGTTGCTGAGGAGGCCGGACGGCCGGGTGCGGGCGCTGGACCTGGCCGGTGGCCCGCTGCTGGGCATCGACGGTTCGGCGACGTATCCGGCGACCGAGGTGGACCTCTCCCCCGGGTCGCTCCTCGTCCTCTACACCGACGGGCTGGTGGAATCCCCCGGCACCGACTTCGAGGACGCGGTGGC
Source organism: Streptomyces sp. M2CJ-2 (assembly GCF_016757295.1). Lineage (NCBI taxonomy): Bacteria > Bacillati > Actinomycetota > Actinomycetes > Kitasatosporales > Streptomycetaceae > Streptomyces > Streptomyces sp. M2CJ-2. Next base: position 33,426 of record NZ_JAESIF010000007.1, on the reverse strand, counting down.
CGGTCTGGGCCGCCGTCTCACCGTCCTCGGGGACCGTCCTCTGGACGTCCTCGCCGACGCCCTGGTCCGGCACGATGCGCGCCCGGAGGGCCGAGTGGACGATGTCGCGCTGCTCCTGCTCAGGGTGCCGGCGCCGGGCTGAGCCCGCCCTGTGCGCCGCCGCCCCGGGCCCCGCCACGGTCGCGTGGCGGGGGTCCGGGGCGGCGGCGCACCGTGGGCGCTCCGCCCGGTGCGGTCGGGCGGGTCCCGGTCAGTGGGTCCCGGTCAGTGGGTCCCGGTCTGACCGTCACCGTCCTCCGCGTCCCGGTCGGCCCCGTAGCCGGCTCCCTGCCCGGCACCGTCACCGGCTCCCTGGCCGGCGTCCTGAGCCGCTCCGTCACCGGCTCCCTGGCCGGCGTCCCCACCACCGGCGTCCTCACCGCCCGCCTGGTCGCCGACGCCGACGCCGGCGCCCGCGCCGCCCTCGCCGAGGGTCGCGCCGACCGCGGCCAGGGCAGTGGTGACCGGCTGGAAGAACGTCTCGCCGCCGACGGTGCAGTCGCCGCTGCCGCCCGAGGTCAGGCCGATCGCGAGGCCGTCCTGGGTGAACATCGAGCCGCCGCTGTCGCCGGGCTCGGCGCAGACGTCGGTCTGGATGAGACCGGTGACCGTGCCCTCCGGGTAGTTCACCGTCGCGTTGAGACCGAGTACCTGGCCGTCGGCGAGCCCGGTGGTGCTGCCCATCCGGAACACCTCCTGGCCGACGGTGGCCTCGGCGGCCTCGGTGATCTGCACCGTCCGGCCGCCCACGTCGACGTCGCTCGGCGCCTGCGTGTTCGGGTCGTCGTACGTGGCGAGCGCGAAGTCGCCCTCGCCGGGGAAGACGGCCTGGTCGATGGTGGCGATCGGGGCGCCGCCCTGCTGGTCGGACCACTGCTGCCCGCCGAGCGCGCAGTGACCGGCCGTCAGGAAGGCGGGGGTGCCGTCGCCCACGGTGACGTTGAAGCCGAGGGAGCAGCGGGAGTTGGCGGCGAAGATGGCGTCCCCGCCCGAGGCGAACGTCCTGAACGTGCCCGCGGACTTCTTGATGGTCGCCATGCCGGAGCCGAGGTCCCGCACGGCGGACTCCAGTCTGTCCCACTTGTCGCCGGTCACCGTGGAGTCGGCGGTGACCAGGATCTTGTTGGTGCGCGGGTCGACGGCCCATGAGGTGCCGGGGATGGTCGCCTCGGTCTTCAGCGTCTGCGCGCCGGCCTCCAGCTCGGCCATGCTGTTGTCGACCTCGCGGACGGTCGCGCCCGCCTTCTTCGCCTGCACGATCACGTTGTTGTTGTCGCCGGGCACGACGTTGACGACGAGCTGCTGTTTGCCCCCGTCGTAGTAGGAACCGGCGAACGCGTCGCCGAGGAGCCCGGCGAGCTGCGAGGCGAGATCCGAGGCGTCCGTGGCCTGCAGCGTCTTCGGCGGCGCCGGCGCCGCCGCCGCGGCGTCGTCCGTCGCGCCGTCCTGTGACGCGTTGGCGTTGGGGAGCAGGAGCGCGGCAGCGCCGAGCGCCACCACACCGCCCACCGCTATCGCGGCCTTGCGCTTCGGAATTCGCTTGTGACTCAAACTTCTCGACCTCCTGGGGGGACCGGAGTCGTGCCGCCGTCCGGCGGCTGTCGGCGCCTGGATGGCTGTTGGTACGCACGGGTTCGGCAGTGCGTTCAAATCCTTTTGCGGACACCGGGTTCACACCGCGGAATCGGCCAACTCATGCACCCTGCCGACCGCTTGGGCAGCCACCCGGAAGCGGTACGCGCCGCTACCGAGTGCGCACCCTCCGTCGTGAACGGAGAGCGGAATCCCGGCTTCAGCGAATCTGCACAGCGACTGCCCAGCGCGGTCACCGGAGCCGGGAGTCGCCCACGGGCCGGCCGTCCCCCTCACACCTTTGGGGCCGGTGTGCCGGATTCCGGTCCGAGGGGCGCAAGCGGCGGGACGGGTCGATGCCGTGAGCCATGTGAAGAAGTCGCCACCGGGCCGTGCCCTTCTCTGCACTCTTGGACGCCACAAGGCCGCAAGTTCGCTGGTGGGAGGTTTGTTTGATTGGAAGCCCGGAGCCGGGGCGTGCTTTGATCCATCGCACCGCAAGGCCGTTCCGGGCATCCGGCGCCGGGGTCCGGCGCTCGCGGTCGCGGCTTTCCCCTGTCCTCAGAGGAGGCCGCTCTCCCCCTTGTGCCATATCCATACGAAGGGAAGTTCCATCATGAACTCCACCCCCCAGGTCGAGACCGTCGAGATCTCCGACGCCGAGCTCGACAACGTCTCCGGCGGCCTGTCCGTGAACGCCGTGAACACCGTCACGGGCGCGGTGGACGGCATCGCCCCGGTCTCCGGCCTGGCCGACACGGCCGTCGGCACGGTCGAGGGTGCCACCGGCCTGAACACCGCCCCGGTCATGAACCTGGTCGCCGGTCTCTGATCGCGCCCTTGTGCCACTGAGTCCCGGAGCCTCCCCCCGGCTCCGGGGCTCGGTGTTGCTCCAGGTCCCGTCGCCCCGGCGGACGGGACGTCACGACAGGCCCCGGAACCCCCGGTCGGCCGCTCCGCCGGCTCAGCCGAGCCGCACCCCGCCGTCCTTCGCAGAGTTCACGCAGGTGAGGGAAGTCCCGTGCAGTTCCGCCAACAGGCCCTCGCCAAGCTCCAGTCGCCCGAGGAACTCGATCTCCCGGTGCGCTTCGCCCGGCCGCAGGGCTGGCTGGTCCTCTCCGTGACCGTGGTCGCCATGGCGGCCGCCTCCGTGTGGGCGGTGACCGGGTCCGTGACCTCCACGGTGTCCGCGCCCGCCGTCCTGACGCACGGGCAGGGCAGTTACGTCCTGCAGAGCCCCCTCGCCGGACAGGTCACCGCGGTCCTCGTGAAGCAGGGCGAGCGGCTGCCCGCGAACTCCCCCGTCCTGAAGGTCCGTACCGAGCAGGGCGACACCGTCGTCCGCACCCTGGACGCGGGCCGGATCACCACACTCGCCGCCAGCGTCGGGCAGATCATCACCACCGGCGCGAACGTCGCCGCCGTGGAGAAGGTCGCCGACGCCGACGACCCGCTGTACGCGACCGTCTACGTCCCCGCCGAAAGCGCCGCCGGTATTCCCGTGCGCGCCGCGGTCGACCTCACCGTGCAGTCGGTGCCGAGCCAGGAGTACGGCGTGCTGCGCGGCGAGGTGAAGTCGGTGGACCGCTCCGCTCAGTCCGCCCAGCAGATCACCGCGTTCCTCGGGGACAGCCAGCTGGGCCAGCAGTTCACGAAGAAGGGCAGGCCGGTGGCCGTCACGGTCGAACTGGTGAAGTCGTCCGCCACGAAGAGCGGTTACCGGTGGTCCTCCGCCCAGGGGCCGCCGTTCCCCCTGACCTCGATGACCCTGGCCTCGGGCTCCGTCCGGCTGTCCGACGAACGTCCCGTCGACTGGCTGCTGCCGTGACCACCGCACAGGAGACCCGCGGCCGGCGCCGTGCCGCCCCGCCCCGGCGCAAGGTGCCCAAGGCGCGCGGGAAGACCGTCCGTACGCCCACCGTGCTCCAGATGGAGGCCGTGGAGTGCGGCGCCGCCTCCCTGGCGATGGTGCTCGGCCACTACGGCCGCCATGTCCCGCTGGAGGAGCTGCGGATCGCCTGCGGTGTCTCCAGGGACGGCTCGCGCGCCAGCAACCTGCTGAAGGCGGCCCGTGGTTACGGGCTGACCGCCAAGGGCATGCAGATGGATCTGGCCGCCCTCGCCGAGGTGACGGCGCCGGCCATCCTGTTCTGGGAGTTCAACCACTACGTCGTCTACGACGGCATGGGCCGTCGGTTCGGCCGTCGCGGGGTGTTCGTCAACGACCCCGGCAAGGGCCGCCGTTTCGTGCCGCTGGAGGAGTTCGACGGCAGTTTCACCGGTGTCGTCCTGACCCTGGAGCCCGGGCCGGACTTCACCCGGGGCGGTCGCAGGCCGGGCGTCCTCGGTGCGATGCCGGCCCGGCTGCGCGGCACGGCGGGCACCATGCCCGCCGTGGTGCTGTCGAGCCTGCTGCTGGTGGCGGTCGGCGCGGCGGTGCCCGGGCTCAGCCGTACCTTCATCGACGAGTTCCTGATCGGCGGCCGGACGTCGATGCTGGGCGTGCTGTTCACGTCGATGGGCGCCTGTGTGCTGCTCACCCTGGTGCTGACCTGGCTCCAGCAGGCCAACCTGCTGCGCGGGCGGCTCGTCTCCTCCACCCTGTCCAGCGCCCGCTTCCTGCGGCATCTGCTGCGGCTGCCGGTGACGTTCTTCTCCCAGCGCAGCCCGGCGGACCTGGTACAGCGCCTGCAGTCCAACGACGCCGTGGCCGAGACGCTGTCCCGGGACCTGTCGGCGGCGGGCGTGGACGCCGTCGTCGTCCTGCTGTACGCGGTGCTGCTGTACACCTACGACCCGCAGCTCACCTTCGTCGGGATCGGGGTGGCGCTGCTCAACGTCCTGGCGATGCGGATCGTCATCCGGCTGCGCGCGACCCGTACGGCGAAACTGCGCGCGGACACCGCACGCCTCACCAACACGGCGTACACCGGCCTGCAGCTGATCGAGACGATGAAGGCGACCGGCGGCGAGGACGGCTACTTCCGCAAGTGGGCCGGGCAGCACGCGACCACGCTGGAGGAGCAGCAGCGGCTCGGTGTGCCGAGTGCCTGGCTCGGCGTGGTCGCGCCGACGCTCGCCACGCTCAACAGCGCGCTGATCCTGTGGATCGGCGGTGTGCGCGCGGTCGAGGGGTACATCTCGGTCGGTCTGCTGGTCGCCTTCCAGGCGCTGGTCACCCGGTTCACCGCGCCGCTGACCCGGCTCAACGGTGTCGCGGGCCGGATCCAGGACTTCGCGGCGGACGTGGCCCGGCTGAAGGACGTGGAGAACTTCCGGGCCGACCCGCTCTACGGCCGCCCCGGCGCCGGGGAGTCCACGCGCCGGCTGCACGGCCATGTCGAGCTGCAGAACCTCACCTTCGGCTACAACCCGCTGGACAAACCGCTGTTGACCGGCTTCGACCTGACCGTCGGGCCGGGGCAGCAGGTGGCGCTGGTCGGTGGTTCCGGCAGTGGCAAGTCCACGGTGTCCCGGCTGATCTCGGGCCTGTACACGCCGTGGGAGGGCGTGATCCGGATCGACGGGCAGCGCATCGAGGACATTCCGCGCGGGGCGCTGGCCGCGTCCGTCTCCTTCGTCGACCAGGAGGTGTTCCTCTTCGAGGGCACCGTCCGCGACAACGTGGCGCTGTGGGACCCGTCGATCCCGGACGAGGCGGTGGAGGAGGCGCTCCGGGACGCGGCCCTGTACGACGTGATCACGCGCCGCCCGGGCGGCATCCGGAGCCGGGTCGAGCAGGACGGCCGGAACTTCTCCGGTGGGCAGCGCCAGCGTCTGGAGATCGCGCGGGCGCTGGTGCGGCGGCCGAGCATCCTGGTGCTGGACGAGGTGACCAGCGCGCTGGACGCCGAGACCGAGCTGGTCGTGATGGACAACCTGCGCCGGCGCGGCTGTGCCTGTGTGGTGATCGCGCACCGGCTGAGCACGGTCCGGGACAGCGACGAGATCGTCGTCCTCGACCACGGCACGGTCGTGGAGCGCGGCCGGCACGAGGAACTGGTGGCGCGCGGGGGCGCGTACGCCGCGCTGGTCAGGGAGCGGTGAGATGACGACGACCGTGCAGGAGCAGGAGGGGCACGGGGGCGACCTCGTGCTGGGTGCGCTCGGTTCGCTGGGCACGCGGACGGACTGCGCCGGGTTCAACCGGCTGGATCTGGCGGGGCCGCAGACGCTGTGGCTGATCGCGTCCGGCGCGGTGGACCTGTTCGCCGTCGACGCCGAGGAGCGGGGCCACTGGCACCACCTGGGCCGGCTGGAGGCGGGCTCGCTGCTGCTCGGCCCCGGCGCGGGACCGCGGCACACCCTGGTGGCCCGGCCGCTGCGGGACTGCGTGGTGCACCGTATCGGCCTGCGCGAGCTGTACCAGGCGGCGGACACCCAGACCTGGTCGTACGACGAGTACGGCAATCCGCAGTACGTCCCGCCGACCACGAGCCCGCTGGAGTACGCCCTCGCCCTCGGTGTGGGCCGCAGTCTGTCGGTGCTGTTCCAGGCGCCGATGGCCACCGAGCGGGCCGCCGCGCCCAGCGACGACGACGTGTTCTGGATGCAGGTGCCGCCGGGCAGCGTGCAGTACGGCTCGCTGTACGGCGCCGAGGCCTCGGCGGACCTGCTGATGGACCCGGCGCTGTGGCAGAGCCTGGTCGACCAGCAGTACCGGCTGATGACCACGCTGGACCGCTGGATCGAGCAGCTGGAGCATACCCACGAGACACGCACCGCCGAGGGCATCAAGGCCGGTGAGGCGGTTCGCGCCCAGGCCGACCGGACGCTGCTCGCCGCCATCGGCAAGCGGTCGGCACAGGGGACGACCGCGGCCGACGCGGACGCCACGTACGCGGCCTGCGAGCTGGTCGCGCGGGCGGCCGGGATCTCGCTCGCCGAGCCGGCCCGGTCGGGCACCGGCGGCGATCGTCTCGATCCGGTCGAGCAGATCGCCGTCGCGTCCCGTCTGCGCACCCGTGCCGTACGGCTGGACGGCCGCTGGTGGCGGGACGACGTCGGTCCGCTGGTGGGTCACCGGGCGTTGTCCGGCGCGCCGGTGGCGCTGCTGTGGCGACGCGGCGGATATGTCGCGGTGCATCCCGCGACGGGGCGTGAGACACCGGTGGAGAAGGCGAACGCCGCGGAGTTCGAGCCGCAGGCGGTGATGTTCTACCGCCCGCTGCCCGAGCGGCGGCTCAGCCCGCTCAGGTTGGTGCGGTTCTGCATGTCGGGCACCCGCGGCGATCTGACGTGGCTGCTGCTCAGCGGTCTGGTCACGGTGGCGATCGGGGCACTGGTGCCGATCGCCACGGGCAAGGTGCTCGGCGAGTTCGTGCCGAAGGCGCAGACCGGGCTGATCGCGCAGGTGTGTCTCGCGGTGATCATCGGCAGTGTGGTGGCCGCCGCCTTCATGCTGCTGCAGAACCTCACCCTGCTGCGGCTGGAGGGCCGGGTGGAGGCCACGCTCCAGCCGGCCGTGTGGGACAGGCTGCTGCGGCTGCCGACGTCGTTCTTCACCGAGCGCTCGACCGGTGAGCTGGCGAGCGCGGCCATGGGCATCAGCGCGATCCGCCGGCTGCTGGCCGGGGTCGGGCCGACGGTGGCCCAGTCGGTCACCGTCGGCGCGATGAACCTGGGGCTGCTGCTGTGGTTCAGCGTGCCGATGGCGTTGGCCGCGATCGGGATGCTCGTCGTCATCGCCGCGGTGTTCACGGGGCTCGGACTGTGGCAGGTGCGGTGGCAGCGGCGTCTGGTGGTGCTCACCAACAAGCTGAACAACCAGGCCTTCCAGACACTGCGCGGCCTGCCGAAGCTGCGGGTGGCGGCGGCGGAGAACTACGCGTACGGGGCGTGGGCGTCCGAGTTCGCCCGCAGCCGTGAGCTCCAGCAGAAGGCCGGCCGGATCAAGAACCTGACGGCGGTGCTGGGCGCGGTCTACCTGCCGCTGTGCACGCTGGCGATGTTCATGCTGCTGGCGGGCCCGGCGCACGGCTCGATGACGGCGGCCGAGTTCCTCACCTTCAACACGGCGGTGACGATGGTGCTGACCTCGGTCACCCAGCTGACCGGCGCGTTCGTCTCCGGGGTGGCCGCGCTGCCGCTGTTCGAGCAGATCCGGCCGGTGCTGGACGCGACGCCCGAGGTGCGGGCGGCGAGCACCCGGCCGGGCCCGCTGAGCGGGGCGCTCGAGGCACGGCGGGTCTCCTTCCGCTACTCGGACGACGGTCCGCTGGTCCTCGACGATGTCTCCTTCGAGGTGCGGCCGGGAGAGTTCGTGGCAATCGTCGGCCCCAGCGGCTGCGGCAAGTCCACACTGCTGCGGCTGCTCATCGGCTTCGACCGGCCGCTGTCGGGAAGTGTGCTGTACGACGGTCAGGACCTGGCCGCGCTCGACCGGTCGGCGGTGCGCCGGCAGTGCGGTGTGGTGCTCCAGCACGCCCAGCCGTTCACCGGTTCCATCCTGGACGTCATCTGCGGCACCGAGCCGTACACGCCCGAGGAGGCGATGGCGGCGGCCGAGATGGCGGGGCTCGCCGAGGACATCCGGCGGATGCCGATGGGGCTGCACACCATCGTCTCGGGCAGCGGCGCGGTCTCCGGTGGCCAGCGGCAGCGGCTGATGATCGCCCAGGCGCTGATCCGCCGGCCGCGCATCCTCTTCTTCGACGAGGCGACCAGCGCCCTGGACAACGAGACGCAGCGCACGGTGATCGAGAGCACCAAGGCGCTGCGGGCCACCCGGGTCGTCATCGCGCACCGGCTGTCGACCGTGCTGGACGCGGACCGGGTGGTGGTGATGGAGCACGGCAAGGTGGTCCAGCAGGGCCCGCCGGCCCATTTGCTCGCCGATCCGGCCGGGCGGCTGCACGAACTGGTGCGGCGGCAGATGGCGTGACGCCGGCCCGCTGATCGGCGAGCAAGTGGGCCGGCGGGCGGCGGCGGGCATGAAGCCCGACATGCTTCTGAAGCCGGCTTCCCGGCTTCCCGGCAAGGAGAGGACGTGTCCGAAAACGCCGGAGGCCGGCGGGCGGCCCCACTCCGCCCGCCGGCCCCCTTGTGCGAGACCGCACGTTCCGCGAGGAGGTCGGTACTCCCCAGTACTCCGACCGCCGCGCGGTCACGGGAACCGTGCGGTCCCGGTCTCAGAACGTGAGGACGCCCGAACCGTGGGCGTTCATCACGCATTCGTTGGGGAAGGTGCGCTCGTAGGACACGCGCTGCCCCTGCCACACGCCGTCGACGGTGACCACGACCGGGTCGTACTGCTTGGTGCAGAACGCTCCCTCCGCGGCGGTCAGCGCGCGCAGGTCCCCGCCCACCTCGGCCAGTTCCCCGCACGCCGCGGCCGCGGCCGGGTGGGTGCCCGAGGCCTCGGGGGCACAGGTCAGGGTGACGGCGCGTTCCGGCGTGACGGCCGCCGCGCTCTCGCCGCGCCCCATGGTGAGCACGAGGGCCGACGGGGCGTAGAGCGCGGACCGGGCACCGCTCGGGGCGGCCGACGCGCCGTGGGACAGAGGTGCGCAGACGGCCGCGGCCGTCAGGGCGAGGGTGGCGACCCAGCGCGCGGTGTTCCGCATTGTGTGCATCCTTCCGCTCGTTTCGACGAGGTGCCGGACCGTGCTCGGTGGTGCCGGACCGGCGAGCGGGAGTCTGCCGAGTCCGCCGCGGAAACACACGTCGACCCTGCCGGTTTCGGTAACCTTGCGTATTGAATCAGTGGCGTGAAGTCACGGAAAGTGGAACCGCGAGCCCTGTAATCACAGGGGTGCCGCGTGTGCGAAGTGGCCAGATGGCCGAATTTCCATCGCTCAGCAATAGGCCTGAAACATGCCGATCCCGCCGTCGGCCGACCATTCCTCGACAGCTTGTGTTCGTGATTCATCCGCCGTCTGATCGCCGAACCGGACCTCGACCTCCCCTGCCGGGGTGGTGGAGTGGAGTGTGCCGGGGCGGTGGACTGTCACGGCACACGGTTCACGGTTCGCGGTTCACGTCAGGAGCTCTCGGCCGACTCCACCGGTTCGGTCACCCAGCGCTGGTCCTCGGCCCGGTCCCGCACCCTGACGACGATGTCGGCGTTCGCGTCAGGGCCGGCCGGGGCGAGCGCCAGCTGTTCGTCCCAGCGGGGCAGCAACTCGCCCTGCACGGTGAGGTCGTAGCGCACGTCGTCGCCCCGGCCGTCGCTCTCCTCGGCGCAGGTGGCGAGGACGACGACGCCGGCGTCCTTGTGCGAGTCCAGGCACAGACCGGGGTCGGCCACGCTGCGCAGCAGTCCGTCGTCCTCGTAGGTCCACTGCTGGCTCCACCGCGAGGAGCACGGCGCCAGCCGGGTGCCGACGCCGTTTCGGGGCTCGCCACGGGTGTCGAGGCACAGACCGGAGGCGGCGTTGCGCAGGAGGGTCTGCTCCGGCCCCGTGGGCAGGCCGGCCACGCCCGGCGGGGACTCGGTCGGTACGACTCCTCCGCCGCCGGCCGCGCTGGTGGCGCCCGTCGGATCGGTGCCGCCGCCGGGCGGGGGAGGCCCCGCGATGAGCACACTCACCAGCACGCCGGCCGAGACGGCTCCGAGGCCGGTGAGCAGGGTGCGGGTGGAGCGCACCGCGTCCGGGAGGCCCAGGCCGGTGAGGCGGGCGGGTGCGGGAATCCGGGACAGGAGGCGGTGCCGGCTGCCGCCGGGCCCTCCACCGCCGCCCCGGTGTCCGCGGCGGGCGGCGCGGTCGCCGCGTGGGCCCGGTGTCGCCCGGCCGGGGCGGGATTCGAGGTAGCGGCGGGCGCCCCAGCCGAGGACCGCCTCGGCGAGGAGTGCGCCGAGACCGCCCTCGAAATGGCTCAGTTGCTCGGCCGCGTTCCGGCAGTAGCGGCAGTCCGTCAGGTGCTGCTGCACATCGGGGAGCAGCGTCCCGCCCCGGCGGAGGGGCACGTCGAGGAGTCGGTTGTAGAACCGGCAGTCCTTCGTGGGCGCGAGTTCCTGATGGGCGCGGACGCAGCCCTGACGGAATGTGTCACGCGCCTGTTCGAGCGCGCCCGACGCGATGTCGGGATCGATGCCGAGCAGACCGGCCGGGACCGATATGGGTTCCGCCTCGACCTCCACGTGCCAGAGCACGCAGCGCGCGAGGGCGGGCAGGGAGCGGAAGGAACGCTCGGCGAGCGTGCGGTTGTCCGGCGTCATCGTCTTCGCCGCGCGCATGCCGCGTCCGCCCGCGGGTTTCTGCAGGTCGGGCAGAGCGTCCGCCGTGCGGTCGTCGGCGGCCCATTCCCGGACCGTGTCCCGCACGGCCACCAGCAGCACCGGGCGCAGCGCGACGGCCGGTTCGCCGAGGGCGATCCGGTCCAGGACCCGGTGCTGTGCCGCCGCGGTGACCATGGCGGCCGTCGGCCCCGACGAGGCGAGGCAGACGGTCGCGTAGTCGTGCATGGACGTCCAGTGACGCGCCGTCAGCAATGCCACGGACCGGGCGGCCTCGCTCTCCGGGCGGCCTCGCAGCCGCGTGGCGAGGGCCTCGTCGGACTCCCCCGGATCCCCGCCGGGAGGGGGATACGGTGGCCGACGGGGGTGAGGGGTGGGCACTGAGGTGGTTCCTTCCCACGCGCAGGTGACACAGAAGTTCTGACGCCCAAAAGGGAAGTCCACGAGTGGTCCGTACCTCTTGGCGGCTTTGCGCGGGAGGACGCGAATTCACCGACGGTGAAAACGGATCCGGTTCGTCAACGCGCGTGCGACCCCGGATTTTACCCCCCTCGCGGGTGGCTCACTCTCGCACACCCGCACATGGCCAACAAGGCACTTGGGCAACCTCCGCCCGTTGACAGGAAGTCGACACGAAAAGCCCGGCCGGCGCCCCTCCCACCGGCTTTCCACCTGCACGTTTTCCCCGGCGTTTCCCTCGGCGTTTCCCCCGGCGGTTTCCCCGCTCCGCATTCCGCGCGGCGGTGTCAGATCTGCCAGGACCGCAGTCGGTCCGCCGCCGCGTAGACGTCCGCCGTACCGGACATCAGATCGCGGGCCAGGTCGACGATCGCACCGTAGGGCGGGTCGATGCCGGCTCCGCTGACGAACATGTACGCCACGGCCGTCGCGCAGGCGAAGCGGGCGTTGGCCGACGGCAGCGGCCGGAGCAGGGCGAGGGTGTGCAGCAGGGCGGCGGCCCGCCAGGCCGGGTCCGAGTTCACGCCGAGCCGGGGCGGGTCGACGCGGTGCCGGGCGACGGCCGCGACCAGCGCCGAGAAGTCGTTGATGGTGGGCTGGTCCGGGAGGACCTCCTCGTGCCGCTGGAGCAGCCAGGGCACGTCTATGTGCAGGACGGGTCCCATCGGTCAGGCGGCCCGCCCCTCGCCCTTGGCGCGTGGTTCGTCGTCCGGGAAGGCGGCGGCGAATTCGTCGGCGTGGGAGGTGAAGAACCGACGGAACGCCTCCGCGCCCTCCTGCAGCGCCCGGTGGCGCGCTATGTCGGCCGCGGCAGCCTCGCGCACGAGCGCCTTCATCGATGTACCGCGCTCCTTGGCGATCTGCCGCAGGTCCTCGAGTTCGCGGTCACTGAACTCCACATTGAGAGCAGGCATGCCCTCACGGTACCGCTCAGGTACTCAATCGTAAATACCAGCAGCTCAGAGCGGTTATGAACCGGTACCGTCCGGACAGGCGGGAGCGGGCCGGAGGCGCCGGTACGCAAAACGGGACGGCACCTTGGGCGCCGGTGCGGACACCGCGAGGAGCCGGCCCCCGGCGACCGCTTCGGGTGCCGCACCCGCCACTCCCGCCCCGGTCTCACGGTCCCGGGCCGACCGGGGTACCGGGCCACGTCCGGCTCTGACGCACTAGGCTGGAACTCTGGCGATCCACCAGTTCACGGTGAGTGTGCGCGATGGAGTGGCGACGATGAGGCCGGACGACCCGTTCGACGATCCGGTGACGGCCCGCGCCGTCATCGCCTCCGACGGCACCCTCGTACGGTGGAACGAAGGTGCCCGGCTGCTGCTGGGCCACAGCGCCGAGGAGGTGGTCGGCCGCCCCGCGGCCGACCTGCTCGCCGCCGGCGCGGCCCCGCCCCCACCGCCGTCGGGCACACTCTGGAGCGGCACGCTCGCACTTCGGCACCAAGACGGTGGCACCGTCACCGTGTGGGTGCTCGCCCACCGCGTCCGGCGGGAGGCCGGCGGCACCGGCGACTGGCTGGCCGTCACACCGCTGGGGTCCGGGGAAACCGATCCGGCCGAGGACCCGCTGCTCCGTGCGGCCATGTTCCAGTCCCCGTGCGCCACCGCGGTCTTCGACCGGGACCTGCGCCTGCGCGGTGTCAACGACGCGATGGCGGCCCTCCTCGGGCTGCCGGCCCGCCAGCTGCGCGGGCTCAGGCCCACCGAGCTGGGCGGCGAGCCCCGGCACTTCGAGCTGGAGCGGCACATGAGCCAGGTGCTGCAAAGCGGCCGGGGACACGACATGCAGACCCGCGTACGTGCCGCCGGGGTGGGTCGTGCACGGGCCTGGCTGGCCCGGATCGCGCCCCTCACCGATGAGGGCGGCCGGGTGGCCGGCGTATGCGTGACGGCCCACGACCTCACCGAGCAGTACAGCGCGCGGGCACGGCTGCAGCTCGTCAACGAGGCCAGCATTCGCATCGGCACCACCCTCGACGTCACCCGGACGGCGCAGGAACTGACGGAGGTCTGTGTGCCCGCGCTCGCCGATTTCGTCAGCGTCGACCTGCTCGAGCAGAACGACCTGGGTGCCGAAGTCACCGATCCGCCGACCCTGCCGGTCGCTCTGCGCCGGGTGGCCCACCGGTCCCACGACCCGGTCGGTTTCGAGTCGATCGCCGACACGGACGAGGTGATCGTCTACCCGGCCGCCGCCCCCCAGGCCGATTCGCTGATCGCCGGTCACAGCGTCGTCGCCTCGGTGCCCTCGGGCGATCTCAACCCGTGGCTCGCGGCCGACGAGACCCACGCCCGGCAGGTCCGGGAGCTCGGCGTCCACTCGATGCTGTCCGTCCCCCTCCAGGCCCGCGGTACCACGCTCGGCGTCGCGGTGTTCACCCGGTTCCGGCACCCCGAGTCCTTCACCCACGACGACGTGCTGCTGGCCGAGGAGGTCACGGCACGGGCCGCCGTCTGCATCGACAACGCCCGCCGCTACTCCCGTGAACGCGAGACCACCCGCACGCTCCGGCGCAGCCTGCTCCCCCGCGGCCTGCCCCGGACGGCCGCGGTGGACTCCGCCTCCCGGTATCTGCCGGCCGCGCGCTCCGGCGTGGGCGGCGACTGGTTCGACGTGATCCCGCTGTCCGGGATGCGGGTGGCCATCGTGGTGGGGGACGTCGCCGGCCACGGCATCCAGGCCTCCGCGACGATGAGCCGGCTGCGTACGGCCGTCCGTACCCTCGCCGACATCGATCTGGCCCCCGACGAACTCCTCACCCACGTCGACGACCTGGTCCTGCACCTCGCCCACGAGTCGGCCGGCGACGCTGTCGGCGACCGTGACGAGGCCGCCGACAGCGGTCGCGGCGAGGTCGGCGCGACCTGCCTGTACGCGGTGTACGACCCGGTGTCCCGGCGCTGCACCCTGGCACGGGCGGGGCATCCGCCGCCCGTGCTGGTTCCGCCGGACGGGCCGGCCCGCCTGCTCGACCTGCCGTCCGGACCGCCACTGGGCCTGGGCGGTCTGCCCTTCGAGTCCGTGGAGCTGGAGTTGTCCGAGGGCTCCGTGCTGGCGTTCTACACCGACGGGCTGACCGAAGGCCCGGCGGGCGACACGGAAACCGCTCGGCCGACGCTCACCGACGCCCTGTCCGACGCGGCCTCGGGATCGCTCGACGGGGCCTGCGACCGTGTCCTGAACACCCTGCTCGGTCCGGGCAGCAGGACGGAGGACGCGGCCCTGCTGCTGACCCGGACCCGCGGGCTGCCGTCCTCCCGGGTCGCCACCTGGGACATCCCGGCCGACCCCGCGCTGGTCGCGCCGATCCGCAAACAGGTCCTGGACCAGCTGGGCGTCTGGTCCCTGACCGAGGCGTCGTTCACCGCCGAGCTGGTGGTGAGCGAGCTGGTCACCAACGCGATCCGTTACGGCGCCCCGCCCATCCGGCTCCGGCTCATCTGCGACGCGGCGACGTTGATCTGCGAGGTGTCCGACACCAGCCACACCGCCCCGCACCTGCGGCGCGCCAAGACCTGGGACGAGGGTGGACGGGGGCTGCTCCTGGTCGCCCAGCTCACCCAGCGGTGGGGCAGCAGGCACACCGCCGAGGGCAAGACCATCTGGGCCGAACTGGGACTGCTGGAACAGGAGGAGCTGTGAGCGCTTTTCGAACCATCAGGGGCGGGACCCTCGTGCGTCGGGCGGCTGTCCTCGCGAGTGCGCTGGCGGTACTCGGCGCGGTGGCGTCCTGCGGCACCGAAACCGGCACCGGCACCGCGGCCTCCGGCGTCACCACGGCCTCGGACGCCGGTGCCGCCTCCGCCGTCACCGCCTCCGCGAGGACGGCCGACCGCGCCACGGCCCGCTGCCACACCTCCGAGTTGCGCGCCCGGGTCGGTGGCGTGGATCCGGGCGCGGGTCAGCGCAACTTCCCCGTCGTACTGACCAACGTCTCCTCCCGCTCCTGCACCCTGTACGGCTATCCCGGCGCCGCCTTCGTGGACGCGTCCGGCAGGCAGCTCGGCCCCGACCCGAAGCGCTCCCCCGGTGACGCCGCGCGCGTCGCACTGGAGCCCGGCGAGAGCGCGTGGGCGGGGCTGCGGTTCTCCGCGCCCGGCATCAGCGGGGCCCGCACGGCCACCCCTGCGGCGCTGCTGGTGACCCCGCCGGACGAGCGGGACTCCCTGAAGGTGCCCTGGACGGCCGGTGCCGTGCCCGTCGCCGGTGACTTCTCCGCGGTGTTCGTCACGGTACTGAGCGAGGGCACCGGCCCCTGACGCGGGTGCGTGCGTCCGCCCGCGGCGGACGCCTCACCGTCGCGGTCCGTCGGCGCCCCGGTCGACGACCTTCTTCCGCGGGTCGGGCGCCGAGGCGTGGATCGCCCAGCGCTGGGCGTCCGAGTCGTCGCGGGTCTTGAGGACGAGGGCGCCCGAGCCGTCGGTCGCCGCGGGTGCCAGCCCCAGGTCCTGGCCCGAGCGGGGCACCAGGCTGCCTTGAACGGTGAAGTCGTAGCGCGCGCTGTCGGCGTTCGCCCGTGCCGAGCCCGTGCACCGGGCCAGCCGCACCGAGTAACCGAGACGGGAATCGAGGCACAGGTCCGGTTCCGCGGCGTTGCGCAGCAGCCCGTCCGTCTCGTACGTCCACTGCTGGACCTCGCCCGCCGAGCAGGCGGTGAGCTCGGTCTCGGCTCCCGCCACGGCACGGTCGCCGACCACGCCGACGCACAGGCCGGAGGCGGTGTTGTGCAGCCGGCCGCGCAGGGCACCCTTCACCACCTCGCCGGAGCCGGACCGCGAGGGGTCGGCGGGCGACGGGGTGCCCTCCTCGGCACCGGGGGTTTCGGAGGGACGGTCGTCGCCCCGCGCGGAGGCGTCGGAGCCGCCCGAGGTCCACAGCACCAGCGGAAGGACGATCAGCCCGCTGACCGTGAGGATGCCCGCGGCGAGGTTGCGCCGGCGAGCGGCCCGGCGGGCGGCCTTCCGGGCGACGCGGGAACCGGCGCGGAGCACGGCACCGCGAGAACCGGTGCGAGGTGCCGCACGTCGCCCGGGGCGGGGAGCGGGACGAGGGGCCGGGTGCGCGGCGGTGTTCGGGACCGGGGGCACGGCGGGGGCGGTGCGGGGTTCCTCGGTGGGGAGGGGCGGGATCGGCGCCGGGCCGGTGAACGACTCGTCCGTCGTGCCCGAGGGCCCGTCTGCGGGACCGGGGAAGGCCGTGCCGACGACGCCCTCGGGCGACGGCCGCTCCTCGGCCGCCGTGCCACCGCCCGTGGACCCGTCCGTCGGCTCGTCGGTCGCGTAGGCCGCCCGGGACCTGCTCTCCACGTACTCCCGTGCGCTCCAGCCGAGGACCGCCTCCGCCAGGGCCGTGCCGAGTCCGGTGGTGAAGCAGGCGAGTTGGTCCGCGGCGTGCCGGCAGTGGACGCAGCTGTCCAGGTGTGTGCGCAGATCCGGGTCGAGTTCGGTGCCCACTCGCCGGTAGGTCACCTCGAGCAGGCGGAGATAGCGACGGCACTCCTGGTCGGGGGCCAGTTCGCCGTGGAGTTGGAGGACTTCGTCGCGCAACCGGTCCTGGGCGCGGCGCAGTTCGATGCGGGCACCCTCCTCGTCCAGCGCGAGCAACCCGGCAGGGACGTGGAGCGGTTCGGACTCGACCTCCACGTGCCACAGCAGACAGCGTGCCGACTGCGGCAGTCGCTGGAACGCCCCTGACAGCAAACGCCGTTCGGGCAGCGGCAGCAGCCGGGTGGCCGGCCGTCGCTCGTCACCGGACTCGGCGGTGAGGTCGGGACGGAGCATCTCGCACCGGTGGTCGCCGATCCACTCGGCGGCGATCCTGCGGACCGTGACGAGGAGTTGGGGTCGCCACGCGGAACCCGGCCCGTTGTGCTTCAGGGTCTCGCCGAAGAGCCGGGTGAACGCGGCGGTGGTGAGCATCCCGGCGGACCGCGGGCCGTCGGTGCACAGTCGGGCGTAGCCGAAGACCGACTCCCAGTGCCGGTCGAGCAGTTCACCGGCGGGGTGCAGCGCCGGTGTGGCACCCGTCCACTTCCTCAGCTCGGCGGCCAGCTGCTCGTCCGTCACCTCGGACGAATGGGCCGGAACCCGGGAATACGACAGACCGGTGTCCTTCACGGATGCAGTCCTCTCGAGGATGCGCGGAATAAAGTCCGTACCAGCGGGCCCGCAGCCTCACCGACGATACGACGGGAGCCCGTCCGTACGGGATTCGACATCTCGAACACCCGCCCGGAACAGCTCTTCTGGAGCCGATCGGCCTGCGGGGAGCGGCCACGCGCACACCAGGACAAAAGACATTGTCCGCACGCCGGTACGACCCACTTTTGCACAGGTCAACGAGCAGGAACAAGGGACTCCGCGGTTTCGCGCATTTCTCCCACGAATAAAAGCTTTTTGACAAAGTGTCAATGAGATTCGAGGTACTTGATTTCACGCGCCCGATCATCCGGTTCGATGCCCGGTGTCCCGAAAGGGGCACCGCCGCCGCGGCCCGCGCCTGGACCGCGGCGGCGCGGACGAGGACGGTGGGGGAAGGGTTCCCCGGGCTGTTCGATCACCCGAAACCCTGGCCACTCGTCCGGTCCGCCGGCACCGCACGGCCCTCGGGCCGCTCCCCACCCGGAGCTCCGGGATCTTCTTCGCTCCGCCGTGCATGACGCCCCGGTCGACGGGCACCCGCAGGTCGGGCCCCGCCGCGTTCCCCCGTCGCGGCGGGGCTCTCCACCCTGCCTCTCGCGCCTCTCGCGTTTTCGAGGCACCCGGTCGGGTGCGGTGGGGCCGTGCCCACGGCTCAAAACGGGGAACGTGGTCACAGGGACTCTTGAACGCTGGAACCGACCTGGGAGATCCACGTGGCGAAGAAGACCAAGAAGAAGAAGCTGCCCCTGGCGTACAAGCCCATCGGGTTCGCGCTGGGCTGGACGAGCGGCACCCTGGCGGGGATCGCCTTCCAGAAGACATGGAAGGTGATCCGGCACGAGGACAACGCGCCCGACGCGCTGGACCGGGACCGCCGCTGGGGCGAGATCCTGCTGGCCGCCGCGATCCAGGGCGCCATCTTCGCGGCGGTGCGCAGTGCCGTGGACCGCGCGGGCGCCAAGGCCATCGAGCGCTCGACGGGCTACTGGCCGGTCCCGGACAAGGGCGGACGTGACTGACTGAGGTCGCACCCCGCCTCTGCTCCCCGGTGCCCGGCCCCGGGCGCGCCGGGCACCGGGGCCGGGTGGGAGGCGTCCGTCAGCCCTGTTTCGGCCCCACCGGTACCCCGCGGCGCAGGGTGAAGGAGTGCCCGGCCGGGTCGGCACAGCCGCGTTCCTCCCGGGGCCCGGTGACGTCCTTCGTCTCCACCGCACGGCCGCCGAGGCCCACGATCAGGCGTTCCGCGGCATCCAGGTCCTCGACCACGAACTCCAGGTGCGCCTGGAGCGAGTTCTCGGGGCGTGGCCAGCTTGGGGCGGTGGTGTTGACGTCGCGGCGCAGCGCCAACCGGAAGCCGTCGGCGGCCCGGAGCTCCACCCGGTTGGCGTTGGCGTCGGCCACCTCGGCCTCCAGCAGTTCCCGGTAGAACTCGGCGAGTTTCTCGGGCTCGGCGCAGTCGAGCACCACCACTCCGGCATGTACCAGTGCCATGTCTTCCTCCGCGGGGTCCGGATCCGTCCGGGCCCGGGGCGGCACCCCGGCCCGTACCTGGCACCTGTCCCCGCTCGACGGTTTCAATCCGGGCACCAAGTCCAGTGACTTCAGGGGTGTTTGGGCCGGTAAGCACCTCAAGTGACCTGTGAAGTAACAGACATCACGAGGGGCGCCCGGTGTAGATCATTTGGGATCTGGGCAGCTTCGTACCGCTTCCCGGTTCAACTTTCGTTCCGTGAAGCCGAGTTCAAGTGTGCGGGCGGTCGCGAGGACGGCCCGCCCGCAGGGCTGGGGGACTCTGCGTTCCGTCTCCCGAAAGGAAGCACATGTCTCAGGACGTCCGGTTCGATCTCCCCTTCAACACCCCCGTCAGCGAGCATCTGGAGTACGCCCGCGCGCGCCATCTGCGCTGGGTGTGGGAGATGGGCCTGGTCCGCAGCCGGGACGGGTTCGACGAGTACCGCTCCTGGGACCTGCCGCAGGCCGCCGCCCGTACCTATCCGTACGCCTCGGCCGAGGACATGGTCGTCCTGATGAACTGGTTCTCCCTGGCCTTCCTCTTCGACGACCAGTTCGACTCCGGTCGGCCGGACCGCGCGGACCTGATAGCGGACGTGGCGCGGGAGCTGATCGTCACCCCGCTGCGGCCGGCGGGAAGCACCCCTCGGGTGGTCTGTCCGATCACGGTGGCCTGGGCTCAGGTCTGGGAACGCCTCTCGGATGGCATGTCCCTGACCTGGCAGACCCGTTTCGCGGCGTCCTGGGGGCGGTTCCTGGTGGCCCACTGCGAGGAGGTCGACCTGGCGGCCCGCGGGCTGGCCGGGACGCTCGGCCTCGACGAGTACACCGTGTTCCGGCGCCGTACCGTCGGCATCCACCACAGCATCGACGCCGGTGAGCGCAGCCGCGGCTTCGAGGTGCCGGCACGGGCGATGGCGCATCCGCTGATGGAGCGGATGCGTGATCTGGCCGCGGACACCATCGGGTTCATGAACGACATCCACTCCTTCGAGCGGGAGCGGCGCCGCGGCGACGGCCACAACCTGATCGCCGTACTGCACCGGGAGCGCGGCTGCTCCTGGGAGGAGGCCGCCGCCGAGGCGTACCGCATGACGACCGCCTGCCTGGACGAGTATCTCCTCCTCGAGTCGCGGGTGCCCGACATGTGCGACGAGTTGGGGCTCGACACGGAGGAACGCGACCGGGTGGACAAGGGTGTACAGGCCATTCAGCACTGGATCGAGGGCAACTACGAGTGGGCCCTGACCAGCGGCCGCTACGCGGCGGCGAAGGAGGGAGCGGTGGCCACGGCCGAACAGGCGGGCCGCGGCTCGGTCGACGACCTGCTGACCGTGTGAGCCGGTGGTGCTGCGCGGCCCCGTGGCGGGGCCGCGCAGCACCACCGGTCACGGTGGCCGGCCCGGTCGGCGGTCGCGGCACCGGCGGCACCGTCGGCGTCAAACACTGAACTCGACGGGCAGACGGTCCAGCCGGGTCTCCCAGGTGGAGGCGGTCGAGGACAGCTCCCCCGGCGGTACCGCCAGGCGCAGGTCCCGCAGCCGGTGCAGCAGGACGTCCACGGCGATCTCGATGACGGCCAGGCCGATGTTCTGGCCCGGACACTCGTGCGGCCCGCCGCTGAACGCCAGGTGCGACTGGTTGCCCTGCACGGACACCCCGGCGTCCGGGCGGATCTCGGGGTCCTGGTTGCCCGCCGCGAGGCCCAGCACCAGCAGGTCGCCCTCGCGGACGCGGTGACCGCCGAGTTCCAGGTCGCTGGTGGCGAACCGGCCCGGCAGAACGGCCAGCGGCGGGCTGTTCCACATGACCTCCTCGACGATCGCGGAGACGTTCAGCCGACCGCTGATCAGCCCGGAGAGCCGTGCGGTGTCCGTGAGGACCAGTTGGAGCACCCTGGCCAGCAGGTTGCTGGTGGTGGTGTGGCCGGCGATCAGCACCAGTCGCAGGTGGCTGACCACCTCGTCCTCGTCGAGCCCGGCGTGGTGGGCCAGCAGGGCGGTGGTGAGGTCGCTGCCGGGTTCGGACCGCTTGCGCACGACGAGCGCCCCGAGGATCTCCTGGATGCGGCTGTCGTGCGTGACGGCGTCCTCGCCGCCCTTGAGGACCTGGGCGCAGGACTCGACCAGGTCGCGCCCCTCCGCCTCGGGCAGCCCCAGGACGCGGGTGAGCACCAGCATCGGCAGGTAGTCGGCGTAGTCGCTCACCAGATCGGCGCTGCCCGAATCCGCGAAGGCGTCGATCTCCTTGTTCGCGAAGTGCGTGGCGTGCCGTCGGACACCGCGGCCGGCTGCGGCCTGGAGTCCGTCGGTGACGGCTCCGCGCAGCCTGCGGTGCGGCTCGCCGTCCTGGGAGACGCAGTCGGGGCGCCAGCCGAGCATCGGGACCAGCGGTGAGGTGTCCGCGACGCGCCCCTCACGCCGGTCCCGCCAGATCCGGGCGTCCCGGGTGAACTGGCGGGGGTTGTCGAGCACCCGGCGGTTGTCCCGGTAGCCGAGCACCAGCCAGGCCGGCACGTCGCCCTCCAGGAGCACCGGCGCGACCGACCCGTGTTCCTTGCGCAGCCGCTCGTGGACGCCGCCCGGGTCACCGGCGGCCTCCTGCCCGTACAGCCGGGCGAGGTCCGCGCCGTGGTGGGCGACGGGGCAGCCGCGGGTCGCGCCGGGGGTGTTCTCGGTCGGGTCGCTCATCGGGACTCCAGGGCCACGGCCGAGCGTTCCCGCAGGTGATGGATGAGGGTGACGAGCACATCGCGGCTGGCGGCCCGGTCCCGTGCGTCGAAGGCCACGACCGGGATGTGTTCGGGGATGTCCAGGGCGTCCCGGATCTCGTCCACCGGGTAGTGCTTGGAGTCGGGGAAGATGTTGAGGGCGATGACGAAGGGCACCTTCTGCCGTTCCATCTCCTCGATCGCCCGGAAACTGGAGGCAAGCCGCCGGGTGTCCACCAGGACGACGGCGCCGAGCGCGCCCTTGAACAGTCCGTTCCACAGGAACCAGAACCGTTCCTGACCGGGCGTGCCGAACAGGTACAGGACCAGGCTGTCGTTGATGCCGATCTTGCCGAAGTCCAGGCTGACGGTGGTCTCCGCCTTGTCGGCGACACCGATGAGGTGGTCGACGGCGGCGCTGGCCTGGGTGAGGGTCTCCTCGGTGGTGAGCGGCTTGATGTCGCTGACCGACCGGACCATCGTGGTCTTTCCGGTACCGAAGCCGCCGGCGATCATCACCTTCACCGAGCGGGTGTCCCCGGCCGTATGCCGACCGGCTTGCTCAAAGCCTTTCAAGTCCACTGAGTACCTCCTCAAGGAGCGCGAGGTCGGGCCCGCGGCCGGCGTCGTGGGCCGGCATGGGGTCACGGGCTTCGACGTGGCCTTCGTCCAGCAGGTCCGACAGCAGCACGGCGAGAATGTTGAACGGCAGTCCGAGGTGGGCGCCGAGTTCGGCGACCGAGAGCGGATCGCGGCAGTGCCGGACGATCTCCTCGTGCTCGTGCTGCATCCCCGGGACGGGGGCCGAGCGGGAGACGACGAGGGTCGCCACGTCGAGACTCGCCGCCGAACCGCCCGGTCCGCTGCGCCCTCCGGTGAGGACGTAGTAACGCTCGAGACCGGACGGGTCCGACGGCCGGCGGGGAGCACTCATCCAGAGTGCTCCTCCAGGCGCGGAGTGGTGCCGAGGAGCTCTCCCATTCTGCGGGCGAGGTCTCTCATCTGGTGCCCGAGCAGGCCCTGGTCGAGGCCCTCCCGGGCGAGGACGCCGAGGTAGGTCTCCACGCCGGCGCGGACCACGAAGAGGTGACCGCCGTCGACCTCGATCATCGCCAGCCGCAGTTGCCCCGCGTAGGAGGGGAACTGTTCGGCGACCGGCTGGGCCAGCGCCTGCAGACCGGCCACCACGGCCGCGAAGCGGTCCACGTCGTCGGGGTCGTCCGCCCCGAAGGAGGTGATGGCCTTGCCGTCGCTGGAGGCCACGAGGGCGAAGCGGATCTCCTGGATGCTCTCGACGAGATCACGGAGCGCCCAGCTCACGTCGTTTCCCTGTTGTGTCATGGGGTGTGGTCGCTCTCCTCGGTGCGGTGCTCGGTGGACGACTCGCGTCCTGCGGGGGTGTCACCGGTGGTGGCCGCTTCGGGCGCCGCGCCGGTGTCGCGTTCTCGGGAATCGTGCGCCCCCGCGTCGTGTGCCGCGCTGTCGCGTCCGGCGATGTCGCGGCCGGCGGTGGCGAAGGCGGCGAGGCCGACGAAGGACGCGTCCGGTGGTACGGGGGTGACGGTGCTCGGCCCGCCGCGCTCGGGCCGTCCCGTCGGCTGCGGCTCCGCCTCGGTCCGCCTGGCGCTGCGGCGGCGGGGCAGTCCGCCGGGCGTGGTGGCCGGCTCTCCGTCGGGCTCCGGGGACACGGCGGATTCGGCCGGCCGGCGGTCGGCCTCCCCGTCGTCGGTGACCGCGGTCCACGGCAGGACGGACGGGACGGCGGGGGTCTTCGGCGCGGGAGCGGTCGGCGCCGCGGCGGCCGTGGGCAGCGGGCTGAAGTACTTGTGCGGTACGACGACCACCACCGAGGTGCCGAGCCACGGCGAGTCCGCGAAGGTGACGCGGATGCCGTAGCGGCGGGCGAGGACGCCGACGACCCTGAGGCCGATGTTCGCGTCCTCGGTGATGCCGCCGATCCCCGCGCCGGGCGCGGTGCCCGCGAGGGCGTGTTCGGCCTCGCGCTTCTTCTCCTCGCTCAGGCCCTTGCCGGAGTCCTGGATCTCGATGCCGACGCCGTTCGGGACCTCCTTGCCGGAGACGACCACGGGCTCGGTGGGCGGCGAGTAGCGCGCCGCGTTGTCCAGCAGATGCGCGAAGATCAGCGTGAGGTGGTCCACCAGGCCGCCGTCGACGCCGAGTTCGGGCAGTCGGCGCAGCTGGACGCGGTGGAAGTCCTTGATCCGGCCGATGCCGCCGCGCATCACGCTCAGCAGCCGTTGCGGCTCCTGCCACTGCCTGCCCGGCCGGTCCGAACCGCCGAGCACACCGACGCTGGCGGCGAGGCAGTCGGCGGGACCGATCTCCTGGTCGAGTTCCATCAGGCCTCGGGCGACGACCGGGAGGCGGCCGTGCTCGCCCTGCAGTTCGTGCAGCCGGCCCCGGAGTTTGCTGGTCAGTACGTGGATGCGGTTGCCGATGCTGATGACGGCCTGTTCGGCGGAGGTGGAGCGGTCGAACTCCTCCTCGAGCGCCATCAGGGCGATCCGCAGGGTCCTGCGCAGTTCGGTCTGGAGTTCGACCCCGACCTCGGCGCTCCGGTCGACGCTCGGCAGCACGTCGTCGATGGCGTCACCGGCGCGCAGCCGCTCGATCGCCTCCGGCAACTGCTCGTCGGCGAGCCTGGTCACCGCGGCCAGTTGGTGCGCCGACTGCTCCCGCAGGGCCTCACGCTGCTCGGCGATCCGCGCTTCGTGACCGGCTGCCTGTTCGGCCAGCCAGGCGTCGTGGCGCTCGGCCTGCTCAACGATCCGCGTTTCGAAGGACTGCGCCTGGGCTGCGAGTCGGTCCTCGTGTGCCGTGTTCCGGTCGGCGAGGAGCCGTTCGTGTGCGGCGTTCCGCTCGGCGAACCGCTCCTCGTGGTCGGCCTGTGCGGCACGGAGGGTGTGCTCCGTCCGGGCCAGTCGGGTCCGGGTGCGGAGCAACAGCCGTACGCACATCGCACCGGCCGCCGTGGCGGCGGCGCCGGCGACGGCCGTCGTTATTCGCTCCGAGCTCATGAACGTGGCGGCAACCGTCCCGCCGCCCAGGCCCAGCGGCATCAACCACCAGCTGTACCAGGCGACAGGAGGCCGCGCCGCCGGTGGCGGAGTGGCGAGTTCCATCTGCATCCTTCGAAGCAACACGATCGAACAGGGGGGTGTGCAAGGGATCGCACTCAGGGGTACGGACCGCGAACGAGCGCGGCGCGATCGCTTCAACTCGCAGCGCTGTCAAGGAGCTTATCGGTTCCCACCACAAAAGGATCAAGTTCGGGGGGTGGTGGAAGTGAGGGTTCCGTCACGCTCCGGAGGAGAGGTGAGGATCCACAAGTGGCCTTACTTGCTTGGCAGTTGGATCCGACAGCAGTCGCCACCCGGAAGAACGTGGCCGCAATTCGAAGACATATGACATTCAAACATGCCCGCATCCGCCCGCCCAAGGGTAACTTGCAAGGCAGGGAGCGGCGTTGGGCCGATCCCACCGCGCATGGAGCAGGCTGGAGGCGATGGCGTGGTGCGGCACCAACCTGCACCGCCTACCCGGTATCTCCGCGTCCACCAGGACCGGGGACACACCGTGCTGGAGTTCCACGGCGAGATCGACATAGCCGCGGAGGCGGAGGTCGTCCCGCACCTCGATGCGGCGACCTCGGACCCCGAGTGCCGCATCGTGCTCGATCTGACCCGAATCGAGTTCCTGGACGCCTCGGGTCTGCGCCTGCTGTACCGCGCCCGGCAGCGGGTGCTGGACCAGCACGGCCGGCTGCACCTCGTGTGCACCCACGCGCTGACCCTGCGCCTGTTGCGGATCACCGGCCTGGCCGGGCTGCTGCCCCCTCGGCCCACCCTGGACGCGGCCCTGGAACACCCCGGGGCCGCACCCGGCCCGATGTGAGCGTCCGGGCCGCTACGCGGTCGGCGGGGCGTCGAACAGGGCGCTGACCGACTCACCGTTGTGGATGCGGCGCACCGCCTCGGCGAGCGCCGGGGCGATGGACAGGACCCGCAGCTTGTCCGTGTGCTCGTCGGCGGGCACCGGAACGGTGTTGGTGCACACGATCTCCAGCACGTCGGGCTGCTCGCTCAGGCGTTTGAGCGCGCCGGCCGCGAACAGGCCGTGCGTGCAGGCCACGCGAATGGATCGCGGGCCCAGTTCCCTTAGCCTGTCGAGCAGTTCGAGCACCGTGCTGCCCTTGGCGATCTCGTCGTCCAGGACGATGACGTCCCGCCCGGCCACCTCACCGATGACGGAACTGATCCGCACCCGGTCGTCGGCGAACCGCTGCTTCGCCCCGGCCGCCACCTGCGCCCCGATCAGCCGGGCGAACGCCGCTGCCTCCTTGGCGTTGCCCAGGTCGGGCGAGACGACGGTGGTGCGGCTCAGGTCGTACTGGCGGAAGTGCGCGGCCAGTTCACGCAGTGCGTGCAGGTGGTCCACCGGCACCGAGAAGAAGCCGTGCACCTGCGGTGCGTGCAGGGTCATCGCCAGGACGCGGCTCGCGCCTGCCGCCACCAGGAGATCCGCGACCAGGCGTCCGCCCATGGAGATGCGCGGGGCGTCCTTCTTGTCGGAACGGGCGTAGGAGTAGTGCGGCATCACGACGGTGATCCGGGAGGCGGACGCCCCACGGGCCGCGTCGCACATCAGGAGGAGCTCCACGAGGTGTTCCTGGACCGGTTTGACCAGGGGCTGGATCAGGAACACGTCCCGCTCCCGGCAGTTGGCCAGCAGCTGCACCTCCAGGCAGTCGTTGGCGAACCGGCTGGCGCGGACCGGGCTGATCGGTACACCGAGATGCGCGCAGACCTCCGCCGCCAGTTCCGGATGGGCACTGCCGCTGAACACGGCGATGTCTCGCACGGTCGGATCCTCCGATGAGCTGTCGGCCGGGAGCCTCATGCTACTGGCCACGAGCCCTCACCCAGCCCGCCGCGCCGCTACGGCGTGCGCCCCCCGTGTGCTCCCGACGCTGTCCCCCCGCACCTCAACTTCCCTGTCTGTCAGGGGAAGTGGGGGGCATTCGGTCAGTAGGAAGGAGGGCCGTCACCATGACGACTCCCATCAGGCGCCTCCCCGGGCGCATACCGGGCTGGGCGAAGGCACTGACCGCGGTGGTGGTGGTGCTCGCCGTGCTGTTCGCCGGTGTCCGGCTGAGCGTACTGCCGGGCCTGAAGGACCTGTTCGGCACGGAGACCCAGGACCGCTCCGGTCCCGCGCTCCTGGAGTCCATCCAGGACATCAGCCGGTACGACGCGGCGACCGGCAACTTCCAGGTCGTAGTGGATCTGGAGAAGGACGCCAGGTTCCTGCCCGACGCGGTCCGCGGCAGCCGCACCCTGTACGTGGGCGCGGGCACCGTCGACGCCTATGTCGACCTCGGAAAGCTCGGCAAGGAGGACGTACGGGTCGACGAGGACCGTACGTCCGCCACCCTGCGGCTGCCGCACGCCCGTCTGGGCACTCCGGCACTCGACCCCGAGCGCTCCTACGCCGTCTCCAAGCAGCGCGGGCTGCTCGACCGGCTCGGTGACCTCTTCTCGGACAACCCCAACAGCGAGCAGGCCGTCCAGAAGCTCGCGGTACGGCACATCGGTGACGCGGCGAAGGAGAGCGGGCTGACCGCCCGCGCCGAGAGCAACACCACGGAGATACTCGAAGGGCTGCTGCGCTCCCTGGGGTTCAAGAAGGTGAAGGTCGCCTACGGCGACTGAGCCGTACCGGCACAGGGTCGGCTTGATGGTCGTGTAGCCGGGTAACTGACCGATCCAGCAGAGCAGTTTACCATAGGAGGACGGAATGCCCCGCACTGCCTCACACCGGCTCTTCGGGTGGCGCCGCACGCCGGGCAGCGGTCCTGGGACCGCTCCCGGCGCCAGGAGCAA
Source organism: Streptomyces sp. M2CJ-2 (assembly GCF_016757295.1). Taxonomy (NCBI): domain Bacteria; kingdom Bacillati; phylum Actinomycetota; class Actinomycetes; order Kitasatosporales; family Streptomycetaceae; genus Streptomyces; species Streptomyces sp. M2CJ-2. The sequence continues at coordinate 5,904 of NZ_JAESIF010000007.1, read as the reverse complement.
AAACGGCGGGCCGCGACCGCTGCCCCTTCCGATCCGGCTGCTCGCGATGCTGTGCGCCTTCACCTTCATGGTCGTCTTCGCGATGATGCTGGCCCGGCTCACCCTGCAGCCCTCCCCTGCCTCGGAGGCGCTGATCCACACCAATCTGCGTCCCGGCCGTTCCCTGCGGGCCTATCTCGACCAGCCCGCGCTGCGCGACGCCGTGCGCCAGGTCGGCGGCAACATCCTTCTGGGCATGCCCTTCGGTCTCCTCGCGCCGGTGGTGGCCCCGCGCACCCGCGGGTTCCTGCGCGTGCTGCTGCTGACCGGGAGCGTGATGCTCATGGTGGAGTTCGCGCAGGGGGCCATGATCACCGGACGCGCCTTCGACATCGACGACGTCATCCTGAACACCAGCGGTGCACTGATCGGGTATCTGCTGCTCGGACGGCGGCTCAGCCGCGCCGTGCACGCACGGAGGCCGAAGGCCGACGCGAGGCCGAGCGCCAAGGGGAAGCCGAAGTCCAGGGGCAAGGCCGAGCCGCTGCCCGAGGCCGAGCCGAGGAGCAAGAAACAGGTGTGACCCGGGCGGCGCCACCACGGCCTCGGGGGCGGAGGGCGTCGCTCTCCTCACGCCTACCGGCGAACGGTCCAGGTGAACTTGTCTCCGCCCACCCAGCGCACCGTGTCCGGGTCGTCGAGATCATGGACCGTGATCCCGAACGCGGCGGCGGCCCGCAGCACGTCCGTGATCGCTCTTGCCTCGCCGATCACCTCTCCGTCGATCTCCACGATCCGGAACGGCGGCGTACCGGGCTGTACGCCGAGCACCATGATCCGTGGATGGGTCATGTACAGGCTCCAGCTTTCCGTCATGCCTCAAAGGGTAGGACGCAAACCGGACGAACGCGGGTTCGGGGAGTCACCCGGCAGACAGGAAGTCCGACAGCCGTACCCGGGAGCCCCGGAGTGTCGACACCGACGCGTGCGCGCCGAGGCTGCTCGACCCGCAGGTTCCCGGCTGCGACCGCGCCCGGGAGCGCGGTTCGAGGTGACACACATCACCCCGAACCGGACATGCGGACGGAACACCCGGAGGCCGTTCCCCGTTGAAGGAGGCGTGGGTGCGGAGGGAACAGTGTCCCCGGGCCTCACCTTCCGCCCACAGGGACGATCGTTCGACTGAAGCTCTGTGGAGCCGTCCGCCGAGAGGCGACCGCCGCCCGTGCCCATGCCCACCCCCTGACCGCCCCGGCCGTGATTCCCCCGTCACGGCCGGGGCTTCCATCTTCCTCGCATTCCTCGCATTCCTCGCATTCCACCGTATTCTCCCGCATTTCCCCGTTCTTCCCGTACGGCGGTGGCCGTGCAGGCCTGCCGCGCGTCAGGCGGAGGGCTCGTCCGGTACCGGCTGGTCCGGGTTGGCGGAGGCCGAGTGCGGCGCGCCCCGGCGGCCGGTCCCGGCCTCGTCCGTGTCGGGGACGTCGGGCTGCCGCTCACCGGGCGCGTCCGGTCCGGCGGACTCCTCCTCGGCGGCGGCGGGTGCGACCTCCCAGGGGTCCTCGCCCGCACCGGCCTGCTGGTCGGGCAGGTCCCGGGGGACACCCTGACCGCTCTCGTCCGGTCCTTCGTCGCGGTGGTCGGCCATGGTCCTCTCCCTTCCTCCGCACGCCGTCACGTACGGCCGTCGCGTACGGGCGTCCGTACGCCGTCGCTCGGGCTGCCGCGCGGGTACCTGCGCTGTGAGCTGCGAAACCTCAGCGCGGCGCCCGTTCCTGGAGCGCTCTGCGCCAGGCGGGCTGCGGGGACTGCGGATCCGGATCGGGGCGCCGTCCGCCGCAGGTGAAGAAGTCGGCGAGCGGCAGGATCGCGGCGCCGACGGTGACGGCGTCGGGGCCGAGACTGCCCAGCTCGATCGTCACGTTCTCAGCGGGGTGGCGCAGCGCGTACGACAGGGCGTGCCTGCGCACGGCGGGCAGGAAGCGGGAGCCGAGCTGAAGGCCGGCCCAGCCGCCCATCAGGATGCGCTCCGGCTGGAAGAGGTTGATCAGGTCGGAGAGGCCGGCACCCAGGTACTCGGCGGTCTCCTCCAGCACCGCGAGGGCGACCGGGTCGGCGGCGGTGCCGTCGGCGGGGTAGGCGGCGGCGAGCATCGAGGTCAGCGCCGTCTCCTCGTCGGTTCCGCCGGGGCCCCGGCCGCCCTCCTCCCGCCACCGGGCGAGCAGCGACTCGGCGCCCGCGTAGGCCTCCAGGCAGCCGAGCGCGCCGCAGCGGCAACGGCGGCCCCGCACCCGTACGGTCAGGTGCCCCCACTCGACCGCGCGGCCGTGCTCCACCTCGGGCGTGACGAGGCAGGCGCCGACGCCGGAGCCGAAGAGGACGACGAGGGCGTTGCGGGCGCCGCGTCCGGCCCCGAACCACATCTCGGCCTGACCGAGGGTCTTGGCTCCGTTGTCGATGAAGTAGCGGACGCCCTCGGGCAGGGGCGAACCGCTGCGCAGCAGGGACTCCAGCTCGATGGCGTCCCAGCCGATGGTCTGCCCGTGCACGACGGCGCCCCGGTCGGGGGTGTGCTCGACGATGCCGGGGACGCCGATGCCGACGCCGAGGAGCCGCTCGGGGTCGAGGTCGGCGGTGGTGAGCACCTCGGTGATTCCGGCGCGGATGTGGTCGACGATGACCTCGACCTCGTAGCGCTGCTGCTCCAGCGGGCGCTCGGCCCGGGCGAGTTCGGTGAGGGTCAGGTCGAACAGTTCGATCCGTACCCGGGTCTCGCCGACATCGACGCCGATCATGTGGCCGCTGACCGGTGCCACCCGCAGCAGGGTGCGCGGGCGGCCGCCGTCGGAGTCGACGCTGCCCGCCTCCTCGACCAGGCCGTCACCGATCAGGTCGGCGACGACATTGCTCACCGAGCCGGAACTGAGGCCGGTCGCCGGGCCGAGCTCGAAGCGGCTGAGCGGGCCGTCGAAGTAGAGCCGCTGCAGCACGGCCGTACGGTTGGCCCGTCTGAGGTCGCGTACCGTGCGCCCGTTCCGCCCCGCCATATGGCTCCTCCCGAAACACTGCCCGACCTGCAACATACCGTCGAGGACCGGATCGGCGCGACTTCCCCCCACCCTTAGTTAATGTAGTGAACTAACTGTGAACCAACACTGTCGGCCCTCGTCACCGTGCCACAGCCCCCCGCACTTTGCCCCGCGCGGCCCCGCGGCGAGGCCCTCTCGGGGAAAAGCGCTGGCTCACGCTCCTTCGGGATCCTTACCCTGGGCCGGAAACCAGAGCCTCCAGGTTCAGAAAGGCCAGGCTGGGAGAACCCCATGAGATCACTCACCGAACAAGACATCCGCGGTTCCTTTGTCAACTGTTCGAAGGGTGAGGCCAAGCGCCTGTTCGTACCCCACGATCTCGGGGAGCGGACCTGGGACGAGCTGGACTTCCTGGGCTGGCGGGACCCGGGTGCGCCCGACCGCGGCTACCTCGTCACCGAGCGTGCGGACCGGGGCCGCCTGGTGGGGGTGGCGCTGCGCTTCCAGTCCGCCCGGCGCGGGTTCCTGCAGCGCAGCATGTGCTCGCTGTGCCTGACGACCCATCCGCGCGGAGGCGTCTCCCTGATGACCGCGCGCAGGGCGGGCACGGCCGGGCGCGAGGGCAACTCGGTCGGCGCCTACATGTGCACCGACCTCGCCTGCTCCCTCTACCTGCGCGGCAAGAAGGTCCCGGAGACGGGCCCCCGCTTCGAGGAGACCCTCACCCTGGAGGAGCAGATCGCCCGCACGCTGAGCAACCTCCACGCCTTCCTCGACAAGGTGTGACACCCGGTCGCGGCATCGGTCGGCATTGGTAAGCACTGGTCGGTGGATGCCCCGGCTCATCACCCGGCCGACTACGGTCCTCCCTGAACACGTTCGATGCGTCCGGGGACGGGGAACCGTCGGAGGATGCAAGTGGTTCGTGAGTGGGTGTCGCCGGCCAGGCAGTTCGTCAAGCAGCGGCGCGATCCCGTGGCCGTGCAGACGCTGCGTTCGGCGGCGGCGGCGACGATCGCCTACATCATCGCGTTGCGGCTGAGCCCGGAAGCCGCCCCGCTCACCGCCCCCCTGACGGCTCTGCTCGTCGTCCAGGTCACCCTGTTCTCCACGCTCACCACCGGCGTACGCCGGGTGAACGCCGTGGTGACCGGGGTGGTGGTCGCCATCCTCTTCAGCCTGCTGGTGGGACTGAGCTGGTGGAGTCTGGGCCTGCTCATCCTGGCGTCACTGATCGTCGGCCACCTGGTACGCGTGGACGAGTTCGTACCCGAGGTGGCGATCAGCGCGATGCTGGTGCTCGGGGTGACCCACCACGGGGACACCGCGTGGGCGCGGATCGTGGAGACGCTGATCGGCGCCGTCGTCGGGCTCGCCTTCAACCTCCTGCTGGCCCCTCCGGTGTGGGTGGAGGAGGCCGGTGAGTCGATCGAGTCGCTGGCCCGGCGGGTGCGGCAGCTGATGCTGCGCCTGGGCGAGCAGGCCTCCGAGCGCACCCCCCACCATCGCGCGGCGGCCCGGCTGCACGAGGCACGCCGGCTCGATCACGACATCTCCGAGGTGGACGCGGACCTCCGGCAGGCCGAGGACAGCCTGCGGCTGAACCCGCGGGTGCGGGAGGGGCTGCTGCACCGGGTCGTGCTGCGCACCGGCCTGGACACCCTGGAGATCTGCACGGTCGTCCTGCGGGTGCTGGCACGCACCTTCACCGACCTCGCGAAGGAACGCGAGCCGGACCCCCTGTTCCCGCCGGAGACGGGTGCCGCCGTCGAACAGTTGCTGGCCGAGATCTCCGACGCGGTGGTCAGCTTCTCGGTGCTGGTCACCTCGAGCGTCAGCGAGAGCGCGGAGTCCGCGGAGGAGCGGCTCATCGCGGGGCTGCGGCAGGCCGCCACGACCCGCGACCGGCTGGCCCGACTGCTGCTGGAGGAGGTGCGGCGGGACGCCCGTCAGTGGCAGTTGCACGGCGCGCTGCTGACCGAGGTCAACCGCATTCTCGACGAGATGGACATCGAGCACCGTTCGAAAAGGCTGCTGGAGGAGCTGGACCGGCACGCGCGCGAGCAGCGTGAACGCCTGCCGCGGCTCACCCGGATGCGGGAGCGGCTGCGCGTGCCGAAGCGGCTGCGCCGGAACCAGCGGGGTACCGCCGGGCGTTCTCTGTGACGGGACCGGCCGGCGGTGTGCGCGCCGTCGGCCACGGAGACGAAGGGGGCGCGCGGATGACCGACACCACCGTGCGGATCGACGGGAACACCTTGCGGCTGCCTGGCGGTACGGCGGTGCGGTTCATCCGTACGCTGCGGCTGCCGGAGACGGGAACGCACGCCCTGCCGCCGGGCCTGGGCGAGTTCCCGGTACGGCGTGTCGCGGACTACGCGGAGTCGGTGCCCGAAGCCTGGCGGGCACGCGGCGGTGTGATGCTCCCGGTGTATCTGCGGGAGGCCATGTGGCTGAGCTTCGCGGGCACCAAAGAGCCGGCCGCGTTGCAGGTGGGGGTCGGCAAGGTGTGCGCGGTCTCCGGCCGCCCGTGGAGCGACCGGCCGGCTCGCGACCCGCAGAACTACCTGGTGCTGCCCCGGCAGCCCTGGCTGGACGGCATCAACTCCGGGAAGGGCACGGTCCGCCAGTTCGTGGCCGTGCCACTGGGGCTGGGCGCGACCGTCGAGGGCCAGGTCACCGGCGAGGAGGTGTGGGGCGGTGTCCAGTTGCAGTCCTTCCCGCTGAAGCCGGAGGCGCTGGCCCGGTGGCGCGAGGAGGAGCGGAAGCGGGAGCGCCTGCTGCGGGCGGAGCGGGCGCGGCTCTCGGCCCACACCGCCGGCTTCGGTGCCGCGCCCGCCATGGCGGCGCCGCCCGCGCCGGGCGCGGCACCCGCGGCGTTCGGCGGCGCGCCCCG